>JAYTQG010000180.1:0-19804 GCA_043746815.1 Thermoleophilia bacterium | reverse complement strand
TGACGGGTGGGGTCGCCCGGATGGGCCCGTCCGTGGTGATCGGCGAGGTCGAGCAGGAACGGACCGCGCTGTTCGGGGCCACCAGTCTCCTGGCTGCGGTGGTGGAGCGCTCAGGGATCACCCCGGAGGAGGCGCGCACACTGCTCGCAAAGTTCAGCCTCGACGCAGACCGTGTCACACGCCGGGTGGAAGAACTCTCCCCAGGGGAGCGCACCCGCGCGCTCCTTGCGATCTTGGCCGCGAAGGAGGCGAGTTGTCTGGTGCTCGACGAGCCCACCAATCATCTGGACCTGGAGGCCATCGAGCAACTTGAGGAGGCGCTGGAGGACTACAGGGGAACGCTGGTCCTGGTCAGCCACGACCGGCGAATGCTCGAGCGCATTCAGGTCAGTCGACGGGTGGTCGTTGAGGGAGGAATCTGCCGGGAATGAAACCGGGTGAAACTGACGAAAGGGCACAGTTTCGCGCGGCGCTGGGACCGTGGGACACTACGCAGACATGACGCCTCGATACCGCTCGTTTATTGTCGCTGCCGTCGCGGCCACGTCCTTCGCCTCGGTGGCCGTGGCGGTGCGTCCGCCGACCGACGAAGAGCGGACCGCCTTGGTCAAACTCGTGTCGGACGACGTCGCCTCACCCGCCTTCGGGAAGCTCCATTTCGACGACTCCTGTTGGGATGCACGCGTCTCGACCGTTGACCCGGCGTATGCCGCGGTGACGCTGGGATCGCAGTGCAAACCCCCGACACCGGGCAACTCATTTGCCGATGTCGCCTGGATCCTGACCGGTGGCGGAAGCGTCTGGAAGACCGACTTCCTCCGGTCCCCCCAATGTCATCGGCTGGAAACGAAGGCCGCCCGGGCCGCGATTGACCTGGACCTCTTTGGCGAGGCGCCGTGCTTGAAGCTCCTCGAGCCACGCGGGGAAGTCACCTTCGCCGTCCCACCGACGTTCGTGCGGCAGTACAAGGAGACCTCTGCCCTGGTGGTGGTCCGTTGCTGGCTGGCATGTCGCGTGCGCCTCGATGGAGCGGTGCGTGTCAACGGCCGCCTGGTCGGCGCTCTGCCCCTCCGGCGTTTCGTCCTTTGCAGTGGCAAGGAGCTCTGCGGAAGCCGAATGGCCGTCACCGCCCCCTCGGCCTCCCCGGCAGCGATCGGTGCCATCGACCAGGCGCTGACCAAGCGGCGAGCCATTGTCATGAGGGTGACCGTCACCGTCACCAACATCGCAAGCAAGCGCTCCGCGAGTTATGTCGCCAGCGCACGGGTCAAGCGCGGAAGGCCCGCCCCCGGATAGCGATCCGGCAGTGTGTTCCCCAGATGCAAATCTCCGTGCGGATTGGCCAGCCGGTGCGGTACCGACGACGGCGCAATCGCCGTCTCACAAATTCGATGGACGCGCGCTACGGACGCGAGACGATCCGGCGGATCGATCGACCGTTGCTGAGGGCGGTATCAGGGTCGCGTGTGGCGCCTCTCTTAGGTGAAGGCATCGTCAAGGACTGGCTGCTTGGGCCGGTCGCGATCTTCCCGGACAGGAGGCCAGCTGTGGCGACCCTTGAGTACTGGATCCAGATTGAGAATCGGCCCTGGGATCTGAGCCCGCACAACATTGACCGGATGACGGGCCAGACCATGGACGTCGTTACCGGCCAACCGAAGGCGATGGTGACGTTGTCCTCGGTCGTTGCGGGCACGGCCCCGCGCAGCATGACGATGTTCAATCCGCTTCGCGAAGGCGCGAACGTTGTCGACGCGCTGATCTTGCGTCGTTACAAGCCACCCGCGAAGGCCGACGGGAGCGACGCGTGGACCGTGCCGGACGACCGCAAGGTCAACCCGTGGGATCTCAACGAGCACAACCCCGGGGAATCCGGGACCATGGGATCGATCCCTGGACCGGTCATCGAGTGCAGCGTCGGCGATGAGGTTCACGTTCACTTCAAGAACGCCGACGCGCGATCCAAGAAAACGCCGCAGGCGCGCACACACAGCCTGCATCCACACGGCTTCGTGTTTGCGACGACCTCCGACGGCGCGTATCCGCTGACCCCGCCCGACCCGAGCCAACCGATTGGCGTGGAGGCGGCCATCTGGGGGAGCGGCCAGTTCAAGCAGGGCGACCGGGTCCCTCCCGGGGGGTCGTTCACGTACACGTGGTCGACCTTCGGCTGGCCGTCGACCGCCGGCGTGTGGCTCTACCACGACCACTCGATCTGCGACATGGACAACGTCGAGCTCGGAGCGATCGGGATCATCGTGATCCACAACACTGCGGAGGACGCCGAAAATGACGTCGATATCCGCGACCCTGCGAAGCCGAACCAGGCCGATCCTGCCTTGGTTCCCGGGGGTTCCCCGAACGGCTCCCCGGTCATGCGACGGCCCTTCCCGCTGAAGCCCTCACCGCTCGTGACGGCAGGCGCCCTAGCCCAGCTCGGGCTGCCCGCCGATCACCTCCACGCGTCCGACGCCGACGACCACAACGATGACCGACACGAGGTGGCCGTATCGCTGAAGGTCGGACCGATGGTTCTCGAGCTCGATAAGGAACTCACGGCATTTCGCCGGCTCCTGCTGCCCGTCTACCGCACCCCACCGAACAAGCAGCTCATCCTGCAGCTCTACCACTCCCTCAAGGGCGCCGGGATGTGCATCAATGGTCGCAAGTATCTCGGCAACACCCCGACGATCCTCTCCGGCACCGCTACGAAGATGCGCTTTGGAGTCGTCAGCATGGGAAGCGACACCCATACCTTCCACCTCCACGGCCACCGCTGGGTCATCCCCGGCCCGAGCGGCACCGACCATGCCACCATCCAGATGAGCCCCCAAAGCCACCCCGTCTCGCAGTTCGAAGACACGCGTCTTCTTGGGCCCGCGAACTCGCTGGTCTTCACGATCGACGGCCAATCTGGCAGCTTCATGCGCGCCGGAGGACCCCCGGACGACGCATCCCTTGGCGAGTGGCACATGCACTGCCACGTTCTCAACCACATGATGACCGGAATGATGGGATCCCTGCTCATCGTCAAAGGCGGCGAGGTCGCACTCGCCCTGCCAACCGGGGTCCCATGCCCGCCCGACAGCGGCCCGGCAACCTCGACCACCGAGGTTCACCTCACCACCGGCTCGGCCTTCTCACCCCAGAACAGCATGATCAACGTTGGCGACACCGTCACCTGGAAATGGGACGACAACGATCAGCACTCCGTCACCTCCGACACCGGCGCATGGGCCGACTCCGGCGTCAAGAGCAGCCCCAGCGCACCATTTCCCACCTTCTCGCACACCTTCACCACCCCGGGAACGTTTCCCTACCACTGCGTCATCCACGGCGGCCCGGGAGCTGGAATGTCCGGCACCATCACCGTCATGTAACCCCGACTATCACGAGCCCAACGCGTCTCGGATCTCCCAGAAAGGAGTCGACGATCACCACGGTCTGGTCCGCGTGGCGGCGCGTGATCAGACCCCGTTGATCTTTGGAAACGTCCGAAAGTCGCGTGAGGGTCGCGCGGGTCGCTACTGCGTTCTATGCCATTTTCTGGTCTATCGGAAATATCTCGAGCAAGACCGCACGAGCTTCGAACCAGAGTCGTCGGCGCTTCCGGCATGGCATGCTCACGGCATGAATCGCATACGCCTGAGTACGACGGTGGATTCTGAACTCCTGAGGAACGCTCGGAGCCTGCGCACCGGCTCGACTGACGCTGCCCCTCATCGACGAAGCACTGCGAGCGTTCCTCGCCAAACATCGGGCAGCAAAGGTGGACGCGAGTTACGAGGCGTACGACACCCGGCCACTCGGCGAACCTGACGAATGGGGCGACCTCGCCTCATGGCGAGCTGCAGCTCCGGAGACATCTGCGGGCCCTCTCGGTCGCCGTTGACTGTGACGAGTGGTGCGACATTCAATGGCAGTGCGATCCTTCGCGAGCCGTTCGAGTTCGCACTTCGAGTAGCGCTCCGCGCTGCGGTGCCAGCGAAAGGGAGCCGCCAGAAACGTTTCGGTGGGCGTCTCTGCCGTCTGGCCCCCGTTCTGGAGCGCTCTTGCGGAGTCCCGAGTGCTTTGAGGGGATGAACAGCGCAGTGATCAGGAGGAGTCGCGCTCCAGGACCAGATCGATCGGCCTTGCGTACCGGCCGTCGTAGCCGTGGAATGTCCGTTGAAGCTCACGGTTCAGGGTGATCACGTCAACGTCCATCAGGCCGCCGGTGGCGTAGAGCGCGTACTCGATGTGCATCGCGATGTCGTTCATGATGCCAAGAACGCGCCGACTGGCTGTCTTAGCGACGAGGACGCTTGCTGGGTCGAGGGCGCCCAGTACGCCGAGAGCGAGGCCCTCGGCGTCGAGGGAGACGGTGACCGCGTCGGCCAAGAACTGGCCGAGGTGATCGAGGTCGGCCTTTCGGATGTCAGGCACAAAGACTGAGAACGCCGTCCCCGCGTGCGTGGCCAGCAGGCACTTGCGCCGCTCGAACCACAGCAGGTTCACGTACCAATCGTCGTCGTCGGGCCCGATCACGACGAGCGACCCGGGCCGAACACCGAGCAGCTTCAAGACCTTTGCGGTGCACCGGACGACCACATCGGAACGCTAGCGGGTCGGCGTTCTCTTTCCCCGCACAAGCGCCCCGGCGCAGAGGCGCGGATGGCGTCCGGCAAGCAGACTCAGCCGCGTGGACGCCTTCACTTCCACCGCAACTCGCATGGCTGCGAGCCCCCAACGGCCCGGAGTCGATGCGGTCGATCGGATTCTCGTCGAAGCTGAGATCGACAGACAAGTGGGCCCTCAGGCTCGGCCCGGCGTTACGGTCCTCGAACTTCGCAGGTGACGCCCGCCGATTGCGTGGACCCGGGCGTTAGCTACATCATGCCCCGCCGACCGACGCCGCTGGGCGGGTCTCCCGGCGTCTCGACCGGATCGTCACAAGCCAACCGACATAGACGGCCGCGAATAGCAGCCAGAACGTGCCAGCGGCGGTCAGACCAACCATGAATCGAATGTATCCGAGCTCGCCGTACGAAAAACTGGTCCCGGTCAACCTGACAGCGGCCAAGCCAGTTCCTGCGCTCGCGCACAACATCGCCAAGGCGTTCATCAACGCGTTCAACCCTCGCGGCGTCCCGGCGACGGCGCCACGTGGACCACTCAGCAGACGCCCACCGAGCACGAGGGCCAGTGGGCCGAAAAGAAGCGCGACTGTGATCCAAAGGGATTCCACTCCAGAAACGTAGCTCAACCTCGCCCGCGCGGTCGAACGCTGTCGCCGGACCCGCGCGGCCAAAACAACTGGGCCAACCCGAGCCGTGGGAGAAGTACATCTTGCGTACATCTGAGGACATCACCGCTGGCGGGAACACTGCGGGGGTCGAGCTTGACGAGGCCGAGAAACGACCCTCCCGGAGAAATGAACGGACCGTATGGAGTTCGTGCCGCACCGGAGAAGCGGCTTCGCGTGCGCGCATGGAGCCGGATCGGCACAATGCAGACATGACCACGATGCTCCTTACCATGGTTGACCTCCGTGCGCGTCGCGAAGAGATCCTGGACATCGCATCCCGGCGAGGCGCATCGAACATCGCGGTCTTCGGCTCGGTCGCCCGCGGCGAGGCCGACGAGCAAAGCGACGTCGACATCTTGGTCGACCTTGAAGTCGGGCGAAGCCTCCTTGACCTTGGGGGCCTACTGATGGACCTGCGTGAGGCGCTCGGCCGGGACGTGGACGTCGTGACTCGCGCTGGCCTGCGGCCCCGTGTCCGCGACCGAGTCCTATCGGAGGCAACCCCGCTGTGAGAGGCGATCACGAGCGGCTACAGGACATGCTGGATGCCTGCCGCATGCTCCAAGAGCACCTTGGCGGCAACCGTGAGAACCTTGAGATGGACCCGGTCGCCCAGGCCGCGGCGCAACGGTGGATCGAGATCATCGGCGAGGCCGCCTCCCGCATCTCGCCCGAGCTACGCGACGCAAACCCCGACGTCCCCTGGTCGGACGTGATCGGGATGCGGCACATCCTCGCCCATGGCTACTTCGACATCGACGTGGATATCGTCTGGCAGGTGATCGACCATGACGCGGCCAAACTTGAGGCCCATCTCATGCCGTTGCTCCCGAGCGAGCGCGAAGACTAGCCGCACCAAAGCCGCGCGCGGCGTACCCGTCCAGTCCGATCTTCTTCGTTCCGCCAGGTGCAAACTCCAGGACATCGTAGACGGGCAAGACCAACCGCTTCGATGCTGGCGTGACGTCCTTGGGCCACCGGCCGCGCCAGCGCGGGATCACAACCAAACGGGGTGCCGCTCGCCCGCCGATAGCCGCCTGCGGTCGTCCAGGCTCTTCATCTTGAATGGCGCCTGCCGCCGCCGAAAGCCCAGTGGCCCTTTTGCAGGGCTTCTCTATAAGCCGGAATCGGGATTCGAACCCGAGACCTGCCGCTTACAAGGCGGCTGCGCGGAGAGGCCGCATCCGGCTTGCTGACTACGTTTCTGCGACGGTTCGAATTCCCCGCACCGTCTCCCGCACCGTTTCGGTCGAGGTGAGGCCGGCAAGGCTGCGCTCCGTGCTCCGCCGCTGACGTCGCTCGTCTGCGCTACGCAGCGGCGTTTGTGGGGACGTCGGGACCAACGCGACGGTCGGAAGGAAGCCCGCGACCTCGATCCTTTCGAAGCGGTGAGGAGCGCGATCTTCGAGAACAGCGGGAGCGCTGCCGTCGAGGGCTTCCGCCAATGTCCTACGATCGCGAAGACAACCTCTAGCGGCACGCCTCGCGTTTCCAGGCGAGGGACTGTCTCACACGCCTCGGTCACGGTCGCCTCGGCAGCGAGGTGAAACAGCTGCAGCCGGAAGCCGCGGATAGCGTCATCATTGGTCATGCGGCTCGCCTCGGCGGTGTCTTTGGAGGGCCCGACAAGCGTGAGCCGCACCGCACCCGACGCAACCAGCGCGCCGAGAGCGGGGGCTACCCGACCAACAAAAGTGTCGCTACAACTCGGAGACAGTCCACCCTTGTGGTTCCGCCCCTGACAGGCCGCGTGCGGTCGTTCACCAGACGCCGGCGAACGCGTTGTAGGTGCTCCAGTTGCCGCCGAGGTTGTTGCCACCGAGGTTGAAGGTGCCGTTGTTGGTGCCGGTGTACAACCACATGTTGCCGGTCGCGGTCTCGCGTACGAGCAGGTCGGGTTTGCCGTCCGAGTTGAAGTCACCCGGAGAGACGAACTGGTTGTAGATATTCCAGTTGCCGCCGAGGTTGTTGCCACCGAGGTTGAAGGTGCCGTTACCGGTACCGGTGTACAACCACATGTTGCCGGTCGCCGTCTGGCGTACGAGCAGGTCGGGTTTGCCGTCGGAGCTGAAGTCGCTCCAAGACGGCTGGCCGAAGCGATTCAGGACGTTCACCAAGAGTTGTGTCAGCCGTCTCGAGCCCGCCGGCTCGTACCAATCCTGCAGGAGGCTCTGGCCGAAGACGATCGACCCCGCGTTAAAGACGCGGCCCGCGGAAGCGCGCTCGGCGGCAACCATCTCTGCACCGTCGGGAACGGGCCCTCCAGTCGCGAGTAACTGATACCCGCGGAAGAACCCCACCGAATCTCGATCCAGCCAATGTATGTGGTCGCTGCTCAGAACGTTGTCCTTCAATGCTCGCCGATCCGTCTCCCAACCAGCGGCCTCCTGACCTGCGCACCCCTCTGCCGGATTTTTGGTGCCGACAGTTCCAATCAAGGTCTGGAGGACCGTGAGGGTCCCTGCCATCAACGGGTGCGTCGGCTGCGTGACGCTAAAGGCCTCGCACGTCGACTTAATAGTCTCCGAGTAAGTCAGTCCCGTAAGTTGCGACTGATTCGCGACCCCGACGCTTGTATTCCCGAGACCGTCACCACGAACCATCGTCGACCCTTGGTAGCGTACCCAGCTATATGCGGTGTTGCCGGACAGCACGACGAGGTTGCCGCCGCGATCGAGGAACTGCTTGATCGAGTCATACATCTGGCGGGTCCAGTACTCGCTGTGCGTACTGAGCACCACGGTCTGGAAGCCAGACAGGATGCTTGCGTTCGTGCCGAGATCGGAGTCTGATAAGACTGAGTACCCGCGATTGCCGATCAGGGGACGAGCTAGTTCCAACCAACGAGCGATCGCTACTTCCCCCATCGCGAGGTGGCCAGTCCTGAAGAACGGGAGCCCGGTGGCGTCGCCCGGGCACACCTGGTTTGCCGACACAATCTGCGCGTACGGATTCGGCCGCAGGGACGAGACCGAGTTCACCGGATTGACCGTGAAGAGGGGGGAGCAGTCCGCGAAGTAGAATGACCGCGAGTTGGCCCCGCCCGGCCAGAAGTTGTACGCCTGCCATGTGTTGGTCGAAGCAATGAGGGCGATGGGCTGCGAGCCGGTAGGGCCGGCTCGGACGACAAAGGTGATGTCAAACGTGGGTCGCGGTGCGGCCGCCTGGGTGTCCGTAAGGCGGGCGACGTAGATCCCCGACTGCCAGGTGTTCGGCACCACGAGACTAAATCGTGATGTCACGCCCGGGCTGGGCGGCGTCTCCCAACCCGCACCACTCGTTCCAGCGTCCGCAGGGTAGGACCGAGCGACGCCGTTCGTAAGTGAAGCGCTCGAGACAAGAGTCGGGGCACTCGCTGTCCCGTTGCTGGGACCAAATCGCCGGTACTCAACCGAATACGGACGGGGGCTCGCGACCGTCCCACCCGGTACGTGGACGTAGAAGGTGATCGTCTCTTGTGCGCCGACGCTTACCCTGTTGGCATAGCCCTCGATTTGGTGGGTGTTCGTGACGGCTGATCCACGAGCGGGAGCGATGCCGAGGAGGGCCACGGCGCCCAAGACAAGCAGCCGAGCAGGGAGCCCACTTGTCACGATCCACCTCCGAGGTCAATGCATGGGTATCTACTATACATTTCGATGAAGCATGGTTGAGGTCCTTCGCAGGTTCTGCACTCATCCCGATGGCGCCGGGTCGCCAGCCTCGTTAGAGAGACTCCGGGCGTTAGCTAGTAGGCGTCATCGGGAGAGAACGCCGACAAGTCGAGAAGAAGAAGCGTTCGATACCGCAGGGTGTCAAGTCTTGAGTAGAGCGCAAATTCGGGCGGAAGGATCGTGAGTGCTTGAGGCTGATCCTGACCAAAGGACGATTCCCACCACCCCTTGAGCGCGGTTTGCAAGTCGACTGATGCCGGTGCGCGACAGAGCATCAGTAGCCTCGCGGTGTCGGCGTCGCCACGATCGTGGCCGAGTTCGAGACCGATCTCGTCGATCTCAGTGAGGTCGAAAGTCGCAGCCAGTTGCTCAAGGTATTTGTTGAGAGGTTTGAGGAGGAGGTCGACGACACTCTGCGGGTAGGCGGGGCGACTGAGGAGGCGCCCGAGACGTCCGCGAAAGTTCGTGAGGCGTGTCGGGTCAGCGAAGGCCGGCCATGTGTCGCGACCGACAAACCAGCCCTTGTCGACGGGCACCGAGATTCGTAGGTCAGCAACCCAGACGCCATTGGCGTCGTCCGGCAGCGAATCGATCCACGTGAGGTAATTGAAGTGGAAGCCCGACCGAATCCCAGTTGCTTCCCCTTTGTTGGACGGCCGGAAGTACACGGGTGAGATCTGGGCCCATGGACGCTTGGGGCGACCTTCCTCGACGAGATCGCAGTCCTGGGTCGTGACGATTCCGTACGGGGGGCGGTTGCCCGTCGTGGCCACGACCGATCCCTGCGTGTCTGGTTTGCCAGCTGCCCAGGCCGCAGTCAAATCAAAGAGCGGGTAGCGGCTATCTGCGAAGTAGACGAACGGCGGGTCCTTGACCAGATGTCCTTGGCGGATCGCTGCAGTAGCTCTGCGGACGTCGGCCGTCCACCGCGCCGGATCGACGCCGTCGTCGACGTCCCAGTCCGGTGGAGGTCCGGTGCCTCCGCTCTCACTCGAAGGAGTCGGGGCCAAATCTCGAGCTTCGCCGGTGGTCATCGCTTGGCGACGGATCGTTGTCGAAACTCAGGTCGATGACTCTTTCAGCCGGATTTGGCGCGGGTGTCTGATCGGCGACGATTGCGCGGCTACGACTAGCTACGGCTTCGAGCTTGCCCTCGATGAGCAATTCGAGAGGCGTGCAGCCATCCTCTCCTGCGCTCGAAGCCCATCGCTGGGCACCGTGCCGGCCGCCGGGTCCGTCGAGTGCCACTGCCACCGCGCGGACAAGGGCGTGGGCTTCGTACAGGCGGCCGACGGTCGTGGGACGCGGACGCACGGGATGTCCCGCGCTAGCCCGCTGACGCCAGTAGTAGATGAGCGAGGCTTTGAAACCAGCAATCAGGGCGATGTCTTCATAGCTCGCGCCAAGCCAACCGCGTAGATCCTCCACGGCCGCCAGAGCGGGATGCGACGCACGAGCCGTGGCGAGCGTGCCGCCACCAGAGAACGTCTCACGCGGGGGGGCAATCAGACCATGGGGAAGGCCCCAAGTGTGCGTAGTCGGCCACGCTCCAACGACCTCCTCGACCTGTGCGTAGACCTTCCGGATTCGCTCCGAACTCGTACCCGGGTCAAGGACGAACGGTTCAAGCAGGGTGGTCGGCACCTTGGAACTCCTTGAATAGTTCTGGCGTGATCGCTGCTTGGAACATCTTCAGCGAAAGGCGATGGAGCCGCTGGAAGGCCGCTTGGACTTCCTCCCGATCAAAGGGACGATAGCCAAGTCGATAGGTGTCAAAGTCAAGGACGCAGACGGCGCGACCCTTGTTGGCGGGATCAGCGAAGATCGCGCTTCGGAGGGTAGTCCGCAGGCCCTCGCCCGCGTCGAAATCGACCTGCTGCTGGAGGGCAACCACGCTGTCTCGAAAGGCCTCGTCGGCGATTGGGCCAATCACCCAGGGATTGATCCACCGTTGCCACTCGCCGACGGAATCCACGTCTGGTCGGCGAATCCTGTCGACGTACCGGAGCCCGAGCCGCTGCTCGGACTTCAAACCAACGGTCCCATGGAGAGCACCCAGAGACTGCGCAAGCACCGCTTCGAGATCCGCCCATTGCGAGTAGTCGGATGTTTCGATCGTCAGGCCATCGGGGACGCACGTGACGCTCCACGGCCCGCGTGACAGCTTCCAGCCGATGCGCGGTGCCTGCTGTGTCGATACTCCCGGTGGACCTACGCTAGGCGGGCCGACTGCGAACTGGACCATCGGTTGTTGGTTCACGACACCCTCTAGGAGGTAGTCGTCTCCCAGGGCGGCGGCCAACTGGAGCCCAACTGGATCAGACGCGACATCGATGGCTTCGGCGAACTGGATTTGGCAGACCACCAACTCCAAGGGGGAACCTGGCAGCCGTTGGGTTTCTGGATCGGGTAGCGAGAGCACCGGGGCGTTCCTTGTAGGAAAGTTGGAGTGTTCTTGGTATCGTCAGCTTAGACGCCCAACTTGAGCCCATGCAAGCCCGTCGGCAACGACGGGGCCAATTCCTAACCGAAGGGCCTGCTCCGGAGACAGCGTCCCGCGAAGCGCATCCTGATCAGCGAGAGGAGGTGAAAAATGGCGAAGAACCCACCAACGGGAGACGGTCACCGGATCGGCGCGGTCCGTGGCCGGTCCCAGACAAAGACCCCGAACGGGGTCTGGACCAAACGAGACACTGCCACAGGCCAGTTCATGGCCGGCAAGGCGGACGGAACGCCCTTCAAGGGAGTCCGTAAAGAGAAGTAGCAGACCATGGAGTGGGAGGACCCAGGGTGGCTTCTCCCACTGGTTACCCCGGGCGCTCGGGTCATTAGTTCTCGTTGGTCCTTCACCAGTGTCCTGCGCCTGGTCGGGTCCCCCTGAAACACGAGCCCGCTCCGCGGGAGAAGAACCGCTTCGACTATGAAGCAAAGTCCCGCTTTGGTCCGTTCGCGTTCCGGCCGCGAAGAACAACGAGGGCTTCGAACCGATCGATGTCGGAAATAAGGAGCGTACCTTCGGGAATCCCGGCCGAGAGCGGCTCGCCGCCGACTGTCGAACAGATCCGAGTTACCTGCCCCAGCTTGGCTATCGCTGAACCGGGAGCCACACCGAGGAAAGCGTGCTCGAACGGTCGGTCAAGCTCCAATGCTCGGCTCACGCAGAGCGCGACAAGTTCACCGCCGCTGGGATTGATCACGACGTCATCAGCCGAGAACGGCGCGAGATCGTTCGTCGCTGCGATTCCGAGCCGGGGCGCCAGGGCGTCAACCTGCATCTGCCAGAATCCGGCGAACACTCCACTTCCGGGCGGGCGGAGGTGGATGACCTTCTCAGCCAGCGCCAGATAGAAGTACGCGGCACGTCTGGCGGTCTCTTCGACGGCGTTCCGAGCAGGGCTGTTGTGCGGCAGTAGATGTGCGCGTGTGGTCTTCGCGTGAAAGATCTGGTTCCGCGTCGAGCGGTAGAGTTCGTCGTAGAGCGCTTCGACAGGGTCCGGCGCATCCTTGGGGGCGTGCCCACCCAGGTAGACCACCTTGCCCGCCTCAGTGAGCGCGCGACGTAACCACTTGCCTTCGCCTTCGCCAGCCCGTTGCGGTGCGAGGTGGTCGAGGATCGACTCCAACGCGAGGTAAAGATTGCGGAACGAGTCGAACAGGTCATCGGTGAGCTGTGACAGTCGGAAGTATCTGGCGCTCGCCTGCCACTCCGGGGGAAGTGGGACGACAGGCTTTCCCCCGGTGACCGTGACCGCGCCGACATGGAGGGTGAGCGTGGGCACGCTCAGCAGCCGTACGACCGACTGGGCGCCCTGCGACCACCAAACGATGTGTTCCGTTGCCGTGTCACGAATGGCCAACGGTCGGGCGCCGCTTAGGCAGATGAAGTCCAGAGCTCGGTTGGCAGCGTCCAGAGCATTGTCGCGCGCCTCGTCATAGGAGGCGCCGCCTTTGCCGCGCGCAACGACGACTCGACTTCCGGCGCGTACCTCGACAGTCCAGTCGTCGATGATCTCGGTTGCGGTATCGCGGGCCGCGTCGGACAAACGAAACGCACCACCCACCGTCGAACCGTCGACGAAGAACTCCATGTCGTCCAGGGAGGCTTGAGGCATGTCGGCGACTTTATCCGCCCGTGCTCACGAGACAATTCTGGACTTGAGCGCGCTCTCTGCGGCGCGCAGCAAGGGCGTCTGCCTAGAGGTCACTCAGTCTCCACTCCTCGGAGCACCCAGTCCGTTTGGGCGAAGCGCCGCCGGTGCTTCCGAGAAGACGACAGGTCACGCGATTCGGATGCACCAGGGCAAGCCAACCACCCCGTTGGCGAGGTAAGTCTTGTGTACATCCGACGCCATCGTCGGTGGTGGGGAAATGGTGGGAGACGCACTCCACGAGGTCCCTCCACGCCACTCAGGTTGGAATGAAATTGCCGCATGCAGGTATTTTCTACAAGCCGGAATCGGGATTCGAACCCGAGACCTGCCGCTTACAAGGCGGCTGCTCTGGCCAGCTGAGCTATTCCGGCGGGGCCGGAAGGATACCGCGCCGGGGGCGGGGCTTCGAGTGGAGCGGGCACCGAGGCAGCGCCGGTCAGATGTTACGTAATATTAGTAGTGCAATACTAGGGGCTGCCACCGTCTCCGTGCAATTCTTGCGAGACGATATGTAACAGCAAAGCCAAATTTCGCCGCGTCCTCGAGAAGTGGCATGGTGCGCCCACCTGCTTCGAGGGATCCGAGGTCCTCGGGAGGCGTGTCGAGCCCCGCCACGATCCAGCGGGCGATGGTCAGGTCATCGGCTTGCCAGCTGATCTTGTTGATCGCCTCAAGCTCGTCGACGAGCATTCCGAGAGCTCCGAAGGCCTGCACGCGCTCGTCAGGTGCGGGCCCGGAGAGAATGACGTCTTTCTCCAGCGGAAGCCACATGGATATGTCTTGCAAGAGGTGCGGAAAGGCACTCTCGGCATCGGCATTCGCGTATGTCACGAGGATCGGTGACTCCTGCCAGTCCTCCGGAAGGCGATCCGGCTTCGCGGGGGAGTTCTCGTGCAAAAGAGCCGCCCAGAGGCGCAGTGCACCCCAGCCGTCCCAGTCAGGGCGATCGACGCGGTAGTCGAGGCTCCGATGTTCGGCCCATCCGAAGTCGATGACTCCGTGCCGCGTCAGGGTGTAGGCAAGTTCCAGTTGCCATTCGGAGATGGCATCGGCGGTCTCAAGGACAACCTCGTCGCTCGGGGCGATCCGACCGGGGCTCGCATCCTTGACGCTACCGGCCAAAACTGCCACTCCGGCGTCACGGCCAACCCGGGACGTGACTGGCTCCCAGTCGGAGGTGTAGTACCGACACAGCGGGCCGACATAGATATCGAGTGCCAACGGACTCGCCTTTGCTCCGGGCCCGGCCACTCCGAGCCTCCAGGGAAGGCATCGGCGCGGTTGGGAGCGGCGCTGAGCGGGTCGGGTGTTGCGGAGCGCGGCTACCGCAGCGGCTGGACGGCTTCCCGGGACGCCCGGTGCGCGACGATCTTGCGCTTGATGCGCTGCAGGGCGTTGTCGACGGCCTTCGGCTTGCGATCCAACTTATCGCCGATGAACTCGTAGGAACGACCCTCCAGGTAGAGGCGAAGCACTTCGCGCTCCAGTGAGGAGAGACTTCCAGACAGCGCGTCCACGAGACTGGAGAGCTCGTCGCGGGAGATGACCTGGGTCAACGGGTCGGAGACCGGATCGCCCGGGAGAATGTCGGCCAGGGTGGTCTCGTCGCTCCCCGCTTTGGAGTAGCTGAATGAGACGTAGGTGTTCATCGGCGAGTGCTTCTTGCGGGCCGCCGTCTTGATCGCGGTGATGATCTGGCGGGTGACGCAGAGCTCGAGGAACGACCGGAAGGAGGTGTCCTTATCGGTGCGGTAGTCACGGACGGCCTTGACCAATCCGATGAGGCCTTCCTGGACCAGGTCCTCGTGATCGCCTCCGGCGAGGAAGTAGCTGGAGGCCTTCATCCGAATGATCGGGCGGTACCGATCAATGAGGCGATTCATGGCGCGAGGATCACCGGCTTGGGCCGCCCGGACGGTCGCGCGCTCGTGGGACTCTTGGAGTGCGTAGACGCCGTGGGTTTTTGCGGTCTGGGGAGCTGCCATCGGATCCTCGATTGAAAATATGCGTTTGAGCGGGGGAAACTCCCCTGGTGTACCGTCAAGTCTGAGCCTCAACTTGAGGCTTGCTTTAGGTCACTTGAGGGGTTTCTATCGGCTCTTCGTGACAAAGTCAACAAACCCCGGCAAATTGGCGCCGGGGACCGTTGGCTACCGGGTCGCGAAAACCAGGACCCCACACGCCACCGAGAGGTTCAGTGACGAGACCTTGCCGACCATCGGGATCGTCACGACCTGGTCCAGAACCTCCAACATCCGGGGCCGAATGCCCTCCCCTTCAGCTCCGACCACGATGATGGACTGGCGGTCCATTCCTGCCTCGCGGAAGTCGACACCCTCGGCCTCGACGGCGCCGTATGCGCGACGGCCGGTTCCCTTCGCGTCGTGGACGAAGGCGACCAGACTTTCCGGCCGCGCGATGAGGAGATGTTCCACCGCCCCGGAGGAGACCTTGCAGACCGCGGCCGTCACCCCCGGACTCCCCCGCTCGGCGATCACGAGGCCCGCCGCCCCCGCAGCTTCCGCGACCCGAGCGACCGCACCCAAGTTATGGACGTCTTGGACGCCATCCAGAACGATGATGGGCCCATCTGCGTCACGGACCTCACGATCGGAGGCGTAGGGGTACGAGCGGGTGCGGGCAGCGACCCCTTGGTGATCGGGGCTGCCGCAAAAGCGCGAGAGCGCGGCCTTGTCCACAACCTTCAACTGTTGCCCGGTCAGCCACGGCTCGTGCGCGAGCGGCGGAAGCACCCACACTTCGTTGACAACGCGACGGCCCGCCGCGATCAGTTCCCGGACGGAATTGCGCCCGTAGACGATGGCCTCATCGGCGTTCGTGCTCATGCTGGAACCAGTTCTGGGCCATCGGGCCCGTCGCGAAGGGTGAAGCCATGGGCGGCGATCTCGTCGCGGAGCGCATCAGCACGAGCAAAGTCTCGCCCGTCGCGAGCGGCTTGGCGCTCCTTGGCGAGCGCGACGACCTCGGCGGGGATCTCGTCGCCAGCATCAAGGGAGGCGAGGCCCAGGGTGTCCAGTAGGCCGACAAGCAGGGTGTGCGTCTCGGTAAGCCGCTCGGCGCTCGGGCGCGCGTCCCCGTCCAGCGCGCCGTTGACGACCCGCACCAGGACTTGGATCGCGGCGATGGCGGCAGGCGTGTTCAGATCGTCGGCCAGCGCAGCGTCAAAGTCTGTCTCCGCGGTTGTAAGGGCTGCGGCGAGTTCCGGCGCCTCACTGCCCCCGGGTGCCGCGAGCGCCCGCCGGAGTGCGCGCAAGCAGTTCCCAATGCGTTCGCAGACGGTGCGGGCGTCGTTCAAGCGGGCATCGTCGAAGGGCAGCTTCGAGCGGTAATGGCTTGTCAGGAAGTACGCGACGACAACCTCACGGTCCCACTCGTCCAGGACATCTCCCAGGCGCGCGATATTGCCGACGCTCTTGGCCATCTTCTCGCCGCCGAGCTCCAGCATCTCGTTGTGCATCCAAATCTGGGCGAGTGGCTCCTCGTTGGCGCCCTCACTCTGCGCGATCTCGTTCTCGTGGTGCGGGAAGATCAGATCGATTCCGCCCCCGTGGATCTCGAAGTTGCGCCCAAGGAGCGCCTCGGCCATGGCGGAGCACTCGATGTGCCAGCCCGGACGGCCAGGCCCCCATGGCGATGGCCACGACGTGTCCTCGCCCGGTTTGTTCGCCTTCCACAGGGCGAAGTCGAGGGGGTGCTCCTTCCCGACTCCACCCTCACCAGAGATCAACTCGTCCAGGTTGCGTCCCGACAGCTCGCCGTACGGCGCGAAATGCGTGACACGAAAGTAGACGTCTCCATGGGCGGCATAGGCGAGATCCTGCGCGATCAGCTCCTCGATCAGCGCGACGATCTCGGGCAGCGTGTCGGTGACCTTGGGCTCGGCGTCCGGACGGCCGAGGCCGAGACGGTTCGTGTCCTCGATGTAGGCATTTGAGTACCGCTCAGCAAGCTCGCCGCTCGGGATGCCCTCGGCGCGCGCGGCGTCGTAGATCTTGTCGTTGATGTCGGTGAGGTTTGAGACGAAGCGCACCTCAAGCCTGCGACGCCGTAGCGCCCGCGTGAGGACCGAGAACACAACAAAGGGTCGGGCATTGCCGATGTGCACTCGCCCGTAGACCGTTGGGCCGCAGACGTAGATGCGGACCGGCGCCCCCGGGGCGACGTGGAGGGCCTCTTTGGTCTTGGTCAGCGTGTTGTAGAGCTGCACTCCCGTGTCAATCGGCTGGCTCACGACATCTCCTCAAGTAGGCAAACCGCCTGGCACGCAATGCCCTCGCCGCGGCCGGTGAACCCCATGCCCTCAGTCGTCGTGGCATGGACACTCACGGGGGCACCAACGATCGCGGAGAGGGCCATTTGGATTGCCTCGCGGTGGGGTGCGAGCTTGGGCTGCTCGCAGATGACGACCGCGTGGGCGTTGGCCACCCGGTAGCCCGCCTCGGCGAGCTTCGCCATCACGATCCCGAGGAGTCGTTCACCGGAGACGCCCTTCCACTGCGCGTCGCTCGGTGGAAAGTGCGTGCCGATATCGGGCAGCCCACACGCCGAGAGGAGCGCATCACACAGCGCGTGAGCGAGCACGTCACCATCAGAGTGGCCGACGAGGCCCTGGTCGTGCGGAATGTGAATGGTGCCGAGCATGAGCGGCCGCCCTGGACCGAACCCATGCGCGTCAACGCCGAGACCTACGCGTCCCATCGAAGACTCACCTGCTCGGCCGTGCGGGCATTGAAGCGCGTGATGGTCTCGTACCCAGCACCGCGGAGCGCCGCGACCGCGAGGGGATAGCCAGCGGCAACGTCCTCCGGGCGGTGTGCGTCGCTGGACAGGGTCGCCGGAACACCTGCGCGGTTGAAGGCGCCCAACCAGTCGGGATCGGGGTACAACTCGCCGACAGGCTTCCTGAGGCCAGCGGACGAGCACTCGATCGCGACACCCGACGCGGCGATCGCGGCGGTGGTCTCGGCGAGGCGATCTTCGAATCCGGCGGGCATATGCACGCCGAAGACCTTCGGAAGATCCGGGTGGGCGAGCACGTCGAAGAGTCCACTCGTGGCCGCCGCGGTGAGCTCCGTCAGGTAGGCCTCCCAAACCGCCTCGGGCGTCGACTGGTCCCAGGCCGGGTAGTCCGGATGGTCGATCGCAAGCTCCTCGATCCAGTGGACCGACCCGAGCACGATGTCGAAGGGGCGCCGGTCAAGAAACCGCGAGATCTCCTCGGTGCGGTTGGGCAGCCAATCCATCTCGATACCAACAAGAACGGGAAGTCCCGCTGCCCGAGCGTCGACGAGAGCCTGAACGTGCACGTCGATGTCCTCGGTGGCCTCACCCTGCCACCACGGATTGGTGTGCCAATCGCGCGCTTCGGTGAACCGGTGAACATGCTCGGTGATCGCAATTTCGCTGACGGCGCGCGCCTTCGCCTGTGCGACATACCGCCCAATCCACGCCGGACTTCGCGCACCGCCATCGGCCTCCCAGCGGGTGCAGTCGCGCGCGCGAGCATCAATGCCATCCGGTTGAAGGTGGAGGTGATAGTCGGTCAGCACGACCGCCGATGCTACCGGGAACGCCCCATGAGGATGAGCGCCGCGATGTCAGCGTCCGCGGGCGTTGTGACCTTCAGGTTCGCCGCCCCCGAGGGGACGATGACGACCATGGCGCCTGCTGCCTGAACGATGGACGCGCAGTCCGTTGCGGCGGCGATCTCGGCGTCACTCAGCTGTCCGTAGGCGGCCCGCAACGCGGCGAGGTGAAAGCCTTGGGGCGTCTCGGCTGCCCAGAGGGCGCTTCGATCGACGGTCGCCTCGATCGTCAGCTCAACGCTGGCACGTTTCAGCGTGTCGGCGACACGGTGGGCGGCGACGGCCCCGGGGGCATCATTGAGCGCTGCCAAGACATCATCGATGAGGTCGGGTCCAACCAAAGGGCGAGCGGCGTCGTGCACGAGCACGCGATCGATCCCATCCGACAGGGCAACCAGCCCGGCGCCGACGGACTGTGCCCGCGTCGCACCCCCGGGGACGACGCGCGCATCCGGGTCGACGGTAGCGACGGCCGCCGACATCTCTGCGAGGCGTCCCGGTGGCCCGACGACGATTCGTTCCGAGATCCCTGGGTGAGCGGCGAAGGTCGCGAGCGACCAGCAGACCAGCGGACGACCAGCGAGCGGAATGAGGGCCTTCGGCGTTCCGGCGCCCATGCGGACGCCGTCGCCTGCGGCAACGATGATGACTGCGGTGCGCATGCTGGCGCCGAGGATACGCTGGGCGTAGCCTGCGGGCCATGGCGCACTTCATTGGAACGTCGGGCTGGGCCTATCCGGAATGGAAGCCCGGCTTTTACCCGGAGGGACTGCCGCAAACCAAGTTCCTGGAGCACTACGCGTCGCGGCTTGGTGCCTGCGAAGTGAACGCCACCTTCTATCGCCTGCAGTCCGCCTCGACGTTCGAAAAGTGGGCATCAGCAGTACCCGAGGATTTTCGCTTCGCGATCAAAATGCATCGCCGCCTGACGCACTCGGCGACGTTCATGGAGACGGAGGAGGACACCGAGTTCCTCATTCGCTTTCTGGAATCCGTCGAGCCCTTGGGTTCACGACTCGGGCCGCTACTGGTTCAGCTCCCGCCCAGCCGACGCCTGGCCGCCGATGCCCTTGCCCGGATGCTCACGGCGATTGGCCCGAACCACTC
>JAYTQG010000179.1:0-3618 GCA_043746815.1 Thermoleophilia bacterium | reverse complement strand
ACTTCGGTCGCGGGCTGGTCGAATTGGGCTTCGAGCTGGTCTCAACCGGCGGCACGGCGAGTGCGTTGCGCGAGGGAGGCCTTGCCGTGACGTCGGTGGACGAGGTCACCGGCCACCCGGAGATCATGGGCGGGCGCGTCAAGACGTTGCACCCGAAAATCCATGGCGGCATCCTTGCTCGACTGGATAATCCAACCGACGTCGAGGAGATGACCGCCGCGGGTATCGACGCAATCGAACTTGTGGTGGTGAACCTCTATCCATTCGAGGAATGGGCGAACCGGAAGGGCCCAAGCCACGCCGAGATCGTCGAACATATCGATGTCGGCGGACCCGCGATGGTTCGCGCGGCGGCGAAGAACCATGCTCGGGTAGGGGTTCTCACCGACCCGGTGCAGTACGACGGTGTCCTCGAAGAACTCACCTCCGGAGGAGCACTCTCGGACGACACGCGGACCCGCCTCGCGGCCGCTGCGTTCGAGCACACCGCCTGCTACGACGCGGCAATCGCGGAGTGGATGCGTGCCGGAATGGAGGGCTTCCCAGACACGCTCCTCTTGAGCTTCGACCGCTACACCGACCTCAGCTACGGCGAGAACCCGCACCAGCGCGCGGCCTACTACGTCGAGCGAAGTTCCCGGATCGATCTCCTCTCCCGCGTCGATCAGCTCCATGGCAAGGCGCTCTCGTTCAACAACCTGCTTGACCTCGAAGCCGCCCGCAACCTCGCCGGGGAGTTTGAGCTGCCCGTCTGTGTGATCGTCAAGCACAACAATCCGTGCGGAGTTGCTGTCGGCAGCACGATCCTGGATGCCTACGAGCGGGCGCTGGCGTGTGATCCCGTTTCCGCTTACGGCGGGGTGATCGTCGTGAACCGCCAGGTAGAAGGCGCCCTTGGCGAGCGTCTTGCGAACACGTTCGTTGAAGTGCTCCAGGCTCCGTCCTACAGCGACGACGCGCTTGCCGCGCTGACCGTCAAGCCAAACACCCGCCTGATGCGCGATGACGAACGCCGCCGCTCGAACCCTGGCGAGATGGACTTTCGCCGTGTCACCGGCGGCCTTCTGCTCCAAGACCGGGACGCGGATACCGACGAGCGCGACTCAATGAGCCTCGCGACGACGACCGCTCCCAGTGAGGCCCAGTGGGGAGACCTCCTCTTCGCTTGGCGGGTCGCCAAACACGTCAAGTCGAATGCCATCGTAATGGTGAAGGGGCTTGCGACGATTGGCGTCGGGGCTGGCCAGATGAGCCGGGTGGACTCGGTCCGCCTTGCAACCGAGAAGGCGGGGATCGCTGAACTCTCACTGCAGGGCGCGGCGCTCGCGAGTGACGCCTTCTTCCCCTTCCCGGATGGCCCCGAGACCGCGATCGCCGCGGGTATCACATCGATCATCCAGCCCGGCGGATCAATCCGCGACAACGAGATTGTCGAGGCCTGCGACCGCCTCGGCGCCGCCATGGTCCTCACCGGGCGGCGACACTTCCGTCACTAGAACCTCGATCGGTCCACGATGGCTCTCTCAGTTGTCCAAAAGCCGAGCGCGGGCAGCACGGGCTAGTCTCCGAGCATGCTCACCCGCCGCCTACAGGTCCTCGTCGAGCCCGAGCAATATGACCGCCTTGAGCGGTTTGCCCGAGACCAGGGGGTCTCAGTGGGTGAGGCTGTTCGCGATGCAATCGATCGCGTTGCTGGAACCGATCGTGAACGTCGACAAACGGCCGCGGAGCGCTTCCTTGCGATGACCGACATCGACCTTCCGGATAATCCCGCTAACCTCGATCGAGAGGTCGACGAACTGATGGAAGCGGAGTGATTCTCCTCGACACGAACGTTCCGCTCTATGCCGCCGGTACAGACCACTCCCCTCGGGAGCCATGTCGAGCGATGGTCGCCGCGGTCGGAGCAGGACTACTGATCCCAGGGACAGTGGAGTTCGCGGAGCGCCTATCGCGGTGAGAAAGGGACACCGAAGGCTTCGGCGAGCGCTGCTTGAGCCCGATCAAGTGTCACGAGTGTCTGCCCACAGGCCGCCGCTGTAGCGACGATGAAGAGGTCTGTTGCCTTTGCCGGTCGCCGCGCGTTCCGGGCGAACGCCAAGAGTTCACCGTAGTACCTCGCGACCGCGTCGTCGACCGGTATCGGAACGAACAGTCTTCGGATGTCGTCCAGGCGACGCATTCGCTGGTACCGGGCCGCTTCGGTGCGGGCCAGGAGAACCCCGGCGTGGAGTTCCCCAACCGTCACGATTGAGATTGATGAATCGGGAGGTATCTGCTCCGGCTCGATACCCGCCGCGATGATCACGCTCGTGTCGAGGAGTGCCTCGTTCAATCGTCGTTCCAAGGGTTGTCGAGCGGCGCCTCAGCCTCAGCGAGATCTCGGGCGAAGTCGGGATCGATGGGGCTCGCAAGGAGCTTCAGTACGGCTTCCCGATCAACGTTTCGACGGGGACCGGCGGCGTCAAAGAGCGGCACAACGCGTGCGACGGGGCGACCCCGAACCGTGACCGTGAAGGATTCTCCTCCCTCGGCAGCCCTCAACACTTCGCCAACGTTGTTGCGCAGTTCGCGTTGAGCAATCGTACGGTCAGCCATTGCTACGCAACGTAGCACTCTGTTTCCGGGGTCCCTACTGAGACAACCTCATTCGGGCGCCACAGACCGTTAGTCGCCGAGGTTCGGCGACAGCCAGCGTTCGGACTCGGCCAACGGAACGCCCATCCGGGCGGCGTAGTCGATCAGCTGATCGGCGCCGATCTGACCAACCGCGAAGTAGCGCGATTCGGGATGCGAGAAGTAGAGGCCACTCACCGAGGCCGCGGGCATCATTGCCATGCTCTCCGTCAGCTCCATGCCGATGTCGGTCGCGCCGAGGAGATCGAACAGACGCGTCTTTGGAGAATGATCGGGACAGGCCGGGTAGCCGAGCGCCGGGCGGATGCCCCGGTACTCCTCGGCGACGATCTGGGCCTGTGTCAGGGTCTCGGCATCGCCGAAGCCCCACTCGCCGCGAACGCGGGCATGAAGCATCTCGGCAAGCGCCTCGGCGAGACGGTCGGCAAGGGTCTTGACCATGATCGAGGAGTAGTCATCTCCGGCCGCCTCGAACTCGTTAGCGATTTCATCGGCGCCGATTCCGGCGGTCACCGCAAAGGCACCCAGCCAGTCAGGAACCTCAGACGCGCGCTGGGCGACAAGATCAGCGAGGCAGTAGTAGGACATCGTGTCCTCGGCCTTCGCGCGTTGCTGGCGAAGCATCGGGAAGCGAGCGACTTCCTCGGTCCGGGTTTCGTCAGAGAAGCAGACGATGTCGTCACCCTCCGCATTCGCTGGCCAGAAGCCGTATGTCGCCCGTGCGACAAGGCGGCCACCGGCAACCAGCTGGTCGAGCATGGCAATCGCTGCGCCGTAGAGATCCCGCGCAACCTCACCCTTTTCCGGGTCATCCAGAATGGCCGGGAAGCGGCCCTTCAACTCCCAGGCGTGAAAAAAGAACGTCCAATCGATGAACGGGACGATCTCCGCAAGCGGGATTGGGTCAAGCACCCGGCGACCGATGAACTCAGGTTTCGCGGGCTTGTCCCCCGCGAGGACGGGGCGGCGGCGGCGGGCATC
>JAYTQG010000178.1:0-8126 GCA_043746815.1 Thermoleophilia bacterium | reverse complement strand
CGTCCGCGCCATCGACGCCACAACGGGCGCTGAGCGTTGGATCGTCGAGGGAAGTTCGCTGTCGCTGACCGCCTCCGGCGACGTGCTCGTCAAACGGACGGTTACGGATCTCGAAGGGCCGCACTACTCGCTGGCCGCGATCACCCCCACGGGAACGCAACATTGGACCCAGTCGACAGGGGCGGAGCTTGTCGGTGCCCGGGAACTCGCCGACAACACCATCGCCTACTCCACGGAGGACGGACTCCTCCACCGGGTGCGTCCCGTTCGCGAACCGGTCGTAACGAAGGCGACCGTTGGACTTAGCCACACGAGCTTCAGCGCGACGTGTAACGAGGAGGGCTGTCTCGGCGACCGGCGACTTGGCACCATCATCCGCGTCCAGCGCGCGAAGGCGGGGCGCGTCCGGGCCGAGTTGCGGTCCAGGGCGGGGACGGCGTCGAAGGTTGTCGCACGGACCCGCCAGGCATGGCTGCTCGGAGCGGGGACGAGCCAGGTTCGGTTCCTCGGTTTCAACTCGATGCCTGTACCGCCAGGCCGGTACCGTCTTCGGGTCTACACCGACAAAACGGCGTCAGCTCCAAATCGCTTTGATCGAAGTTTTCCGGTCCGGATTCTGAAGCCCATCAAGACCTTCAAACTGGGCTAACGAACGCGATCGCGGACTCCGCGAACGTCGCCCAGTGCACCACCAGTGAGATAGGCAGGACAACCCACGCCTTCATCGGAGCGCCCCGACCAGACGGGTCGAACGGCTCGGCCCCTGGAAGTGCCAGCGCCGTGGCGACCTCGATAGGCGCCAACTTGAACACCGCGCCCCCTGCGTAGCTGCCCGCGAATGCCTTCCCATGAACCTTCAGACACGTCATGCCGAACATGGCGCCCGTGCTGACGTCGGGGTATTGGGCCGCAAGCCCCTCGACCAAGGCTGTGTACTCCGGGGGTGGTGGGACCTTCTTCTTGTCCATGGCCGCAGCCTAGTAGTGGCGCGCGCCCGCGCGACGCGCGGTCGGACTGCGATCCATACCGTCGGGCCTCCGGCCAGGGTGTCACCAATGGGTCGTCAAACGACACGGGTACCTCCTAAGCTAGGTGCATGAAGAAATCCCGCCTCCTGCTCCTCGCGCTTGTGGGAAGCGCCGTCAGCGCCGTTACAGCATTCGGTGCGGCTGGCGGTGGGAGTGGCGGGTTCGGCGGTGGTGGCAGTCGTGGTGGTGGTGGCCGCGGCGGCCGTGGGTACGGCGGTGGTGGCGGGATACTCCTCAGTGGACCGGGTCTGCTCATCATCGTGGGTGGGGGTGCCGCCCTGCTGGTTTTTGGAGCAATCCAGGAGAAGCGGAAAGCGACGTGGAGTCGGGCCTATACCCGGACCCGCGATGCATTGACCGCGCGCCGTCGCGCTGCCCGGCGCGAGGAGATCGACCGCAAGGCACTGGTCGCTGCCGAGAACGACGTCGCCTTCGCCGCGGACGGAGTGCGCGCCGACGCGAACGCCCTCTTCGTCGCAATTCAGGAGGCCTGGGACCGTGACGATCGTGATGCGCTCGCGTCGATGGTCGCGCCTGACCTCATGGTCGAGTGGCGCATCCGCCTCCAGGACTTCGCGAGGAAGGGATGGAGCAACCGCATCTCGGTACGCTCCAGCGACATCGAGTACGTCGGGATGACAAACCGGCCGGAAGATCGGGAAGACCGGGTTGTGGTCCGGGTCTCAGCGGTGTTGAACGACGTCGTCATGGATCAGTCCGGCGCCCAGATCAATCACGATGGCAACACCACGGGCGAGAGCCACCTTCGCGAGTACTGGACGCTCGGTAAGCGCGACGGGCGGTGGATGCTGCTTTCGATCGAGCAGGATGAGGAGGGCGAGTACCAGCTCGGCGCGCCAATCGAAGCGGACCCCAGCGAGGATGCACGCCTGACCGACCAGTCTCGGGTGGAGGCCGCAGTTGCGGATGCGCTACCGGCGGGCGTCGGTGCCAGCGAGGTTGCCGACCATGATGCTGAGACGGCGCTGCTGAAAGCCCGGGATCTGTCGCTCGCCGACAAGCGTTTCGATCCCGACATCATCGAGTCCACGGTGCGTCGCGGTGTTACTGCGTGGGCCGAGGCCGTCGATGGAGACGACAGCGCCTTTGCTCACCTCGCACAGCCGCAGCTCCTGAGCGAACTGCTCTACCCGCCAAGTGGGGGTCAGCGCCTGCGCGTTGTGGTGCGCGACCCTGTCGTGCGCTCCGTCACGCTGGTCGACCTTGATGTTCGGGCCGTTCCGCCGACGGCCACGGTTCACATGGAACTTGAAGGCGTCCGCTACGTGGAGGACCGCAACACCCTGGACCTCGTTGGCGGGTCAAAGACCCGCTCGTCGCGTTTCGACGGACGCTGGACGCTCTCCCTCGACGGACCAGACGATGCGCCCTGGCGGATCAGCGCGGTGCGCGACGATATGCCGCCTGGTTAGTGGTCTGCCGACGAGATAGCGATGCAGTTCCAACGGCTGCGACGCATCGCGATACGGCGTCCTCGGTTTCCCGAAGATTCCCGATCTGCAAGGAAACACTGCGTCCTGGTCTCACTCGGTCTCGCTCGCCGGAACCACCACCTCATCTCGGCGCCAGACCACTCTAAATTTCAACGGTTGCGACCGCATTGGCCGCTGTCGCGGGCTTGCCCGCGCGGGTGATCATCACCTCGGTCCACCGCCGATCGGGGGCCGCTCCTGTGATCGTGCAGGCTCCACCTTCGTCGCCCTCGAACGATGCTGCGGCCAAGTGTTGACCCGGCCGGATCATCCAAAGGGTGTACATCTCGCCGTGCGACATGCCCGATGCCGTCAGGCGTACGGAGACGTTCCCGGGACGGAGGTGATCAATCCGGATGCTTCCCCGAAGGGGACTCGCACTGGCGGCAAACGCAAGGTCTCGCGGCGCGGGCGCATGACCACTGCGTTGCACCACCACCACCCCGCCGATACCAACTGCGACTGACACAACGGCGGCGGCGACCCTGAAACGTTGGCGCCGCCGTGGGGGAGAGGCAGCCCCGCGAGGATGCACGGAAGGGATCTCTGCGAGCCGAGCGGCGAGGGCCGCGCTGGCTGGCGCGTCACTGCCCAACTCACCAAGGTGCCGCTCCAGCCGCTGAAGGGTGTCGAGGCGCTGGCGGCAGACACCGCAGGTGCCCACATGCGCGCGAAGGCTTGCCTCGTCGCCAGTCGTCGTGTGGAGGCCCGGCAGCTCTGCGAGGCGTGCGTAAACCTCGTCGTGGGTCATCGGTCGGCCTCCACAAGATCAGCAAGGCGGGCCAGTCCACGTCGAATATGGCTCTTGACGGTGCCAAGCGGCTGTCCCAGACGAGTTGCGATCTGCGGGTGCGAGAGGTCAGCCACGAAGGCAAGTTCAATCGCGTCCCGTTCGGCCTCTGGGAGCCGTGCCAGTGCGGAGGCAAGCCAGAACCGCTCGACCACGTCAGGGGTGATCGGATCCATCTGCTCCTCGACCTCTGCCACCGGCAGTGGTGAGCGCACGCGAGCCAAGTTCCGCGCAGCATTCTGGGCGACCCTCAGTAGCCACGCGGCCGCGCTTCCCTTACGGGGATTGAAACTCCCCGCTCCCAGCCAGACCTTGAGAAACGCTTCCTGCACCGCGTCCTCGACGCCAGCGGGGTCATTTGGGAAGACCCGTCGGCAAACCCGGAGGACGGGCCGCTGGTAGCGATTTACGATTTCCCGAAATGCAGCGGCATCCGCGGCGGCGATCCGCGTGAGCAGTTCGACATCGCTCGCACCCACGGCGGGTCGCTCCGTCCGCTGCGTTGCCCGCATGTTCCAGATCGCCACGGTACCCATTGTCCTCTTCTACACGCCGTCGGTCCACATCGGATGCATCCAATTTGGGCCCCGCCCGTGTAGTGCAGACAGATCCCAACGAAGGAGACACCTCCGTGAGTCGTATCGCGTACCGAGTTTCAGCCGTCGCAGCCCTTGCCACCTTCGCAATTGCTGCCTCCGCCGTGGCCGCCCCCTCTGTTCCGTCTGTCGACGGCACGAGCCCGATCACCGGTCGAAAAATCACCACGGCAGCCTTCAAGGGCAAGCCTGTCGTGTTCACGGTGTGGGCGTCGTGGTGTCCTGAGTGCAACAGTGAGGCGCCGACCGTGGCGAAGGTCTCCGCGAAGCACAAAGAGGTGCGCTTCGTTGGTATCGACGTCTCCGACAAGCCAGCTGACGCGAAGGGTTTCTACAAGAAGTACGGCTGGACGTTCGCATCAATCGACGATCCCAAGCGTGAACGGCAATTCAAACTCGGCCTCCCCGGCCAGCCCTCTACGGTTTTCGTGAATGCCGCCGGAAAGATCGTCGGCAAGGTCATTGGCGCCGCGAGCGAGCAGCAGTTCGAGCAGGGCATCGCCGCTGCGAAGAAGCGCTAACCCTGTGTCCGGAGGAGCCTCAGGCATCGCGCTCGCCTTTGCGGCGGGCGCGGTGACCTTCGCGAGCCCCTGCGTCCTGCCGATCGTGCCCGGCTACATCGGCCTGATTTGTGCAGACGCTTCGGCCACGACGCCACGAACCAAGCGGCAGCGCGCGCTTCCCGTCGGTGCGTTCATCCTCGGCTTCTCGACCGTCTTTACGCTGCTCGGAGCGGGGGCGAGCCTTCTCGGCGGCAGCCTCTTGGAGCACCGCCGGACGCTTGAAATTGTCGGCGGCGCGTTTCTGATCCTCGCGGCGCTTGCCTACCTGGGCGTCGCGCTGCCGGGGGTACTCGGCCGGGACTTCCACCTTCCGAAGCCGAAGTTCGCCGTCGGTGGTGGACCGATCGCAGCCGGTCTCATCGGAGCGGCGTTCGCCGCCGGATGGTCGCCCTGTATCGGGCCGACCCTTGGCTCCGCACTGACGCTCGCAGCCACGACCGGTAGCGTCGGGCACGGCATGCTCCTGCTCGCCGTGTTCTCGTTGGGCCTTGGCGTTCCGTTCGCATTCTTCGGTGTGCTCGCCCAGGGCGCGCTGTCCCGCCCCGGCGTCCGCCGCCGCCTCCCAGCCCTTAGGATCGGCGCCTCCGTCATCATGCTCGCCGCTGGAACACTCCTCCTCAGTGGGCGCCTCGCCCAGTTGTCGACGTACCTCACGCAGCCCTCCTGGCTGCCGACCATCTAACTCGCTCGCGAGGCCGAGAGGGGTCGCAGCTTGGTGGGGTTAGACCCAACACCTCAAAAACATCCCCACACGCCCTTGAACACAATAGGAGCATCCTCAGGTCCTGGTTCCTGGCGCACGGGGGCGACCGTCTGAGCCCAACGGCCGCGACCGGCGTCAGGACCCACTCTCAGTATCTATTCGTCATAGGCGGGTTGAGCTGGCGGACGAACGTGCCGATACACCGAGGTATGGAGCAAGGGGCTCCGTATCCATTGACACGCAACAGGGAGGTTCGCGGTGTTCAAGTTCATTTCGCAGTTCCCCCGTATCGCTCGTCTCGCCGTCGGCATGACCACCCTGGTCGCGTTGGCAGTGGGCTCGGGAGCCGGGTACAAGTGGTTTTCGTTGAGCAGCATTTAGTCCGCTCGTCCTGAGCCGCAAGCCGTTCGTCCCGATCTCGGGCCGAGCGGCGCTGCTGGCGCCCAGGTGTATGCTCCCGCCGCTGCTGGTTTACCAGCGGTCGGCGTTGTGTCAGCGAAGTCCGGTGTGATTCCGGCGCTGTCCCGCAACTGTGATCCCTTCGGGGAAAGCCAGGTCGCCTGCGCGACGCCGTTCGAACGTCAGCCCTCGAAGGAAGGGCAGTTCGCGCGGCCAGCCTTCGAGGACCGCACGGGCCAGCCACCTTCGCGCACACCGCGAAGGAGTTCAGATGCCCCACCCACGATTCGGTCGTACGCTCGTGCTCACCACTGCGACCGTTGCGCTTGCCATTGGGACCGCGCAGGCCGCGCAGCCGAAGCGCATCGTCTCGTTGTCGCCAACCGCCACGGAGTCGCTCTTTGCGATCGGCGCTGGTCCGCAGGTGGTCGCCGTGGACGACCAGTCCAACTATCCGGCGAAGGCGCCCAAGACGAAGCTCTCGGGCTTCACGCCAAACATCGAAGCAATCGCTGCGTACAAGCCGGATCTTGTCGTCACGGCCTTCGACACAAAAGGCCTCGTCGCGGCACTGACCCGCCTCAAAATCCGGGTCGTCCTGCAGTCGCCCGCCACGGATTTGAAGGAAGCCTACGGCCAGATTCAGTCCCTCGGAAACCTCACCGGACACCCGGCCAGCGCCCGCGTCGTCACCACCAGCATGCGAAACCGGGTTGCCGCGATCGTTGCCGCAACGCCAACGCCAACAACCCCGCTGAGTGTCTTCCATGAGATTTCGGCTGACGGCTACTCGGCCACCTCGAAGACGTTCATCGGGCAGGTCTATAAGGACCTCGGCCTGAGGAACATCGCCGACGGCGCTCCGGACTCGGGCGGGGCGGGGTACCCGCAACTCACGGCTGAGTATGTCGTCGCCCAGAACCCCGACCTCGTCGTACTCTCGGATGCGAGCTCCGGTGAGACTCCGGTCAAGGCGGCCGGGCGTCCCGGTTGGAACCTGCTGACTGCGGTAAAGCGTGGCGCCGTTGCGCCGGTGAATGAGGACATCGCCTCACGCTGGGGTCCCCGGATCGTCGGTCTCTACAAGGTGATGTCCGGTCGCGTGAAGGCTGCGACCCGGACGTAGTGGCGAGCGCTCCTCCCATTGAGGCAGCCGTGCTGCCAGCCACGAGGCGGTTCGCCGTTCCGTGGCTGGCGCTTGCCGTCGTATTCGCAGTGGCAGCCGCGTTTGTCGGAGTGCTGAGCGGCCCGGTGGCAGGGTTTGGTTCTGCTGATGTTCTTCGCGAGTTTGCGTCGCACATTCCCGGTCTTGGGGTTCGGTCGCACCTCACCGAACTCCAGTCCGGCGTGCTCTGGCAGATTCGGATGCCGCGCGTCGCGCTGGGCCTGCTTGTCGGGGCGACGCTGGCCGGAGCGGGCAGCGCCTACCAGGGCGTCTTCCGAAACCCGCTGGCTGACCCGTATCTCCTTGGTGTCGCGGCGGGCGCGGGGCTCGGGGCGACGGCCATTATCGTCTCGGGGGGTGCGTCCAGCTCGTTGGTTCCCGTCGCCGCCTTTGCCGGGGCGAGCGCAGCGGTCCTTTTGACCCTCATTCTGGGCCGGACGGTTGGCAGCGCAGGCGGCCTTGCCACGCTGATCCTGGCGGGGGTCACGGTTTCGGCCTTTTTCACGGCACTGCAAACCTTCATTCAGCAGCAGCACACGGATGTGGTGATTGAGGTCTACTCATGGCTGCTCGGGCGCCTGAGCACTTCCGGGTGGAGTGACGTCGCGATGGTCTCGCCGTATGTGGCGATCAGCCTGGTGTTGATCCTCTCGCACCGGCGGTTGTTGGACGCGCTCGCGCTTGGTGATGATGAGGCCAAGAGCCTCGGGATTGACGTTCGGCGTGTGCGGATGATCGTGATCGCGGCTGCCACTCTCGGGACCGCTGCGGTGGTCGCCGTGTCCGGCCTCATCGGCTTTGTCGGGATCATTGTTCCCCACGCCGTTCGCCTTGCGTGTGGCGGCGGCTACCGACGCACCGTTCCACTCTCGATCATCGTCGGTGGCGGGTTCTTGGTCCTGACCGACGTCCTCGCGCGCACCGCACTTGCCCCCAGCGAAATCCCGATTGGCGTCGTCACCGCCTTCTTCGGAGCGCCGTTCTTTGCACTCGTTCTTCGGTCGACCCGCGGGCGCAGCCGGTGAGCCGTCTCGCCTGCGTTGACCTTGAGGTGACCCTCGGCCAGACCAAGGCCCTTCGCGGGGTCTCGGTGGATGTCGAACCCGGGGCCTGGGTTGGCATCATCGGCCCCAACGGCGCAGGCAAGAGCACGCTCCTACGTGCCCTTGGAGGCTTAGTCCATATTGACGACGGACGGGTCCTGCTGGACGGCGAGCCGCTGGGTTCGATCGGCCGTCGTGGGGTTGCCAAGCGGATTGCGCTCGTTGCTCAGGAGCCGCTGACTCCGGATGACATGCGCGTCGGGGCCTACGTGCTCCTCGGCCGCACGCCGCATCTTGGATACCTTGGCCGGGAGAGCCGGGCGGACACCGACGCCGTGCAGCGGGT
>JAYTQG010000177.1:0-8129 GCA_043746815.1 Thermoleophilia bacterium | reverse complement strand
AGGCAGAAGCCCTCGATCACCTCACCAGGATCGGCGACACCAGGGGTCTCCAGGAAGAACGACTGGCGGTCCTGCATCACGCCGTCGCGAACCTGAAGAACCTGAACGTTCGCGGCGTCGTCACGCACGGCGACGCCCAGCACGTCCACCGTCCCGACGGCCTCATTCGTGGCCCATTGGCGCTGCATGAGGTGGCGGATCGCGCTGAGGCGATCTCGCGCGACGCCCGCGCGTTCGTATTCCTGACTCAGCGCGGCGAGTTCCATCTCCGTGGTCAACTCGCGCTCTAATTCGCGGTACTCACCGCCCAAAAATGCCATCGTCCGATCGATCAATCCTCGGTACTCGGCCTTGCTGATGTAGTCGACGCACGGGGCCAGGCAGCGCTTGATGTGGTAATCCAGACACGGAATCCCCGATGGACGGCCCGGCTCCGTCCCCTCGCACGGACGACTCGGGAAGATCTTGCCAAGCAGGTTCAGCGTCTCGCGCACCTTCGAGGCGCTGGAAAACGGGCCGAAGTAACGGCGATCGGCCCGGTGGCGCTCACGTGTGAAGTAGACCCTGGGGTACGCCTCGTCCAGGCTGATCGCGATGTACGGGTAGCTCTTGTCATCGCGCAGGCGGATATTGAAGGGCGGGCGGTGGGCCTTGACGAGGTTCGCTTCGAGGATCAGTGCTTCAGTCTCTGAGGATGTGACCACGAACTCCAGGCGATCGATCCGGGTGACGAGCTCCGCGACCTTCGCCTCGATACCGATCCGTGGCCCGGGCGCCTCGCCGATGTCGTCCTCGTCAGTCGGCCGAATGGGAGCCTGGAAGTACGAGCGAACCCGCTTGCGAAGCGACTTTGCCTTGCCGACGTACAGAACTGCGTCCCCCGCGTCGCGGTAGATGTAGACGCCAGGCTGGTCCGGAAGGGCGCGCAGTTGTTCCCGAAGCGGGGCACGTCGGGGCTCGGTCACCGGCCGAGTATAGGTCCGTCACGACGGTTGGCCGCCCCCATCGTCCGCGGCCACCAGAACGACGGCGTCACCACTTGGAATCAGAAGGGTTGCGCCACCCGCAAGGGCTGTGATGCGCGCCACGTAGGCTCGCGTCTCGGCATACGGAGGAACACCGCCGTAGCGGCGAACAGCGCCTGGGCCCGCGTTGTAGGCCGCCAGCGCGAGCGGAACTGATCCGCCAAAGTCACGCAAGTGTGCCCCAAGCAGTCTCGCCGCCGCCGGAATCGCCTGAGCCGGATCGAAGGGGTCCCTCAATCCCACCGCAGCTGCCGTTGCGGGCATGAACTGGGCGATCCCCAGCGCCCCGACGGGGCTGACCGCGCGGGGAGTGAATCCCGATTCGGATTGCAGGAGCGCAGCCAGGAGTATGGGTGGCACCCCCGCACGGGCCGAGGCAGTGGCCACACTCGCCCGGTACTGAGACGGAACCCAATCCGGTAACGCACCCTCAGCGGCGGTTCCCTCCGCAACCGCACCACCCGGTCCGCAACCCGGAAGGTAGCCGTAGTGCCACGGCTCCCACGAATACCGCTGGAGGAAGCCAAACCTTCCGGCGGTGGCGGCCAGCCAGCCCCAGGCGGGACCACCCCCAATGGAGATGTCAAGCTCGGTCGCCTCCCGGTGGCGGCTGGTGCCGGGCGGCGCCACCCACTTCGGGTCCGGGTGAGCCGCGAAGAGGAGCGCCTGCTCGGCGTCGGTGCGGTAGCCGGAGGTCACGACGAGATCCACGCCATCTCGACGAGCGGCGGCGTCCATCGCATCAAACGCGGCGCCGACGACCGGGCACATGGGCTTTCCGTCACGCGTCACCAGGGGGCCGTGGTAGCCACCCCCCGTGCCTGCCCACGTGGTCGTACCGTCCTGTCCTGCCCCCATCGAGAGTTCGGCGCGGGCGACCGCAGGGACGCGAAGTCCGAATGGTCCGCGGACAACGACGCGAACCTCCACACTCGTCGGCGGCCACGTTCGCGTGTCGGGATTCCACAAACGCTCAACCTGCCCGCCCGACGCCCGCGCCACGTTGCGAGCCTCGTCCTCAAACTGATGGAAGGCGCGCTGCTGGTCCCGCGGCGGCGTGGCCGAGACATCCGCAAGATGTGCCGCCAGCAGGCGTCCGGCAGAGAGGGCCGCGGCATCGGCGGCCGTCTGCGCACGCGCCCGTGCGACGTGAACCCATCCGAGTGCGCCGACGGAAAGCGCACCGATCGACAGCAGCGCCCCCAGGAGCACGACCATGGGAAGCGCCTGTCCGCGCGCGCCGTTCCTCACGGTCGACGGATCTCGGCGTCAGAACGAACGGTGAGTTCCCCGACACCCGGCAACAGGACCGGCAGGCGGCGCTCGACGTGCAGCTGGACGTGAACTCCGCGCCCTGTGGGCGGCGTGACGATCGCATGGTGAAGCTCGCGTTCGTTCGCGAGGGCAGCCCATGTGATTGCCGCGAGCTGCCAGGCAACCAACGCCACCACGAGCACCACCGGAACGATCGCAATCAGCTCCATCGTGGCCTGACCTCGGCGGCGGCTCACGGCGACGACGTGGCGCGGAGTGTCAGCCATTGGTCAAAGATCGTGGGCACGGGGATATCAACCGTGACGGTGGCCTCGGTCGTGCCCGTTCGTTCGATGTGAACCTGGGCGGAGCGCGATTCCAATCCGCCGAGTGCCGCCCGGGCGGCGGCGACGCCGGGTTGGTGGACGCGCTCGGCCCGCACCGCGGCCTCTGCGGCCCCGGCGGCGCGTGTCCAGGCACCCGCCCACGCGACAACCTGCCAGGCGGCAAACGCAACCAGTATGAGTACCGGAAGGATGGAAACCAGCTCCACTGCGGCCTGCCCGTCTCGGTGTCGGTATCGCACGGGTTCACGCTAGGAACGAAGGTGTGTCAGGCCGGTTACACGTCTGTCGCACCTGTGTGCCAGCGCAACCGTTGTTCAGCGCAGAACGCAGTCGGTTCGGCAGACTGCACCCGGATGAAGGAACCGCCTATCAGCAGTCCGCGTCAATGGATACGTCGTACCGCGTTCGTTGTTGCCGTCGTCTCGTCCCAACTGGCGAGCGCCGAGCCCCCTGCCACCGGCTGGGTGACGGACGGCCCCGTGAACGCACTCACACGGGGCAAAGACGGAACCATTTACGCGGGCGGGGCGTTCGAACTGCTGGCTCCGCGCTCTGGCCCGCTCGCGACATTGCAGGCCCCGAGCGGTGTCCCGAGGGCGGGCCTTCCCGAGCTTGCTGGCACGGTTGCCGCGATTCGGCCCGATGGCACCGGAGGGTGGTTCGTTGGCGGCCAGTTCGTTGTCGCCGAACGCACGCAGTTTCAAAATCTGATCCATGTGAACGCAGACGCAACCCTTGACAGCTCCTGGGCACCGAACCCGAACGGCGCGGTCTCGTCCCTCGCAACGACCGCGACGACGGTGTTCGCGGGCGGCGCGTTCACCCAGGCTGGCGCGACGAAGAAGTCCGGCGGGCGCCTCGCAGCGATTGCGCGAAGCACCGGCGATGCGTTGCCCGGGTGGGAAGGCGGATACACCGGCGACGTGCTCGCACTCAGCCTGTCCACAAAAGAGGACATCCTTTATGTGGGCGGTGCGTTCACTCAGCCGCGCAGTCGGCTGTCGGCCGTGACGGTTGCCACCGGGGCGTTGAACGCGGCCTTCACCGCGACGGCGGACGCTCCCGTTCGCGCGCTCGCGCTTGCCGATACCGACACGCTGATTGTCGGCGGTGCGTTCAGCCAGGTGTCGGGCGCCCCGCGAGCTCGCCTCGCCGCGGTTGACGCGAAGACCGGGGGTGCGCTTCCGTTGAATACCCCTGCCGATGACGAGGTCGCAGCGATCGCCGTTATCGGTGAGACCATCTTCACGGGCGGGCGATTCACCCAAATCGGCGGGCAGCCACGAAGCGGGTTGGCGGCCCTTTCGTTGTCGACCGGTGGCCTTTTGCCCTGGGCGCCGAACCCAGCGGGATCGGAGCGTCCGAGCGTGGCGTCGCTTGCGGAGTCCAATGGACTCTTGATGGTCGGTGGAGACTTCGCAGCGATCGGCAACCAATCCCCCCAACCAATTCATCGGCGGTTCGCCGGACTGAATCCGGTGACCGGCGAGGCCGCCAGCTGGACCCCGTGGGTTACCGGGGTTGTCAGTGCGGTCGGCACTGGTCCGCGCGGCGCAGTCGCGCTGGGTGGGACCTTCGGCGGAGTCGGGGGCGTCGCCCGGCGGAACCTCGCTGCCCTCAATCCGGCCACGGGTGCTCCCACCGCATTCAACCCCGGCACCGATGGCGTGGTGCGGGCGCTGGCGAACGTTGGGCAGCGCCTGGTCGTTGGTGGTTCGTTCTCCTCACTCGGCGGCCTTCCGCGGGCGCACCTTGGCGTCGTGGACACCAAAACAGGGACGACGACACCGTGGAATCCGGGTGCCGACGGCGACGTCGCGACCCTCCTATCGATCGGTCCATCCATCGTTGTTGGTGGACAGTTCGCAACCCTCGGCGCTGCGGCGCGTTCCCATCTTGGCTCGGTCGATACTGCAACAGGGGCGGTCACTGCGTGGCAGCCGCAGCCCGACGGCGACGTCACGAGCCTCGCGAGTGCGGATGGAACAACTGTCCTCGCCGGGGGCGCGTTCACCTCCATTGGCGCCGAGGGCACGCGGGCAAACCGACGGGGTCTCGCGGTAATTGACGGGGCGACTGGCGCGCCCACCGCGTGGGACGCCGCTGCGGGCCCGGTGGCCGGAACAGCGGCAACCGCTGCCCGCGTTGTTCTGAGCGGAACGTTCACCGCAGTTGGCACACCAAGCACGCCTCGAGCTGGGCTCGCACTGATCGATAGCGCGACAGCGGCCCCCGATCCGTTTACCCCACCGGCGGGCCTCTCTCCCGGACCCGTTGCGATCGATGATCTGGCCACCTACGCCGCGGGCCCGGCGACCCTTGCGGCCTTCCACTCGGGGCAATCCACCCCGGTGTGGAAGGCGACTCCGGTGGGAGGGGAGCCTCGGGCATTACTCCTGACGGGCGATTCACTCTGGGTTTCTGGCGCGTTCATCGGCGTGGAGGGTCGAAATCAACAGGGGATCGCTCGGTTCAGTCGCCCTGTTGTCCCGCCTGGACCCGTCACCAAGAGCTTTCCCTTCGTCGAGGGCGGCGCACGGGCGAGGGTGGGATCGCTGCTCCGCTGTCACACTGGCGATTGGCAGGGCGTGCCTACGCTGTCGGTCGCTTGGCTGCGAGATGGGGACCTGATCCCGGCAGCGAGCGACGTTACGTTTCGCGTCACGTGGGACGACGTTGGGCGAACCGTGGGCTGCAGTGTCACCGGCACCGACCGCCTGGGGACGACCACTGTCGGCTCGCCACCCAGCGACCCGGTGGCCGCGAACTACCGGGTGCCGGACCTACGGGCAATTCCTGACCCAAGAGTGATCCGCCTGGGTGACGCCCTCGTCATCGTTCCGTCATCAATTGCACGGGTCTCGGCGGCACGTCCCCGGCTGGTCGCCGTGCGCCTCCAAAGCGCGCGCGCCGGAACCGTCCGTATCCGCTTCGCCAGCGGTCGGAATTCGGTGAGATTCCCGGCCGGAGGCGGGCGCGCAACGGTCGTACTGCGCGCGGCAGCGGCCTTTGCACCGGGAGCCCAACGGATCCCTGTCATCGCCGAGGCGAGACTCCTTCGTCAGCCTCGCCGGATGGAACGCCAGTGGGTCGCGCTGCGCCCGTAGTGGCCTGACGGCTATCCCCGGAAGCGGCGACTCTCTCGGATCACCCAGAGAATCGTGAGAACCAGGGCCGCAATCAACGCCATCACGCCCAACGGCGTGATGAGCGGGCCGAGTATCTGGAATCCGACGAGCGCAGCGAAGACGATCCCGCCAAGGCAGGAAAAGATGACCGCACGCTGCCACGGCTTCAGTACCAACCAGGCGAGTTCGTGTTCCCGGAAGTAGCGGTACCCGACGGCGATCATGCTTGCCACGAAAATGACCGTGATGATCTGGTTGATGCCGATCACCAGCGACGACAACGTGCGCTGCTGCACGACTCCGAGTGCGGCGAGACCGACGATGATCGCGCCGTTGCGGATCCCGATCCAGTTCAGACGCATCCCATTAGCCCTCGTTTGACTCGGCCGCCAGCCGACTGGCGATCTGGTCGATGTTCCCTGGAGTCGCGTCCCTGTTGCCCCGTACACGGGGTGTCAGCGCACCGCCATCAACCTCTGCATCTCCCACAACGAAGACGTACGGCACTTTGGAGAGTTCGCCCTCTCGGATCCGTCTTCCCACCGACTCGGATCGCGCGTCGACGCTCGCCCGTAGGCCGACGGCCGTGAGCCGGTCGCGGATCCCATGTGCAAAGGGCGCGTGTCGATCGGCCACGGGCAGCACACGAGCCTGCTCCGGGGAAACCCAAAAGGGAAAGTCGCCACCCGAGTTCTCGATGAGGATTCCGAGGAAGCGCTCCAACGAGCCCAGGATCGCGCGGTGAATGATGACCGGCCGCTCCTCCCGATCCTCCGCGTTGATGTAGGTCAGGTCGAAGCGCTCCGGCATGAAGAAGTCCAGCTGACAGGTACCCAGCTGCCAGGAGCGACCCATCGTGTCGGTCACTTCAAAGTCAATCTTCGGACCGTAGAAGGCACCGTCGCCCTCCTTGATCTTGTACGGCCGCTCGCCCAGGGCGTCCCGCAGCTGCGCCTCGGCGATGTCCCAGACCTCCTGGGAGCCCGTGGCCTTCTCTGGCCGCGTCGAGAGGTTCAGACTGACCTCCTCGAACCCGAAGCGCCCGTAGAGGCGATCCGTCAGACGCAGGATCTCGCTGACCTCCTCCTGGATCTGGTCCACCCTGCAGAACACATGCGCGTCATCTTGAGTGAATGCCCGAACCCGGAAGAGGCCATGCAATACCCCTGAGAGCTCGTGGCGATGGACGTGGCCAAACTCTGCGAGGCGGACGGGCAGCTCGCGGTAGCTGTGGCGGGTGCTGCGATAGACCAAACATGCCCCTGGACAGTTCATCGGTTTGACGGCGAAGCCCTGGCCGTCAACCTCGGTGAAGTACATGTTCTCTTTGTAGTTTTCGTAGTGGCCACTCTGGTGCCACAGGTGATCCGAAAGGATCGTCGGCGTGCGGATTTCGTCGTACCCCATCGCGCCAAGCTCCGTGCGGAGGGCCCCTTGAATGGCGTTAATCATCGCCATCCCCTTGGGGAGGAAGAACGGCATCCCGGGGCCAGCTTCATCGAAATAGAAAATGCCAAGGTCCCGCCCGACACGCCGATGGTCCCGTGCGCGCGCCTGCTCCAACCGCGCAAGGTGCTCATCGAGCAGTGCCTTCGTCGGAAAGGAAGTCGCGTAAATCCTGGTGAGGACTGGGTTCTTCTCACTCCCGCGCCAGTAGGCGCCCGCAACTGAGAGGAGCTTAACAACGCCAACACGGCCGGTGTCTCCAACGTGCGGGCCTCGACAGAGATCGACGAACTCGCCCTGTTGGTAGATCGAGACCTCCGTCTCGCCCTGGCGCGCCAACTCTTGGACCTGATCGACCTTGAAGGGCTGCTCCGCGGCCGTGAAGTGCTTCTCGGCCTCATCGATCGCCATGACGCTTCGCTCGTAGCCCTCGCGAGCGGCCATGATGCGCGTCACCTCCGCCTCGATCGCTGGGAAATCCTCCTCGGTGACCGGGCGCGGGAACACGAAGTCGTAGTAGAAACCGTCGTCAATCGCTGGCCCGAAGCCAAACTTGGTGCCCGGGAACAACGTCATGATCGCCTGGGCCATCACGTGAGCGGCCGAGTGGCGCATCACGGCGAGGTACGACTCACCACTCTTCGCGGTGACGATCGCGATGCGGTCCCCGTCGGCGAGGGGAAGGGCGAGATCGCGCATCTCGTCATTGACGAGAATTGCAACGGCGGCCTTAGCAAGGCCCGGCCCGATTGCGGCGGCGGCATCACGGCCGGATGCTCCGTCTGAGAGTTCGAGGGCGTTGCCGTCAGGGAGAAGGGTTTTCACCCGCTGAGTCTAGTGGTCTGGCGCCGAAATACCGGCGCAGTTCCGACGGCTGCGACACATCGCGATACGGCGTCCTCGGTTCCCCGAATATTCCCGATATGCAG
>JAYTQG010000176.1:0-3640 GCA_043746815.1 Thermoleophilia bacterium | reverse complement strand
GCGAGAACCCAGAGGCCCCGTCGGACTTCCTGACTACCTAGCGAACCTGCTCGACGAACTACTTCAACCGGACCGCGACCCACACGGCGTCGTGAGAGCCGTAATTGGAGAGTTCCTCCCGATTTTCTTGGTTGTCGATCTCAAATGGACTCGGGGCCATCTGGACCTCATCCTCCCACCCGATGACGGCAACGCACAGAGCCAACTGCACCATCGCTCAGCGTGGCTGGCCTACCTCAACGCCAACCGGGCCTACAGCAATCTGTTTGCGATCCTCGAACCTGAGTACATGGCTTGCCTCGAGAGCCTCGAGGATGACTCCCAGCGGCCCGGACGAGAAGGCAACGAAGCACGCGAAGCCCTTACGCACCACGTGCTCGACCTCACCGCCCGCGGTGTGGTGAAGGTGGGCGCGGGGGGCCTCCTGGAGAAGTTCTTCGAACGTTCTTCCACCAAGATGCGAGCCCGTCTGTTCAAGCTCGCCGGTATCGGCGCCGGGGAGGACGAGCCGCCGCCTCTTGACGTTCTCCCACGCCTCCAAGGCCTCTGGGAATGGAGGATCGGTCAACTCCGCATGAATCCCCAGCCCGGCTCATTGGACGAGCTTGCTGGCTTCGGATGGTGGTATTCATCCGGACGCTTCGAGGAGCGTTGGGCGCTGGACCAACTTGAAGGTCTTCTCGGGGACGGCATCAGAGTCGAGCCGGATCATCTCGTCGTAGAGGCGCTCTCCAAATGCGATGACCAGCACTTGAGCCAAGCGCTCACGTGTTTGGACCTACTCGTTGCAGCCAGCGAGAAGCACTGGTTCGTGTCCGGCGCGGAACAAGCGATCACCGCGGTCCTGGTGCGAGGGATTTCCGCGGACCCGGCGGTGGTGGACCAGGCCCGCCGCACGGCCAACCGACTCGTATCGCAAGGGTTTACTCGCTTCGGCGAACTGATGGCCGAACAACGACCGGTTTGAGCCGACCGATCCGCCGTCTCCGGGGACGCGGTCGAGGTCGCCTTCAACGACGTGGGCCCCGACTCCGGGACGTCAACGGAGTGGCAACAGGCGGGTCGGATTCAGCCGGAGAACGCCTTCGCTCACCACGACCAAGAATGGCGCGCCGATCCACCGGTGGCTGGGAGGGTGTTCGAGCAGATCACCACCGATATCGGCTTCGGAGCGGCACTGCCCGAGCCGCAGGCAACGCTCGATCTGCTGGACCTGCTTGGGTTCGCCGGAATCCCTGCGACCACCGTGCCCGCGACGTCGCTGGCGCTGCGTCTCGCCGAACGCTCCATGCGTAGACGCGAAGCTACTGTGATGGTCATGGAAGCCCCCCAGAAGGACCTGATCGAGATGGTCCTCATCAGCGAACTCGCCGAATTTGAGGCCGACCGGCTCAAGCGGACGATCGATGAGCTATTCCGGGCGCGGGCGACTCACGCGGTGCCAGTCGCCCTTGCCCGAGCCAACGGCTGACTGGCTTCGCCAGTACGCCGGGTAGCTTCTGGGTCGCGTGCGGCGTGGCAACTTGTCCCGAGCGGCGACCGGCGAGTCAGGGTCGTTGAGGGCAACGTGATACTGTCTAAAAATCAGTGATTCGTGACATTTAGACAAGAATCGGACCGTGGAATGCGGACCAGCGCGACACTCCTTCTCCCGATCTTCCGCTCTGCCGGTCAGGGACTACTCCTTGCCCGCGTCTACCTCGGACAGGATCGCCCGGCCCCGATCGCCGAGCTGGCGAGAGAACTTGGTGTCGATGCGGGCGGTCTCACACGTGAGGCAGACCGACTCGAGGCAGCTGGGTTGATCCGGTCCGAGCGCGTCGGCCGCCAGCGCCTCCTGGTCCCAAACACCGAATCGCTCTACTACCCCGAAATGCAAGGCCTGCTGCTCAAGGCGTTCGGACCGGCGACCCTCATCGGCCCGGCACTGGCGGATATCCCGGGAATCAAGCAGGCCCTGCTTTTCGGGTCGTGGGCGGCCCGTTACCTGGGCGAGAAGGGCGACGAACCGGGCGATGTCGACCTCCTGCTCATCGGGAGCCCATCTCGCCGCGCCGTGGCCCGTGCCGCAAGCCTGCTGTCCGAGCAGCTCAGGCGGGAGGTCAATGCCACGATCGTCTCGCCTGAGCGGTGGCGCGACGAGGCCGACGGCTTCATCCGTCAGGTCAAGCGCGGGGCCACTATCGACCTCGTCCTCCTGGCAGCCAAAGCCGTGACTGATGGGTGAGGCCGAGCTGCTACGGCTGCTCGCAGAGAAGGCGATCGAGCGGGTCGAGACCGATCGCGAGACGGCTCGGCAGGAGCTTGACGGCGCCAAGCGACACCTCGAAAGCGCGGCAAGCATCGCCGACGCCGATCCCACGGCCGCGTTCGCGGTTAGCTACGACGCGATGCGCAAAGCCATCTCTGCCCACATGCGCGCGAGCGGATACCGGGTCAAGAAGGGCCCGGGACACCACCAGCGCACAGGCCGCTACGCGCTCGCAGCCCTTGATGACCTCCACGTCGAAGACCACATCGAGGCGTTCGACAGCCTCCGGCAGCTACGCAACCAGTCCGAGTACGACGCGCTCATGGTTGAGCCTGATGAGGTCGAGGAAATTCTTGAGCACGCCCGCGCGCTGGTCGGCGCGGTCTCCGCGGCCCTCGACCTGTAGCCAGCCAGCTGAGCGACGCCGCCCCTGGGCAGCTGGTGACGCAGTTCCGGATGCGTGGACATCGGTCTTTGTCCCAGGTGGGCAAGCACCGGCGCAGGGCCGAGGCGGCCATTCGTGGCGCGTAGGCTTGACGACGAAGGAGCGGATTTGCGTGGCCGCCTCGGCGCGACGTCGGACGACGCCCGACGCGATCGAGCGGCTGATCAAGAACCCATGAATAGGTAGGGGGTCCGGCGGCGTCCCGGGCGGCCCTCGATGCCGAATTGGCGAGCACGGCCGCGGCAAAGTGGGTGCCCATCGCAATACCGTGAACGGCGGCGCGCGGTCAGGTCCGTGTTTTGAGGCGGTGACCGACGCTGACGATCGCGTCGATCGCGGGGAGGAGTTCCCGTCCGAGTTCGGTCAGGGCGTACTCGACGGTGGGTGGGCTGGTGGTCATGACGGTGCGGGTGACGACGCCATCGGCGTTCAGCCGTGTGAGGCGACTGGAGAGCATTTTCGCGGAGATCGCACCGATGTCACCGCGCAGTTCGTTGAACCGTCGCGGCCCGTCGCGCAGGTACCACAGGATGTTCGGTGTCCAGGCGCCACCGATCAGTGACAAGCACTCGGTGAGCGGGCACGTGTCCGGGGGCGCAATAACGCGGGATGGGCGGTGGGTGACCATCGGTTCACCTGGTTACGAGATGGGTACTAGCAGTTGATTGCCTATGAGGTACAGGTCACCTACGGTAACCGACATGACGACCTCAAACACCCCCCGCGAGATGTGGCCAGCGACGCGTGTCAGTGACATGTTGGTGGTGCGCTACCCAATTGTTCAGGGCCCGTTCGGAGGTGGCCTGTCAACCGTCACGCTGGCTGCATGCGTGTCAAACGCAGGTGGATTGGGCTCGTTCGGGGCGCACTACCTCTCACCGGAGGAGATCACCGCACTGGTTGGCGACCTGCGCGCCGCGACCGACAAGCCGTTCAACATTAAC
>JAYTQG010000175.1:0-1600 GCA_043746815.1 Thermoleophilia bacterium | reverse complement strand
GCGCGGGCCACGTCGACATTGCCGAGCACGCCATGCGCCGACGCGCCGACGATCGCCGTAGTGACGATGCCTGCCAGCGACGTCGCCGTCGCCACCTTCGCGTCGAAGTGGCAGAGCGCAATGAGGAGCGGCACCACGATGATGCCGCCGCCGACACCAAAGAGTGCGGAGAAAAGCCCGGCAATAAGGCCAATCCCGATGAGCTTCCCAAGGGGCGGGCTGCTAGCGTCGGTCATCGTGATCTCCGCCGAAACCGCCTCGGCGCTCATGGCTCCGCTGGCAGCCAGTCCAACCAAAAGCGCGCTCTTCTTGGACCTGGACGGCACGCTGGCGCCCATGGAGCACGACCCCGCTGACGTCCGCATGATCGAGGGCGCGCGCCCGGTGCTGGAAGCAATTCGGGACCGGTTTGCGCTGATTGCATTCGTTTCGGGACGGGCAATCACTGATTTGGAGCGGATCGTCGGCATCCCCGGTTGCGCCTACGCTGGGACGCACGGGATGGAACTTCGACGCGTCGGGAGTGACACGATCGAGCTGGCTGAATCCGATGAGAACGCAGGTCCTCAGATGGACGTCCTCTTGGACCGCTTTCCGGCCGAGGTCCAGGCGGTTCTCGGTATTCGGGTGGAACGCAAGCAGTCGCTGTCCCTGAGCTTTCATTTTCGTGGTGCTGACGACATTGAGAAAGCACGACGTTTCCTGGACGAGGTCGTGCGACCACAGGCCGAGTCGCTGGGCCTGAAGACCGGCTGGGGGCGACGCATCTTGGAAATCATGCCCGCGGGGGCGGTGAACAAGGGCACGTCCATCCGCACGCTGCTCGCCAGTGGAGTGATCCGCAATGCGGCAATGATCGGCGACGACCGCACCGATACCGATGCGTGGGCTGCGCTGCGGCAACTGCGTCGGGCGGGCAGGCTGGCTCATGTGGCATGCATCCTCGCAGGCGACGATGAAGTCGACCCATCCGTTCGAGACGTCGCCGATGCCGAGGTCCCCGGTCCCCCGGGGGTGTTGGCCCTCCTCGAACGGGTTGCCAACACGGTCTGAGCCGTCAGGACGTGACCGTTTCTCAACGCCAAGGAGTCAAGCGGTCCCGGCGGCCTCGGGCCGCTGACTCCAATCCGTGACAACGTTCGCGATGTGCTTCGCCTCGGCGCCCGCGCGGCGGGCGATGGTGACGGCCCGCTCGATGGCCATGAGGCCCTCGGGGACGTGCGCGTCGGATGAGACCACCAGCCGACACCCCATACCGAGCGCACGGCGGGCCAGTTGATCGCTGAGGTCTTGGCGCTCCGCCTGGCCGTTGATCTCAAGGAGCGTGCCCGTTGCTGCGGCCCGCTCGAAGACGTGGTCGATGTCGAACTCCAGCGGCGGACGTCGACCGATCCTTCGACCCGTGGGGTGACCCATGATGTCCACGTGTGGGTTCTCGATCGCGGCGAGCAGACGCTGAGTGATCCGCTCGGGCGACTGCTGAAAACCGGAGTGGATGCTCGCGACGACGACGTCAAAGCCCGCGAGCAGTTCATCGTCAAAGTCGAGGCGACCATCGGAGAGGATCTCCAGCTCCACGCCCTTCAGGATGGTCAGGGCG
>JAYTQG010000174.1:0-3650 GCA_043746815.1 Thermoleophilia bacterium | reverse complement strand
CCGGCACCGTCTACACCTACTCGGTGCACTTCATCGGGCCGAGCAAGGCCTACAAGGGTGACGCCCCGCACATCGTGGCGCTGATTGACCTTGATGAGGGCCCCCGCATGATGAGCCTGCTCGTCGCTGATGAGCCTGGCTTCCCGTCGCTTGCCGCTGAGGCGGTCACGATTGGGATGAAGGTCAAGGTCGTCTTCGACGATGTGACCGACGAGATCACCCTGCCCAAGTTCGTACCGGCCGAGTAGAAGGAGCACGTTCAAGATGGGCGATTGGAGCGATTGGTACATGAAGGAAGACCCCACCAAGTGGGTACTTCCCGAGATTTTGACGCGCCGGGCAACCGAGCACCCTGACCGTGACTTCTTGAAGTTCGGAACGGGAGACTGGATTAGCTACGGGCAGGTGAATGCTGATGCGAACCGCATCGCGAACGCACTCCTCGCGCGCGGTGTCCAGAAGGGCGAGTCGGTCAGCGTGATGCTCCCGAACTGTGCGGAGTTTTTGCCGGTGTGGTTCGGCATTTTGAAGGCCGGCGCGGTGATGAGTTCGATCAACATCGCCAATAAGGGTGACTTCCTGGCGCACTGCATCAATCTGGTGGAGTCCAAGAAACTGATCATTGCCGACGAGTACCTCGATCGTCTCGAGACGGTCGCAGATCGCCTCGGCACGCTCGAGCACGTTGTCGTGCTGGAGAGCGGGAAGAAGAAGGGTAACGACCCGAAGCTTCCCCATGAGCCGCTCTCGGCACTGATGAGCGCGTCAGACGCCGAGCCCGATGGGATCGAGCATGCCTGGACCGATGATGCCCGGATCATCTTCACCTCCGGTACCACGGGCCTGTCGAAGGGCGTCATCAAGCAGCACGCCGCGGACTACTTCTCCGCTCGGGGGCTCTTGGAAGGCATTCGGATCATGGCCGGTAAGGACACCGTCGAGGAGATGTCGGACCAGACGTTCTTCTCGTGCTTGCCGCTTTTTCACTCAAACGCCCAGGTCCTCACGGGCTACCCGGCGCTCGTGTGCGGTGGACGCGTTGCCTACGTGGAGCGCTTTTCGTCCAGTCAGTTCTGGCAGCAGGTGAAAGACGCTGAAGCCACGGTCTTCAACTCGATCGGCGCGGTCAGCTACTTCATCTACAACACGACCCCGTCGGAGCTTGACCGGGCCCACAAGGTTCACACGGTCTTCGCCGCTCCGGCGCCGAAGGACATCTACACCGAGTTTGAAACCCGCTTCGGTGTCCGGTTCATCGAGGGCTACGGCCTGACGGAGACCGGAATGGCGACCTACATGGACCCGACTCGTCCGCCGATCCCAGGATCGATGGGTAAGGCAAACCCGGGCTACGAGGTCACGATCGTGGAGCCAGGGACCGACTGGCCGCTTCCGCCGAACACCCCCGGCGAGATCGTCGTTGACATGAAGATCCCGAATATCGTCATGCGCGCCTACTACGGCATGCCGGAGAAGACCGCTGAGGACTTCAGGAACCTGAAACTCCACACTGGTGACCTCGGGAAGATGGATGAAGAGGGCTACTTCTACTTCATGGACCGTGTGAAGGACTACATCCGTCGCCGCGGTGAGAACGTTTCGTCGATGGAGCTTGAGCGTCAGGTCATGAAGCATCCGAACATCGCAGAGGCCGCCGCAGTTGGCGTCAAGGCCGGTGAGGGTGCCTCGTCTGAGGACGAGATCCTGATTGTCTGTATCCCTGAGGGGACGGCACCGGATCCGGTGGAGTTCACTCACTGGATGGCAGAGGAGATGCCGCACTTCATGGTGCCCCGCTACATCCGGTTCGTGTCGGAGCTTCCAAAGACACCGACTGAACGGGTGCAGAAGGTCAAGCTTCGTGATGAGGGCATTACCGCCGATACATTCGACCGTGAAGCCGCTGGCATCAAGATCGCGCGCTAGGGATGGCAGATCTCCTGAGCTACGGGGCCTATTTGCCTCAGTACCGGACCCCGCTTGGCGAGGTCACGAAGTTTTACGGAGTACCGGGTCGGCCACGCGCGAAAGCGCTGGCCACCCCGGGTCTTGACGAGGACCCCTTGACGATGGCCTTCGAAGCCGCCCGTGAGGCACTTGGCGAGACGAAAAACCCGCAGGCATTCATCAGTGTGTGTTTGTCGGCACCCTTTGGCCTTCGCAAACTTTCTGCGACGCTGATTCGGGCGCTTGATCTGCCCGAGGATGTCGTCCCGTACGACCTGGGTGGCCACCCGGGCAGTCTGCTGGACGGCTTCAACCTGGCCGCCGCGCTTGCGAAGGGCAAGCGTCCCGTCCTTGTGGTGTGCGCTGATCATCAGGTCAGCTACGGCCAGAAGGTGGCCGACACCCTCTCGGCCGGTGGGGCTGCAGCGTTTCTCATTGGCGCGAAGGGCGGCTTTGCCACCCTCGGCGCTCAGGCACGTGCATCAAACGAGGTCTACGACGTGTGGACGCTTGGTCGTGAACCTGAGGCGCGCTACCGCCTGGAGGTTCTCTCAGACGCCTACGCGAAAGCGACCGCCGCGATCGGCGCGCTCGCAGCCGCGACGGAGGTCCCGACGGCAAGCTACGTGGCGGTGTGTCCCAGCCAGCCGCACCCGGCACCACTCCGCTCACTCGCGAAGGCCGGTGTCAGTACCGAACAGCTCGCCGCGACGAGCTTCGTCGGTGAGATCGGAAATATTGGGTGCGCATCAGTTGGGCTGTCATTGGCCCTTGGTCTTGACAGCGCGAAGGCGGGGGACCGGGTGTTGGCCTTCGGCTACGGCGGGGGAGAGGGCATCGCCCAGGACATTGAGATTATCGCTGAACCCCCGGCAATTGGTGCCGCGGACCGCATTGCGGGTGAGGCAATCGCCCTTGGAACGTACTACCGTTGGACGCGCGGGCGCCAGCAGGAACCCCACTAGGCCGCAAGGGAGCAAATGAGTATGGGCAACATGCGTGTCGGGGTCCTCGGAATCGGGAAGACCCTCCACAAAATTCACCATGACAAGTCGCTTCGCGCGCTGGCTGTTGATGCCGGACGCCTTGCGATGGATGACGCAGGCGTCGGCCCGCGTGACATCCAGGCCTTCTACCTCGGAAACGCCGGTTCGACCGGCTTTTGCTACGAGAACTCGGTCGGGTTGATGTGTGCTGATCATCTCGGCCTTGTGCCGGCACCGGCGATGCGGGTCGAGGCGGCCTGTGGGACGGGGGCATGGGCACTTCACCTGGGTTGCGTTGCGATCCTCTCCGGGCTCTACGACACCGTCATGGTCATGGGTGCGGAGAAGATGAACGACCTCGCCACCGTCGAGGGCACCTCGGTGATCGCCCAGGCAGCTGACTCGAAGGAGGAGTACTTCTCCGGGCTCACGTTCCCCTCTGGCGTGGCGTTGACCGCGCGTAAGTACATGCAGGTCTACGGTTGCACTGAGGAAGACCTTGCCCACACGTCGGTCAAGAACCACTTCTATGGTGCCCGCAACCCGTGGGCGCACCTGCGCTTTGAGTGCGACGTGCAGGGGGTCATGGACTCGCCGAAGGTCGCCGATCCACTGAAACTCTTTGAAGTCTGTCCCATGACCGACGCAGCATCGGCGTTGATCTTGTGTCGCGAGGAGATCCTGCGCGACCAGCCGGACAAGCAGCAGGTCTATGTC
>JAYTQG010000173.1:0-3660 GCA_043746815.1 Thermoleophilia bacterium | reverse complement strand
GCTTTCCCCAACCAGAAGTCCTCCATAGGGGGCAGGCCGACGATGGTCGTGGAGTAGATCGCATCCCGGCGCATCGACATCCCGGTGAGGTGGAAGGTCGGATATTGGTCGACCGGCGTGTAAAAGCCGGTGTGGTCCCCGAATGGTCCCTCAGGCCGCAGGTCGGTTGCGTCGACGTAGCCTTCGAGGACGATCTCGGCGTCCGCAGGGACCTCGACGTCGACCGTCGCGCAGCGCACCATGTCGACGCGACGCCCGCGGAGGAATCCGGCGAGCATCATCTCGTCGATGTTGGGCGGCAAGGGTGCGGTCGCCGCGTAGGTCACCGCGGGGTCCGACCCGATCACGACCGCCACGGGGACACGCCCGGACGAATCGCGGAGGTGCGCGGCGCCGTCCTTGTGGATCTGCCAGTGCATCATCGCGGTCGTCTTGTCGACCTTCTGGATGCGGTACATGCCGCAGTTGCGGATGCCGGTGGTTGGGTCCTTGCTGAACACCAGGGGCAGCGTTACGAACGGTCCGCCGTCTGAGGGCCAGCAGGTGAGGATCGGCAGGAGGTCCAGGTTCGGCTCAACGCGCTGCTCCTGGCAGGCGCCGTCCTTCACAACCTTGGGTGCCCAGGAGGCGAGGTCCTTCAGTTTGCCCAGCGCCTTCATCTTGTCGACGATGCCCTGGGGTGGCTGAAGCTCCAACAGTTCTTGGATCCGTTCACCGACCGCGTCCAGGCGATCGGTGCGGAGCCCCATGCACATCCGCCGTTCGCTGCCGAACTGATTGATCAGCACCGGCAAGGCACTCCCGCGGACGTTCTTGAAGAGCAAGGCGGGCCCATGTGCCTTCATCACCCGGTCGGCAATCTCGGTGATCTCAAGGTTTGGATCGACCTCAGCGGTGATCTCGACCAGCTCCCCGGCGCGGCGCAGCTCGTCGACAAAGTCGCTCAAGTTCTTCATGGCGCGAGGACCTCCGCGAGTTCGGGGTAGCAATCGGACTGTTCGGCAAGGTGGACGAGCGCGCTCGGGTCGCCGGAGCTCATCGCGTCGGCTGCCGCGGCCAGCTGGTTGACGCCCTCGCGGCCGTGACTGGCGATCGTCGCGACAGTGGCAGCCCAGAGCGCAGGTAGGAGGTTGTGACGCTGATCCGCGACCAGGCTCGCCGAGCGGGCGATCAGATCGGCGAGCAGTCGGATGACGACAAGGTCACCCGCCGCGGCAACGCGCACGAGTCCCTCGGCGTAACAGGCATCCCCTGCAAGGATTAGTCCACTGGCCGGGGGATTGCCCCGCGGACGGCCGTGGTGCAACAAAAAGCCCTCCAGGATCAGATCAAGTCCTGTCGCTTCATCGGGCGCAAGCGGCGGTGATGCGTGTCGTGCGAGGAGCGGCGGCGGGGCTGCGATTCGCTCGGCGATCTCCGGGCTCACGCGAGAGCCTGAGCGAATGCGTCGCGCGTCAGCTGATCGGTTTCCGCGGTGTGGGCGAGCCCTGCGAACCATGCTTCAAATTGCGATGGGGGTGGGTAAACACCGGCGGCAAGGAGTGCTCGCGCGAATGTCCCGTACGCCTCCGTGTCGCTCGACAGCGCTCCTGCGTAGTTGGTGACGGGCTGGTGGGCGAAGAAGGGCGTCAGCATGGAGCCCACGCGGTTGATCTGCACGGGGGCACCGCTTTCGCGGATGATGGCTTCCAGCCGCGCGCCGCCGTCTTCGAGGCGTTCGTAGACGCCGGGGCTCCCGAGTTCCGCGAGCATTGCTCGCCCGGCTGCGGTTGCCAGCGGATTCCCAGAGAGCGTCCCCGCCTGGTAGCACGGTCCTTCGGGCGCGAGCTCGCCCATGATGTCCCGCCGACCGCCGAACGCGCCAACGGGAAGTCCGCCGCCAATGACTTTGCCGAGGCAGGTGAGGTCTGACCGAACGCCGAAGCGCGCCTGCGCCCCACCGAAGGCGACCCGAAAGCCGGTGATGACCTCGTCGAAGATGAGCAGCGCGCCGTGGCGATCACATGCGGCACGCAGGCCCTCCAGGTAGCCGGGAGCGGGCGCGACGACCCCCATGTTTCCGGGAACGGGCTCCACGATGATTGCCGCAGCGCCGTCCAACGCAGCGTCAATTCCGGTGAGGTCGTTGAAGGGCACCAGGCGCGTGTGCCGGGTCGCACCCTCAGGAACACCGGGACTTGTCGGGACACCGAGCGTCGTCGCACCGCTACCCGCCTGCGCCAGCAGTCCGTCGATTGCGCCGTGGTAGCCGCCCTCGATCTTCACGATCGCCTCGCGCCCGGTTGCGGCACGCGCCAAACGGAGCGCGCCCGTCACCGCTTCCGATCCCGAGGAGGTCATCCGGAGTTGTTCGATCGACGGGATCGCCTCGGCGATCTGTTCCGCGAACGCGATCTCGTTCTCCGTCGGCGCGCCGTAGGAGGTACCGCGTGGGAGCTGACGCTCCACCGCCGCGGCAATCGCGGGATGTGCGTGGCCCAGAATCATCGGACCCCAGCTTGCGAGGTAGTCGACGTAGCGGTTGCCGTCGATGTCCCAGACATAGGGACCCGAGGCGCGGTCGATGAAAATCGGGTCGCGTCCGATGGAGCGCATGGCGCGAACGGGGGAGTTGACCCCACCTACAAGGACGCGCGATGCCCGCGCGAATGCTGCGTCACTCGCTGGTGTACTCACCAGGTGGGGAGGGGCTTTCCGGACAGGGCGAGGGCTTCCCAGGCCCGGTATTCGGGGGTGTAGTAGACAAGCCGGATCTTTTTGAACTCGTAGGTCGAGTACAGGACGGCGTGCTCGTCGGCCCCGCTGAAGCCGGTTTCATCCGCGATGGCCTGAATGGTCTCTTCGCAGAGTTCGCGGGTCTTCGCGTGGACCATCGTGAAGAGCGTGTACGGCCAGTCTTCGTAGGTCGGGCGCAAGTAGCAGTGCGAGACCGCCCGAAACGCGGCCATCTGCATCCCGACCTCCTCGACACGGTCCTCGGGAACCCGCCAAACGGCCATGCCGTTCGCGCCAAAACCCGCCTTGCGGTGGTTGAGGACCGCAGCGAACCGCCGCATGTAGTTGCGCTGGACGAAGACCTGCGCCTGGGCGAGCATCTCGTCGGGGTCGAGGCCCGCCTCGGCGGCCCAGGTGTCGAAGGGACGTGACTCGATCGGGAGGTCCCGCTGCAGGATGACGATCGCGGCCTTGTCGGCAGCGGTGGGCATCACGCCATCACCACGGGTCGGCGGCGGTTTGGCCTCCACCTTCTCGGCGACATCCTTCTTGCCGGTCATGTCCAGTTGGACATTGATCTTGAAGAGTTTCAAGGTCGGCATCAGACGGGTCGACTCTGCACCACTCTCACGGTGCAGGTGGTCAACAACCTCGGCGACACCCATCTGGGCTCCCGGCTCGGTCGCAACCGTGTACCAGAGGTTGAAATGGTGAGAGCGTCGGTAGTTGTGGCTGACGCCGGGGTGGCCACCGACAAGTGACGCCGCCGCAAAGAGTTGGTCGTCCGGGTACGCAGCAGCCACCAGGGTGCTCTCGTATCCGAGGGCGCGCGTGTCGAAGATCGCCGAGATCTGGCGGATGATCTCCCCGTCGCGCAGGCGCTGTGTGCGCTCCAGCACCTCAGCCTCCGGCATCCCGATTCGCTCGCCAATGCCCGCGAAGGGC
>JAYTQG010000172.1:0-3663 GCA_043746815.1 Thermoleophilia bacterium | reverse complement strand
CGACGGAGTCCTAGGCGTTTAGCCGAGTGGCCAAGAAGGCAATAGCGCTAGCGGCGCACGACACGCACAGGGTCGCTTCCGCGACCCCGATCGCGCGAGGGATCGCTCCCGATCCGTGCCCGGCTCGTTTGTTGCGAATCCGGGACGCCGCCAGTATTGCGTCCTTGGTGTAGGCCTCAACGGCCCCCACCTCCTTGAGCTGGTTCCAGAGAGGCTCGGCGGTCAGGTTCTCGTCCTCACGATCCAGAGACGCGAGGACGACCTTCATGGCGCTCTCGACGGCCTTGGCGGCCTCCTCGATTGCGTCTTCTCTGCCTTTGTCGGTCCCCTGGCGGAGATGAGCTAGAGAGGCCTCAAACTCAGCCCTCGCCCCATCCAGCCTCGATTCGGCCAGAGCTTCAAGAGCCGGCGCGATGATGACCGCGTGGGCGCCTCGATCACCCCGCCAGTCAATGCGACCAGAGGGTGTCATGGCGAAATCGATGCCGTGCATGAGGAAAGTGCGATTTACCTCGGACACAAAAGCGCTGCCGTCCCCTTCAGCCAAGTCCCAGTCCAACTGATCGACCTGGTCGTGGTAGAGAGCGGCGGCTTCCTCCAACGCGTCAAGGAAGTGGACCACCGGCACCGACTCCAGCGCTGGCATCGCGGCGTAGTCGACACCGGGCGCCTGTATGCGGTTCGATACCCCGGACAGGGCTTTGCTAAGTGGAAAAGCCGCGAGCGGTCCGTCGTTCCTCTCGATACCCGCGGCGAGGCCCGCCCAGTCGCCATAGCCCTCACGCCGAAGCAATACACGGCCGACCGCCGTTGGGCTTACTCCACTATCGCGGAGCCAGGTCAGCAGGCCCCGACGGACTTCTGGAAAAATCTCCCCACCTTGTGGTTTTCGGATAGGTGACGGCCGCATCTTCTCCTCCCCAAATAGGTCGACAGCGCAATGTCAGCGCGGGGGGATACATTGTCCCACCGGACTCGGAGGTGTTGGAACCCTGGACCCTTAGGTCTACCGTTCGCCGGGATGGAGGGCTTGCTTGAGGCGGTGCTCAGCGGGATGCCCCGTTCTGCCGGGGCGCTAACGCGCATCGGAACGTGCAGGGCGGCATCAGGTGCTGCTTGGGGTCTTGCTGCTTGGGGTCTGACCTTGCGTTCGAGCATTCGTCTCGGTGGGTGAGACACTCCTCGGGCGGCTGGGATAGCTTCGGGGGTAAGGCAGATCGCTACGCGAAGCCCGCCTTCCCCCGGGTGTTGGTCCCGAGCAGTTCACTACGCGTGATCGGTGTTTGCTCGTGAACCTGCCAGCTGCGTTGCGGTGCGGCGAACGGCGGGTGGGAACTGCCCTCGACGGAGACAGGAACGTCCACGGTTGAAAGGGTTATGCACGTCTGAGGCAGGACATGAGAGCGGTCAGCGTCAATTAAACGCATGGGCGAGCCGTTCGCGCGTCTTGGGCCACAGCGAGATCCCACTGGCGTACTCCGTCGAACGTGGCCACCGCAATTCTCGGCTGGACGCCCCGTACTTGGTAGACGGCCTGAGCCGACGCTGGATCGGGTAGTTGCCCGGGTTGGTCGGTGCACGACGGTCTCGTCCCCATTCCCACGATCAGCCTCGGGCGCATTACCTCAGCCCGAACCTCAATCCCGCGCAAACCGTACGGCGCCCAGCCACGGCCACGACGGCTGGGCAGACTTCCGCCGGAGTGCCTGGCGCCGCCGTAGAACTCGCCGAGATCGAGCAACGGGCCAGCCAGCCAGCGAGCGACACGAGCAGATGGGGCCGACTCTGGCGTTTCATTCCTTTGCTGGCGGAGGCGTCTGGGTTGCAGGATGCCACCGGGCCATGTGGTCGCGGTGTGCCGGTCCATACGCACCGGGCTCGTAGTGGCGGTCGTAGAAGTCCAGGTCCAGGTGATGGGCCTGAACGACGAGGCGCACGAACATCGGGTCGATATACGCAGGGAAGCGGCCGTAGCGATCGAGGACATGGGTGCAGAACGCGATGACGATCTCAATCGTCTCATCGGTTGGTTGCGGTCTGCCTCCCATCACAGCCGCCGGATCGCCGTAGGGAGAGGGGCGCGAGAGGTCGGCTGCCTGGCGCTCTAGGAAGCGCTCGACGGCCTCGCGCATGTTGGCGACGTATGGTGGGCACAGGCCTTCGATCAGGCCATCACGACCGACCGGGGTCGGGACCAGGCGGCGGCGGATGGTGCGCTGGGGGGTGATGAACCGAAAGCCCAAGCCTTCGCAGTAGTCGGCACCGCCGAGGAGGTGGTGGGGCAGAAAGCCGGTGAACGTCCATCCGCCGAGGCCGAGCGCCTGCAACGCCAGGGTCATGTTTTGGCAGATGAATGCTTGCTCGACGTTCAGCGATGTGAGGACCCGCATCTCGAGGTCGTTCAGCGACATCTCGACATCGCGGCGAATACGGCCGGTCTTTAGCCACGGTTCCAGACCGCAGGACGACCCACCATCCAACTCGTCGACGATGTTGAACCGGTGCTCCTCGTCGAAGTAGATGAACAGCAGGGTGAGATATTCGACCGTCGTGTTGGTCACCGGGACGAACAGCGTGGTGCCCGGCTGGTTCGCGTTCCAGGCGTTGAATTTGAAAAGCCCCGGCTCGCCCTTTGGGAGATCCGCCCGGCCGTCAGCGAGCTTGAGACAGCGCTCCCGGTAGAGCTTCAGGAGGAGCGCCATTTGCGCCTCACGTGATTGCCCCGCAAGAAGCGCGGTGTGGGCATCAGGGGGAAGCCATTCACTCAGGCGAAGCGCGTAGAGGCCGCTGTCATTCGTGAACAAGAGCTCCGTGGAGTGCGAGTTGCACGACGACGGCCATGCACGCCCCGCCCAGCCGAACATCCAAGAAAGGCCATCGCCAGGGAGATCTCCGAGAGCGAGGCCCGTGAGGCCGGTTCCCATCCATGCGAGGAACGCCTCCTCAAGCTCCGACAGGGGGACGGGCGCGTGGGTCGATCGGTAGGCCATTGGGCCTGACGGAAGCTCCATGCCGAGTCCGAACCGGCGGGATCGTCGCCCGAGGACGGCGTCCACCAGGGGGAAGGCGAGGGCGTCAGACAGGCCGTCGGGGTGATTCATGGGGCCCAGCCTATTCCCCGGGTTCGGGGGTTGACGCGGCGTGAGAAGTGGGGGAGGGTCCGCACATGTCCACGCGCCTCCCGGACGCGAAGTCAGTTGCCGTGATCGTTGTTCCCGGCGTCGGTGACGACGGACCGGGCGACACGGTGCGGGCACTCGCTGACTCGCTGCTTCGTCACCCCGGCGACGCTGGCTTTACGCACGCGATTTCGGACGAGGTTGTCGTACCACCCTGGGACCCGCATGGGGTGGGTCCGCCCTCGAACGATCGCTCGTACACCGGGGCGCGAATTCGATTGCCGCGCGCCGATGGCCCCGAACTCACCCTGTACGAAATGCACTGGGCGGACCTCTCCCGCGTCCCCGCCTCGATCAGCGGCTTCGTCGCTGCGCTCTACGGACTGCTCTTTCAGATGTCGACAGCGGGGTTGGAGGCGCTCCGCCCGCACGCGGGCCCCGGTGGTCGTCCTGCTGCCAGGGTTGCCCGGCGGCTGCTGGAACTGCTTTCCTGGGTGCTCGCGGTCCCATTGATGTTCCTGACCGGTGGCCTCCTGCTGATGAT
>JAYTQG010000171.1:0-3705 GCA_043746815.1 Thermoleophilia bacterium | reverse complement strand
TTCCCCACTGCTGCCTCCCGTAGGAGTCTGGGCCGTGTCTCAGTCCCAGTGTGGCTGATCGTCCTCTCAGACCAGCTACGGATCGTTGCCTTGGTAGGCCATTACCCCACCAACAAGCTAATCCGACGCGGGCTCATCCATAGGCGGAGGCCGAAGCTACCATTTGGCGTAGCCCCCAACAGGGCCACGCATCATGCGGTATTAGCCTGGGTTTCCCCGGGTTGTCCCGCTCCTAAGGGCAGATTACCCACGTGTTACTCACCCGTTCGCCGCTGTACTCGTCCCCGAAGGAACTTTCTCGCTCGACTTGCATGTGTTAAGCACGCCGCCAGCGTTCGTCCTGAGCCAGGATCAAACTCTCCGTGAAAGAAGTTTGCTCGATCGAATATGGGCCCTCACGCCGAAGCGATCAGACCCAGGCATCATGAACAAAACTAGCTATGGCCCACAAGTGGGCCAATTTTGCACCGTCTCCTTAACGCGGCTCTCGCCGAACTAAGGTGGTGCGAGATTGTGTTGCACCTATTCTGGTCACTATCGAATCCGACGATGAATCGTCGAACCGACATTTGTGCATGCTGTTGAGTTTTCAAGGTTCATCGTCCGACGAAGTCGGACACTGATCTGGCTACTCACGAATTTGGAGGACGCGCGGATGCAGAAGCATCACGTTGAACGCGGCCGCCAGAGGCGGGAGCAGCTGAGTGATCAGCCAGGGAAGCCTACCTGAACGTGGGGAAAGTTCAAGGGGTAGGCGCGGTGATTCTCAAGAATCGTCGCTTTCCGACCTTCAGGACGCCGCCGTGGAGCTCCGCAGCGTCAACGTCGACTGCCGTGATTGGCTCGCCGTCGAGGCTCACGGCGCCCTGGGTCAGGAGGCGTCGGGCCTCGCTGCGGGTCTGAACGCCCATCTCCTCGACCAGCAGCGCCGGGAGGTGGACGGACCCAGCCGGGAGGGCGAACTCGGCGACGTCATCGGGCGCGGTGTGATCCCGGACGGTGCGATCGAAGTGGGCCTCTGCCTGCTCACCGGCGCCCGCGCCGTGGTAGCGGCTCGCGATGAGCCGTCCCAGCCGCCGCTTGGCAGCAGCCGGATGCTCCGCCTCGGGCCCAGGCTCGCCAGGAAAGAGCAGGCGATAGAAGTCCGTCATCGCCTCATCCGGGATGCTCATCGCCTTCCCGAACTGCTCCTCGGGCGTCTCGGTGACACCGATGTAGTTTCCGAGCGACTTCCCCATGCGTCGCACGCCGTCGGTCCCCGGGAGGATCGGCATGGTCATCACCACCTGAGGCCGCTGCCCATGCGCCTCTTGGAGGACGCGTCCCATCATCAGGTTGAAGAGTTGGTCCGTTCCGCCGAGTTCCACGTCGGCCTGAACCTGAACAGAGTCGTACCCCTGCATGAGCGGGTAGAGAAGCTCGAGCACGGAGATCGGCTGATCCGCGGCGAAGCGTTCAGCGAAGTCCTTTCGGTGGAGCATTTGGTTGACCGTCGCCTGGCCAGCCAGCGCAAACACTGCCTCCAAGTCCATCCCGGCGAACCATTCCCCGTTGAAGCGAACCTCCGTGAGCGCGGGGTCCAGAATTGAGGAGGCCTGCACCCGATAGGTCTCGGCGTTCGCGGCGACCTCATCTGCCGACAGACGGGGCCGTGTCGCGCTGCGTCCCGAAGGATCGCCGATACGGGCCGTCCAGTCGCCGATGATCAGTACCGCCGTGTGACCCGCGTCCTGGAATTCACGGAGCTTGGTGAGCGGAACCGTATGACCGAGGTGAATGTCCGGTGCGGTGGGGTCGACACCAAATTTGATGCGCAGCGGCGTCCCTTCCGTCAGGCGCTTCTCGAGGAGGCCAGCCGGTAGGCAGTCCACGGCCCGGTCCCCCAAGTTGGAATCACTAGCCATCAGGAGGCTCCTTTGACACGCGGACGAGAACAATGCGGCGAGCCAGCGATGGCGAGGCGCCACGGCCGAGCAACCGCCTTGGTGATACCGACTCGAGGACCGGAGACGATCCGCGGACGTCGTGACCGCGCCAGCACCTGAACGCGGCCACCGAGCGACACACCGTTCAGGGAACCATCAACGTTCAAGGCCTGGCAGAGCCGCCCCGGCCCCGAGCAGAGATCACGCTCGCGCCCACGCCGCTCGGACATGACGTCGACACCGTGGGTGGGTTCAAGTGCCCGGATGAGGAGCGCGGAGCCAACCCCTTCCGGTTCGCAAACGAGGTTGAGGCACCAGTGGACGCCGTAGCTGCGATAGATGTAGAGGTGCCCCGGAGGGCCGAACATCACCTCGGCGCGCGCGCGCCGCCCGCCGAACGAGTGCGAGGCGGGATCATCCTCCTGGTAGCGCTCAACCTCGACAATGACGCCGCCGACGCCGTCTACGAGGAGCGTGTCGCCAAGGATCCTTCGGGCGACGTCGCCCACTGGGGCCGCGAACTCGTCACGGCTGCGGGCCGCGCCTACCATTCCTGAACGGCGGTGCGGGCACGCGCCAGTTGCTCCACAACGGCCGCCCGTGCGGTACCACCGACGACGGCCTTCGACTCGACGCACGCCCCGGCGGTGAGAGCGGGCAGGGCGGCCGGGTCGATACCCACGGCCGCGAACTCCTCGGATGATGCGCCGTCCAGTCCGACCCCACGCTCGACGCAGGCCCGCACGATCTGACCGACCGCCTCGTGGGCGCGACGGAAGGGCCACCCGCCGCGAACCAGGTGATCGGCAAGGTCGGTAGCGGCGAGAAAGCCGCCCTCGGTGGCGGCACGCATGGCGTCGACCCGGAACGTCGCGCCCGCCAGCATTCCTGTCATCGCTGGGATGAGCAGTTCAAGCGTGTCGACGGCATCGAAGAGGTAGTGCTTGTCCTCCTGCAGGTCCTTGTTATACGCGAGCGGCAATCCAGCCAGCAAACTGAGGAGACCCGACAGGTCAGCGATGACACGCGGGGCCTTCGCCCGGGCGAGCTCCGCGGCGTCCGGGTTTTTCTTCTGCGGGAGCATCGAGGACCCAGATGTGAAGTCGTCAGCGAGCTCGACGAAGCCAACCTCCTCACTGGCCCACCACACGATCTCCCCGCCAAGACGCGAGAGGTGAACCGTCAACTGGGCAGCGAAATGGAGGTAGTCGACCAGGGCGTCGCGGCTGCCAACCGCGTCGAGGCTGTTCGGGGTTGGTCGCTGGAAGCCAAGCTCGGTGGCGACGCCCTCGCGGTCCAGGGGGAAGCCGGAGCCCGCGAGGGCGCCACTGCCCAGGGGGCATTCCTCAAGCGAGCCAAGCGCAAACATCAACCGGCGATGGTCGCGGACGAGCATCCACACGTAGGCCAGCAGGTGATGCGCAAGGCGAACGGGCTGGGCGCGCTGCAGATGCGTGTACCCAGGCATCAGCGTGTCGAGGTGCGCCTCGGCCTGGCGGAGCAGGCACTCCACCAGGGCGGCCAATGCCTGGGCGTTCTCGCTCGCACGGGCCCGGAGATACATCAGCGTGTCGGTCGCGACCTGGTCGTTCCGGCTGCGGCCCGTGTGGACCCGCCTCCCGGCGTCACCCACAAGCTCCGTCAAGCGTCGCTCGACGGCGGTGTGGATGTCCTCGTCACCCGGCGCGAACACGAAGGCGTCACCGGCCATCTCACGCCCAACCTGATCGAGACCCCGCAGAATCGCCTCGGCGTCCTCGGCCGGGATGATCCCCTGCGC
>JAYTQG010000170.1:0-1631 GCA_043746815.1 Thermoleophilia bacterium | reverse complement strand
TTCTCATGGGCGACACCATTGCACGGGTTCGTCCAGCTGACGGCCCGGACGGTCGCGCCCTTACGACATGTTCACGTGGTCTTACAATCTCCGCACGTACGATCGAAACACGGTGTCGTCGCTTGGGTCCCGGGTGATCGCCACCAGCGTGTGGCCCTCGTCGTGGCACCAGGCCGGAAGGTCCACCTCGATTAGGGGGTCATCGGCGAGCAGTTCAACCACGGCCCCCGTTGGAAGTTTGGCGATCACCGCGGCCAGCAACTGGATCGGAACGGGACACCACGTGCCGAGCGCGTCGACGGACTTCGCGGGTCCGGCCCTCATCGTGGCGCGATGGGGCTGGCCTGGCGCAGCGCGAGGACGCGGGTCCGAATCGTCGTCAGCGACCGCTCTATCTCATCTGCCGTGTTCGTCGGCCCGAGCGAGAAGAGGACGGCGGAGTGCGTCCACGGTGGCTCCAGTCCGATCGCCTCAAGGATCGGCGCGGCCTTGCGTGTCACCGCCGTGCAGGCGGACCCGGCCGAGCATGCGACGCCATCCGCGGCCAGTGCCAGAACGGCACTTTGGGCCTCCACCCACCCGAGTGAGACCTGGACGATGCCAGGCAGGCGGCCATGCCGCGGGCCGTTCAGGCGGACATCAGGGATGCCCAGCAGTCCGTCCACGAGCAGGCCGTCCAGGGCAGCGACGTGAGAGATCCTGGCTGTTCGCTCGGCGGCGGTCAATGCCGCGGCGCGCCCAAGCCCGAGCGCGGCAGGAACGTTGACAGGGCCGCCGCGCTTACCGTGCTCCTGCGCTCCACCACCGATCAGGGGGGTGAGGCGGGTTCCGGGCCGGACGATCAGGGCTCCGGTCCAGGCGGGCGCGCCGAGGGTTGATCCGCCGATCGTCACAAGGTCTGCGTCGAGCGTCGTCATGTCGATGGGGCACAGGCCGATCGCGTCGCCCGCGTCCACGTGGATGACCGCTGTCGAACTCCGCTCGCGGATCGCCGCGATGAGACTAGGGAGGTCTTGCAAGGTGCCGATCTCAGGTTGCGCAGCCGTCAGGCAGACCAGCCGAGTGTCGCCGGTCAGGGCGGCGGCCAGTGCGTCGGGGCGTACTCGGCCCTCGGTATCGACACCGACGATCGTTGGCCCGCCAGCGTCGCGCGCTGCGCTTCGGCAAATGGCGAGCGTCGCCGGGTGCTCTGCGGCGGTGGTGACGATACCCTCGCCGCTCTGGGGGCGGGTTCCCATGATGGCGAGCGCCCGTGCCTCATGCGGCCCCGAGGTGAAGATCACGCTTTCCGGTGCGGCCCCAACCAGAGTGGCGACCTCGGCGCGGGCCTGCTCAAGGGTGTCGGCGGGTCGCCGAGCCCATCCGTGGAGTGCATCCGGGCTTGCCCACCCCCAACTGAGCGCCTCTGCCATGGCCTCGGCAACCCGTGGGTCGACGGGCCAGGCGGAGGCGTGATCCAGGTAGACGGGCCCGCTCACACCTGGTTCAGAACCGGCGGCGTCCTGTCAATCCCGGCCACGCGGTAGACGTCAGCCTCGTCCAGGGTCTCACGCTCCAGAAGCGCTCCTGCGACGGCGTCCAGCTTGTCGCGGTTCTCGTTCAGGATCCGGATGGCATCGGACTGCGCGCCC
>JAYTQG010000169.1:0-8368 GCA_043746815.1 Thermoleophilia bacterium | reverse complement strand
AAGGCTGGCGACGGCAAGACGTACTACGCCGGGTACTACCCGTACATGTACCTCACGCAGGACGCCGCGATCGACGCCGGTCGTGTGCTTGGTTTCCCGAAGAAGGAAGCCTTCATCCGCGCTCTCGAGCACGGTGGCGCGCCGGACGACGGCTACGGAGTTTCTGACTCCAAGGTCTACCAGTTCGACTACTTCTCGTTCCTCATGATCCGCAACGGCTACGTCCTTCACTCGGCAACGGGTAAGTACGACGATGCTGATCTGCCCGCGAAGCCTGCCTTCTACGGCAACACTGAGTACGGCCGGATGAACATGAAGGTCGTCACCACGCCGGACGTTGCCTCGTCTGAGTGGCAGCTTGTGTACCTCCCGTCCACGGTCACCAAGGGGCTTGCAACGCTCATGGGTCGTCCGGAGTCGGAAGGTTCGCACCGCTTCCAGGTGAAGCCAGAGTCGATCCGTACCGCCAGCGCGTCCAGCATCAACTGGTTCACGCAGGCAACTCCGTACGACAACCTCGGCCACGAGCTTCCGCCGAAGGAGCTGCTCGGTCTCATGACCTTCAGCTTCGACCTCATCATTCCGGCAGGCGAAATCCTCTGGCGTGAGACGTACACGCGTGACGCAACATGGGCCGGCGCAGCTAAGCCGTACCGGTTTGGCCTGCGTCACCGGTTCCCGAAGCCCATTGGCCTCGGCGCGTAAGTTCGTAAGCGACCTGTTCTGATTCTTCGTCCAAGGAGGCAAGCGCTATGGCGCAGCTGAACGTGACGAGCGTGCCGTGGGTGGACTCGGGGGATGCCCCGCCGCTCGCGCTCGACCGTGACAAGCGTGACATCATTTCACAGGGTGTCGCGGACCCGCTTGTTGATTACGACATTGTCCCGCTGACCTACACCAACTCGCGTTGGTCAGCATTCTTCTACCGGGCTGACGAGAAGGATCTGAAGCACATCCTTCCCAAGTGCCTGGAGCTCGAAGACGACATTGTTGAGTTTTGGTACGTCGACCACCTTCACACCGGTCTTGGCCCGTACGGCGAGATGGGCGTGACGGTTTCCGCTTCCTGCAAGAGTGGTGACGGAAACACCTACTACGGTGGGTACTACCCGTACATGTACCTCACGCAGGACGCTGCTGTCTTCGCTGGACGCGAGCCCTTCGGCTTCCCGAAGAAGATCGCCTACATCGTTTGCCAGGAGCACGGCGGCAAGGAAGACGACGGCTACGGTGGGTTTGGCAACGACTACTTCAACTTCACGATGGAGCGTCGCGGCTACCTCATCCACACCGCAACTGGCCGTTACGACGACGCCGAGCTTTCTGCAAAGCCCGCGTTCTATGGTGACCCGCGCTACGGCCGGATGAACCTGCGTCTCATTACGGACCCCTCCCTTCGCACCACGAAGTGGGACCTCACCTACCTCCCATCAGAGGTAACCGAGGCCACCGCGAACGCGATGGGCCGTCCCGAGACCGTCGGACAGCACCGCTTCCAGTTGAAGCCCGAGTCGATCCGTACCGCTTCGGCGAACGCGATCCGCTCGTGGGTGCTTGCGGCTACACCGTTTGACAACTGCGGCGCGATGATGCCGGTCAAGGAACTCATCGGTCTGATGAGCTTCAACTTTGACCTCATCATCCCTGGAGCTCAGACGATTTGGCATCAGGAGATCCAGCGTTCCGATGAGGACCTGGCCGACCTGCTCTTCGCCACGCCGTACCAGTACACCATGCGTCACCGCTTCCCGAAGCCCCCGGGCGTCTAGCCCCCGCTTCGACGATGCGCCGCGCTGTGGCCGGGCCCTTCGGGGCTCGGCCACACGTGTTTCAGGGGTTATTCTCCCCCTCCCTACCGGGCGCGCGAGTGCTCGACCAGCGCGACAAGCTCCTTCGCCGACCGGCCGGCAAGCTCCTGGAGCAACGCTTCGGTGAGCTCAGTCTTGCTGGACCTGAGACCGCGGGCTTGCATCTCCCCAAGCCGTCGCACCGCGAGCTCTTCAACCTCAGCAGAAACGCGTACAAACCAGGTGACTTGTCGGCCATCAACCGGAGCTCGTCGGCCAGCAGGAGCAACCTGGGTCCGCGTCGTGCGAACGGGCTGGGCCGCCTCGGCGGCCACCGTTCGCGCTGGTGCGGGCGTCACATCAACTTCGGGAGCGGCGACGCTTCCTGCCGCGGGGCGACGAACTGGCGCTCCACGACGTGGACGGGTCTCTCGCTGACGACGAAGCTCCGCGATTACGTCCGGGGCGGGAGTGGCTGAGTCGCGCTGTTCTTGCGGCATTGATTGATCGCTTCCTTCGCGACGGCCGCGAATTGCTCCGCGGCGCGTTGGGTTCGGACCCCGGGTCGGGGCTGACACGTGATGGCACTCGATAGCAGCCGGCGGCGGAGCCACCGGTGCTCAGAGATAAACGGCGCGAGGTGGACGCCGTCGCGTTCGGCGAAACCGGCGAGGGCATCGATCCAGCGCTCGTCCGGCACGCTCGGGGTCATGTTGGGGACAAGCAGGATCGGGTATCCCGTGTGCTCTCGGAGCATGGACGCTGTGGCAGCGAGTTCCCGGCGACCAGGAGGAACAGGCACAACCACCAAGTCCGCGACTTGTACGGCCCCATCTGTCGTCCAATGCGCACCGGGGTGGGTATCAACGACGACGGTCCGTTGCCAGACATTCGCCCATCGCTCAAGGGCGTCGGCGACATCCTCGGCCTCCAGGCGAGCAACACTTAAATCCGGGTGCGTCGGAACGAGGTCGGGTCGGCTCGCCCCACGCTTCGGCCGTGGCGTCCGACTGCGTGACTCGAGCGCATCCAGAAGCGGTGCACGGACAGCTCCAAGGGGGTCGAACCCCCAAAGGTTCGTGACGCCACCGCCATGGAAGTCGAGATCGACAAGTACGGCGTCAAGTGCTCCGGCAATCTCGTACGCGAGCGTGGTCTTCCCCACCCCGCCCTTTTGTGCCGCCACCGTGATGATTGCGCCTCTCATGCTCACTCAGTTCGCCGTGCGAGTGGAGGTTCCTTTGCGGTTTGGGCCACGCGAGTGAATCCGTATAGACGCGGCAGGCTATGGTTGCTGTTGTGGCGACCCTGCTGTGTATTGCTAGCTAGCCTTGCTAGCACAGCGATGACCATCGAGACAGGTACGACCGCCTAAACAAGGAGGCTTGGCTGCTGCTCGAGCGCCGTGGCAGGTCGTCTTCCGCGCGCCGGGCCCAACTTCCCGCGGATGTGGGGCTCGCGGGTGACGACCAACTGTTGTGACCAGACCCCGTCGACCATCACTCTCTCTCGTTCGAACCGGTATCGAGGATCTTGGACCGCGATTGCGTCGCACGCTCGCACGACCGCAGCGACGTTGTCGCGCTCCCGTGCACAGGTCGATCCGACGGATACGAACAGTGGCGGTCCGAGCCAGTAGGCCTGCCAATGGGTGCCGTCCTCGCGGACCTCGAAACGATCGTTCTCCAACATTCCGTAGAGCTTCCTCGCGATGGGGGGGAGGTCCCGGACGATCGCCCAGTCGAGGTATGCGCCTGCTTCCGCGCGAAGCTGTTCAAGAAACCAACTGCCGAGGAAGATGTAGCCAAGGCGTTCAACGCGACCGTCCGTGACAACAGGCCAGAGCACACGATCAATGATGCCGAAGTGATCTTCGTGGGTCTTTCGGCCATTTACCGGGTCGTTGACCTCGCCCTCCCATCGCGCCTCCTGGAGGTTCAGCAGGGTTCGCTTGAGCGCCTGACGGGCCGGCTTGCCAGAGTCAGCCCAGCCGAAGTCGTGCAGAAGCCGGTACTGGGTGAATGGGACACCTGTTGCTGGGGCGTGTTCGAGTTGCATCCACCGCGAGCCAAGCCAGACAATTGCCATGTAGGCGTGGCGGCCGATCGGGGGGCCGGAGGTTTGGCGGATTTCCCCGAGACGATCCGCGATTGCGACACCGGCGGCGACCTCCAGCCCCTTACGGGCGCTCGTTCGATCCGCAAAGCCGTATCGAAGGGGTTGATCAAGGTGTCGCAGCTGATCTTGGCCGCAGAGGGAGAGTTGCTCTTCATCTGAGACGATCCGAAGGGCTTCAGCGAGCTCTGCTGAGGGGATCACATCTGGTTGGGGTGTCATTGGCTTGGATCCTGACGGGTTCTGATCGACACGGAAGGGGGTGCGAGTCATTTACCCCGGGTAACCAACTCGCGGGTCTTGGTTGGCTCGAGGCGCTTGCAGCGTCGGTCGGCACCGCCGGCCGGACCGTCGCTGCCTAAAGCCTTTAACCATCTATTCCTATTTTAACCCTATAGGGGTCTCGAAAACATCCGGATGAGCAGGGAAAAGTATGAGGCGGGTGCGAGTCATTTACCCCGGGTCCCGCGAGTCGGTTACCCCGGGGGTGCGCGAGTTATTTCCCCCGGGTGCGAGTCATCTACCCCGGTACGCGAGCCGAAAACCGTGGTTGACGGGCGGTTTGGTGTCACCCAGGCTGTGGATAACTCGATGAGATTCGGTCGGGATGTGACCCGGGGGCGGTGTCCGCGAGTCATTTACCCCGGTTGTCGACGGTTGATGGACGTCTGCGAGCCACTGACCGGGGTAAATGACTCGCGCAGGCCAATGATCGGTGCGAGTCGCTTACCCCGGGTGCGAGCTATTTACCCCGGTCTGTTCACTATGTGGTCAGACGGCGGTAGAGCTGCGGCAACTTTTGGGGAAGCGTTCGGACGTCGTCGATGATGACGAAGTTGGCGTCTGAGTACATGTGCGGAAGGTAGTCGGCACCCTCCTTGTCGACGGTGACGCAAAAGAGATGGATCTTCTCCCTCCTCGCCTCACGCAGCGCCATCTTGGTGTCTTCTTGCGCGTAGGTGTTGTCCTGGTAGGTGTCGGAGTCATACGGCTTGCCGTCGGTCACCAGAATGAGCAGCTTGACGTTGGAATCGACCGAGGCCAAACGCTTTGTGGCGTGGCGTAGCGCAGGCCCCATTCGCGTTTTTTGGCGGGCATAGATCCCGCCGATGCGCCCCTTCACGCGGTCGTCGTAGCGCTCACCGAGTTCCTTGACGACGTAGAACTGGCAGTCATCTCGTCCGTTGCCAGAAAACCCGTAGATCGCGTACTCATCACGGATTGCCTCAAGGGCCTCGCACATGAGAAGAAGTGACTCTTTCTCGACGTCCAGGATGCGCTTGCGGTCATCGATCTTGCGGTCGGTGGAACTGGACATGTCCACCAAAAAGACTGTCGTGACATCACGATCCTTCTTGTCACGCTTGATGTACACCCGCTCGGTTGGGGCCACCCGTGCACGACGGTCTACGACGTGCTCGACGATTCCATCCAAATCGAGGTCGTCGCCTTCGGACTGGAACCGCATTTTGCGAAGGCGCTCCGGGCGCATCAGCTGGAAGTTACGACGGATTTGGGTGACGATCCCGCCGAACTCGTAGAACGTCGCTGCCACGAACGACTCTTGCGTGCGGCTGGAGCGTTGCTCGCGAAGGGTGCACCACCCCGGCCGGTAGTCCTCAATCCGGTGGTCCCACTCGTCGTAGTAGAAGACCTGTTCGCCGAGGTCTTCCTCTGGTTCCTCTCCTGGAATTGCGACTGGCGTGACGGCACCCTCGGGGGTCTCTCCGCCACCGAGACTCTCCTCGGGAGCCTCAGTATCAGATGCGACACCGGGGGAGTCTTCATCCTGATTGGCGCTCTCAGAGCGCTGCGCTTCACCATCAGCGCTTCCCTCCTCCATCACCTGACTGCCCTGCATCGTGTTATCCGCCTCTGAAGCGGCCTTCCGATCCTCCGGTTCCTCGGAGCCTTCTGGTCGCTCGCCAGCCCGATCGGACTGGGGAAGGTCCGGACGGCGCATCAGCTCTTCAAGAACGGGCGTCATGAACGGTGGCATCTCAACCTGTTGGTACTCGGCAATCGCCTCAGGACGCTCACCCGCGTCAGCGTCCGGGTCATCAGGGGATGATTGATCGCGTCCAGATGACGGGGACTCATCAGATTGGGATTGTTCGCGCCTGCGGGTGATGTGATCGTCGAGGAGTTCGTACAGGCGTGCGGTGGTGTCTGCAGCGTCGGCCACGGATGCATCGTCACGATCGATGTAAGCGAGCATGTCGATCGCGACCTGCGCGGTATCGCGAGCAGAAGGAGGGAGAGCGTCAAGCGCGACGGTGGCGCCCAGGGCATGCTGGACAAGCGCCTCAACGATTCCCGGTATCTCCGGAAGATCGGTGAGCGCCGGACGGCGCTCCAGTGTTGCCGCGCGAATGGGAAACATGTCGCGCGCAAGGCCGGGATATGCCGCGCGCAACCGGGAGTCGACCCGGTAGCCCTCAACGACGTTGAACAGATCCCGGGCAAGGTGGGGAACCGGGAACAGTGCGTAGAAGCGGGCAAGTTCGTTCGGTGGCAGAACGTTCGTACTCATACCGGCTCTCCATATCGCGCCGACAGACGATCCACGGTCTCGGAGATGTCGTCGAGACTGAGGCGGTAGGTGCCAAACTCGATCCGCCCGGCGCCCTGCGCGGTCGCCACCTTGTACGCGCGGAAATTGTCCTCATCATCTTCAAAAAAGCGCATCTCCGGAGGCAAGATGATGTGCTCGGAGCGCTCCGTGTCGACCGTCTGCATCTCATTACGCGCGCGGATCGCGACGTCCTCACCACACAGCGCTGTCGCGAAAAGTTTCATGACCCGGGCGACTTGCTTGAGCGCAAGGCCCTCCTTCAGCTCATCAAGCACCGAGAGTGCGTGCTTTGAACCCAGGCGGAAGTACCCGCGACCAACCTCCTTATTGCGCTCAAGCTGTTCAAGGCCGCGGCGTACCCATTCGGTTGCGCCCTGGGGCGAGACGCGCTCGCCATTGAGAAGGTCGAGCAACGTGTCTGCAGCCTCCAGTGACGCTTCCGGATCCATCGCGGCAACGAGTCGAACCTGCTCGAGATACACGGGACGGAACTTCGGCCGAAGCCGCGCAAGCAGCGGTGGCAGCGCCGCGGCGAGTTCGACAGCGTGCTTTCGCCGCTTCTCGTCACGGCGATCACGCGTCGATAGGAGTGAACGCAACTCCTGCGCCCGCTTGACCTTCGGTTCCATTTCGCGAATTTCAAACTCGAGACGGTCGAGTTCAACCGCGAGTTCCGTAGTTTCGGTGTCCTCAGGCGGAGACTTCGTGGCATCGGTGATGATGTCCACATAGGAGGGGGCAAGCCGTTCATCGGGGGCCTCATAGAGATCAGGGAGCTGCTTTGCGACCTCAACGCCACTCTTCCAACCACCCTGGATCTTCGCGACATGGCGAACGTGACCGAGATAGCGCGACACCATCTCAGGGTCGTGCTCAGTGAGTAGACGCGGCAGCTGGCGGGCGACCTCAACCCCAAGCTGGTACTTGAGGTCCGAGATCTCCTCGACCATACGAAGGTAGGCCTGGCGTTGATCGGCAGGGACCGCTTCCAGCATTTCGCGGGCGACATACATCCCGACGTTGCCAACGGCCGGACCGAAGGTCATCGGATGGGCTCCGTTGTCCGGTCTAGAACTGTGTGTTGACGATTTCGAGGATTGAGCGTTGCATCTCCAGATCGTCGGTGATCGGCTTGCAGATCGTCGCCTCCGCTGCCACGACCGGATCGACGCCACCATGGATCAACTGTCCGGCATAGACCAGAAGGCGGGTGGAGACACCCTCCTCAAGGCCATGGGTGCGCAGGTTGCGGACCTTCTGGGCGATCTTGACGAGCTTCGCGGCGGTGTCGTTATCGACACCTGACTCGCTGCGCAGGATCTCCTCTTCAAGCTCGGCGGGTGGATAGTCGAACTCGAGGGCGACAAACCGCTGTTTGGTGGAGTGCTTCAGGTCTTTCAGCACCGACTGATATCCAGGGTTGTAGCTGATGACCAACTGAAACCCATCGGGCGCCTGGACAACCTCACCCTTCTTCTCGATCGGGAGGATGCGCCGGTCGTCAGTCAGCGGGTGGATGACCACCGTGGTGTCCTTACGCGCCTCGACGACCTCGTCAAGGTAGGCAATGCCGCCAGACTTGACGGCGGTGGTCAATGGGCCGTCCTGCCAGACGGTCTCGTCACCACGCAGCGTGTACTTGCCGACAAGATCCGACGCCGTCAGGTCCTCATGACAGCCGACCGTGACGAGCATGCGATCAAGTTTCCAGGCCATGTGCTCAACAAACCGGGTCTTCCCACACCCGGTCGGTCCCTTGAGCATGACCGGCAGGCGCGCATGGTGGGCGGCCTCGAAGAGCTCAATTTCATTTCCAAGGGCCAGGTAGTACGGCTCTTTGGTGATGCGGAAGTCCTGGATCCGCTGGCTTTCGACGGCCATGGGGCTCCTT
>JAYTQG010000168.1:0-1646 GCA_043746815.1 Thermoleophilia bacterium | reverse complement strand
GCCGTTCGTCACCGAGTTCTACTCCAGAGCTTGCCGTTCGAGCGGAAGGCCGACCCTATCGGAAAGGACCCAGCCGAAGCCGGTATCCGCCCAGAGTTAGTGATCCTCCCGGCGTATGTGGGGCGACTACTTGTGCTGATTGCAGCACTCAGCCGAGCTTCCATTCCAGATCGGGCGGATCGACGCGTGCGCATCGTGGCCCGCCGTACGCGTCGCGGAGACGAACGGTGGCGACCAGCGGGCGCTGATTCTGTTCGGCCGTGCTGACAAGCGCACGGTCAATGCGGTTCAACATCAACTTGGCGCGACGAAACATTTCGAAGCGATCGTGGTTGTCCACGTTTCCCCATGTCAGATAGAGGAAGCGATCGCCGCGTTTGCCATGAACCGCCGGACCCCTGAAGTCCACAGACGCGTCACTTCCGAGGACGACTTGAACATCGAGGTCCCAGTGCGCAGCGATCGCGTCGCCTAGGACGAGATCGCATGGTTCTTGACCGACTTGAATCCCCACGCGGACATCGTCGAGTGGACGGCCGTCTGGATCGCAGAACGTCCGCCCCGGAAGATCAACGCCTTCAATCACAACTCGCATACGCCAGTTTCCCACCGACGCCACCTTCGTCGTACAAATCCACGAGCGTGCGCATAACTGTCGAACCCATCTAGATCACGGCTTTCGGGGAATGAGTGGACAAGGACCACGCTGCTGCGCAATGGTTCCGAGGCCCCGCGCACCTAACCTGCGTCGTCTATGGAAGAGGTGCGGCGAGCGTACGGGGTCATGGCGGACCGTTACATCGAGCTGTTTGGCAGCAGTGCTGCGGTGCATGCCGACGACCTGGCACTGATCACCTGTCACCTTTCGATTCGGCCCGGTGTAGTGCTCGACGTCGGTTGCGGGCCCGGGCACCTCACTGCACACCTCTGTTCGCTGGATGTCGACGCGACCGGTATCGATCTCGTCCCCGAGTTCATCGCCCACGCACGCGTTAGCTACCCGGACATCCGCTTCAAACTCGGCTCGATGCACCAACTCGCCGTCCCTGACCATACCGTCGCCGGCATCCTGGCGTGGTACTCGCTGATCCACCTGACCCCAGACGACCTCGACGACACGCTCGTAGAGTTCCGGCGAGTGATCGCTCGAGGTGGAAACCTCGTCGCGGGGTTCTTTGACGGCGACGAGGTCGTTGCCTTCGATCACAAAGTGGTGACGGCCTACTACTGGCCCGTCGACCAGCTCTCAGCGCGACTATGGCGAGCTGGCTTCAGAGAGGTTGAGCGGCAACGGCGGCCGAGTAACGCCGAAGGAGGAATCCGGCCGCACGCGGCGATCGTGGCAGTCGCTGACTGATCGGACCACTGATTGACACGATGTCACGTCGATTCAGTTCAGTCGTTGGTGGAACGCCGGCCACGATTCGCTGCATGCTGCTGCCATCGGGACCCGGGCCCCGGTCCGTTTGGCGGCGGGGCGCGAGTGACGTTGAGCGGTAACCCGGTCGGCCCTGGCAGGCTCCTCTTTGGTGATGACGCTGATTGAGGATCGGGAAAAGTGGGTGGTGTTGGTTGTGGCCGCCCAACGCGGCGATGCCTCTGCCTGGTCGGGGATCATCGAACGTTTCGAGGATCTTGCGGTGGCC
>JAYTQG010000167.1:0-8435 GCA_043746815.1 Thermoleophilia bacterium | reverse complement strand
ACCTGGGTGAGTCCCGTCTTTTCGGCCACCTGGGCCACGAACTCCGCCTTGGTCATTCAATCCACCCCTTGATTGGGTTGAGTTTCACCCCCTGCGGGGTGCAGGGGGACACAAGTCCGCGCGTACCTCCACGCGGCGGAAGCGACGCTAGCAAGCCGGTGCGGACGTCACAATCATTCGCGGTGTGGCGTTTCCCCCCTAGGAGCGCTAGTGATCCTCAAGATGAATCAGCACCTCGGCGTTCGGAACGGCACCCGAAACGGCGTGTTTGACGCGGCCACTGAGCTGGTGCCCCTCGCGCACTGTTGTCTCCGGGGGCACGACCATATGCAGGTCAATGTGTCGCTTTCGGCCCGCCTGGCGCCCGCGCAGCTTGTGAAAACTCAGCCCATCTACAGCGAACTCCGCGAGCACAGCCTCCACTCGTGAAATCTCGTCATCAGGCAGATTTGAATCTGCGAGGACATTTGCACTGAACCAGCACAGGCGCGCACCCACGGCAACCACGAACGCCGACACAAGCAGTGCGACGGCCGCATCAATCCAGCGGGCACCGGTCGCTCGAACGGCGAGCAACCCCACGGCAACGGCCGCTGTCGTCCAAACATCGGTCGCGAGGTGCAGCGCATCGGCAGCAAGGGCAGAGGATCCTGTCGCCTGTGCGACCCGACGCAGTCGGAGGAAGACGATCAATGCCACGATGGCCGATGCGCCCATGACCAGCAGCGCGAGATCGATCCGCTGGATCGGGTTTGGGCGCCCAACGAGGCGTCGCACCGCTTCCACCGCGACAAATGTTCCAGCGGCGACCACCAGCGCGCCCTGCAGCAATGACGCCAAGTTCTCGGCTCGATCGTGCCCGTAGGGATGGTCGCGGTCTGGTGGCTTGCCCGCAGCCCGGATCGCCCAGAATGCGACCAGCGCCGCGACCAAATCACTCGCCGAATGCACGGCTTCGGAGATCACAGCCACCGAACCGGTGAGAATTCCGAGGATGACCTTGCCGACCGTGAGCACGGCGGCAGCGCCAACCGATAGGGCAGCCGCCCCAGCCGCTTGCTGTGGAATCTCGCGCTCGGTCACCAATCGAGCGTAGTTGACGAGCAGCCGACGAGCGGCCCGTGCGGGTACGCTGCCCGCCTATGTGGAAACGCCAGCCGATGATAAGCGCTGAAGTGGCGCTGGTCGGGCCTCGCAGAGTCGCCGTGCAGCTCTCCGGTAACCCTGCCTCGCCTGAAGCCCGCGTGCTTGCGTCCGGGGCCGTCGCACTGGCGGCCGCCCGCCTGGATGATCAGGGTTGGGATATCCTTCGCCTCGCCGTCGTTGAGCTGGCCGAGGCGATTGCCGACCCGGGGCGGGAGCGAATCGAACCGGTTGCACACCTTCAGGGACGTCAGGGTCCAGAGCCGGTTTACCTGGAGGAGTGGACGGGCGGCCCAACCGTCGGCGTCTGCATCGAGGTTGTGAAGTCAGCTGCTGGCCTTGTGCCGCGAACCACCCGCGTCAGTAGCAAGGCCGCAGGAGCGCTCGGGTTCGCCGCGTTGGGTATCGCAGCCGAGCTTGCATCGGTACTCACCGGACCCGACCGACTCGCGTTGGCCTTCACCCTCGAGGGTGTCCTGGCCTGGCTGGAGGAGTCAGACCGACGTGCGCCCGCCCGCGCAGCCAGCACGTTCGCCCTCGACCACGCAACTCGCCGGATCAGCGAAATGACGAACGCATGATTCCGCGTTCGGTCCACGTGGTGATCGCGTGCTACTTGACGGCATCGGCTGGTGCTGCAGGAACGCCGGCACCCGGATGGCTCCAGCCAGAGGTGGTACCGGGAACGATCGATTCCAGGCGCCCCGCGGAGAGCGCTGTGCGGGTGCGCGTTGTACTCATCCCCGACGGCAGGGCCGTCGCACTGACCGCGACCGACCTCAGCATCGTCGAGATGGCGGAACGCCCACGTTCCGGAACATGGAGTTCGAACCGTGTCACCGTCCCATCTGGCGCCCGTTCCCGTCCGGCGATCGCGACCGGTCCCGGGGGGACGCTCGTGGCTGCATGGCGTACCCAGGCTGGTGATGTCCGCGTCCAGGATCGTGACCCGCGCGGGCGCTGGCAGCCGTCACAGGTGTTGGCGAGCGATTCCGCTGGCGGGATAGCGCTGGCAGTCGGCGCCGCGGGCGACGCCGTTGTTGCCTGGACTGAAGGGGGCAGGGTTCGCGCGCGGACTCGGCAAACGGGAGAGGACGCCTGGACCGGGGTCGCGGACATCTCGGACGGGTCGGCCCAGGTCACGCTCGACCCCAGCGGCGCCAACGTTGACCCCGATGGGACCATCACCGTCACTTGGGTGGAATCAACTGGGGAGGGCTCGTCGGGGGTTCCGAGCGCCGCCGTTCGGGGAGGACGCGACGATACCTGGGGGTCTGCACAGGTGCTTCCCGGTCACCCGAGCGGACGCGCGGGTGCGCCCGTGCTGAGCGGAGATTCGGCGGGAACGGTAACCGCGGTCTGGGCGAGCCGCCAGGGTGTGACGAGCGCGGTGCGCACTGCCGCCTCGCGGTCGTGGGTTGCCGACGCTCGTCCGGCCGTCGCGACGGGGGCCGATTCGATCCAGCTCGCCTCAGCGGTCGACGTCAACGGTCGCGCGGTGTTGCTGGCCGCCGAGCGGTCGGGAGCGAGCACTCGCTGGCGCGTCCTCCTTCGGGACGGTGCCGCCGAGAATTGGACCGCCCTCGGAACTGCGTCCCCAACCTCCACCGACCGACTCGGCACCGTTGCAGTCGCGGTTGCGCGCTCTGGCGACGCCCTCACCGCGGTGGGTCGACGCGGTGCTGGATGCACGGTCGACGTCGCGAGGATTGCCTCGGGCAGCAACACCGTCAGCGGCAACGGCGAAGTCGCCTCCGGCTGTGAGGCCGTTACGCTGTCAACCGATGCGCTGGGAAACGCCCTAATCGCCGGGGTCATGAACGGCCACGGCGGAACCCAGATCCTTACGGCACTGCGCCCTGCTGACGGATTAGACGTCAAGATCAACGCCCTGCGCCTCGAGCCCCAACGCATCGTGCTCCGCATCACCCTTCCAGCACGAGCACGGGTAACGCTCACTCTGGTGCGAGACGGTGCCGGGAAGCGCCGCGTCGAGCGGGATGCGGGCCCAGGGTCTACCCCCTTCGCCGTCGGAACGGCGGGGCTCCCGGCCGGGCGCTATACGCTGATCGCGCGGGCGCAGAGCGGGGGGCTGACGAGTCCCCCGGTGCGAACGGTGATTACCCTGAGCGGATAGTCAACAGACGCTAGTCCTCTTGGCGCGTCGCCGACTGCGCCTGCTCAGTGATCTCGCGTACGACATCCTCGTTCGCAAGGGTGGTCACGTCACCGAGCTGCCGTTGCTCTGAAATGTCCCGGAGCAGTCGGCGCATGATCTTGCCCGAGCGAGTCTTGGGCAGGTCATCTGTCAGAACGATCGAAGCAGGACGGGCGATCGGACCGATCTTCTTTGCCACGTGCTGGCGAAGCTCTTGAATCAGTGCCTCGTCACCGGTCACGCTGGACTTCAGTGTGACGAACGCCGCAATTGCCTGGCCAGTCGTGGCGTCGGCCCGCCCGACAACGGCCGCCTCTGCAACGGCGGGGTGGTCGACGAGCGCACTCTCGATCTCAATCGTGGACAGCCGGTGGCCTGAGATGTTCATCACATCGTCAATACGTCCGAGGAGCCACATGTAGCCGTCCTCGTCACGCCGACACCCATCGCCAGCCAAGTACCGACCCGGATACTGGCTCCAGTACGTCGAGACGTAGCGTTCGTCGTCGTTCAGAATCGTCCGAAGCATGGAAGGCCAGGGCTCGGTCAGGATCAGATACCCGCCAGAGCCGAGCGGAACGCTGTTGCCCGCCTCGTCGACGACATCCGCCGCGATTCCGGGCAATGGCATCGTTGCCGAACCGGGCTTTGTGGCGGTGACACCGGGAAGCGGCGAGATCATGATCGCGCCGGTCTCGGTCTGCCACCACGTATCGACGATCGGGCACCTGCCGCCCCCGATGAACTCGTGGTACCACATCCAGGCCTCCGGGTTGATCGGCTCGCCGACGCTGCCGAGCAGGCGCAGTGATGACAGGTCATGCTTGGCCGGGTACTCCGTCCCCCACTTCATGAATGTTCGAATGGCGGTCGGCGCGGTGTAGAGAATGCTTGCCTTGTACCGGGCGATCATCGCCCAAAGGCGATCCTTGTCTGGGGTCCCCGGAGCCCCTTCGTAGATGATTCCGGTGGCGCCATTGCAGAGTGGGCCGTAGACGATGTAGCTGTGACCGGTTACCCACCCGATGTCGGCGGCACACCAGTAGACGTCGTCCTCACGAAGGTCAAACACCATCTTGTGACTCGCGGCAACCTGGGTGAGATATCCACCCGTGGTGTGAACGATGCCCTTCGGCTTGCCCGTTGTGCCGCTGGTGTAGAGGGCGTACAGCAGGTCCTCGGAATCCATCGGCTCGGGGGCGCAATAGTTGGACTGCCCGGCTTCGACGTCGTGGAACCACCGGTCGCGTCCCTCCACCCAGGCAACTTCGTTACCCGTGCGGCGAACAACCACGCAGTGGTCAACCTTGGGGCACTTGACAAGCGCAGCGTCGACGTTCACCTTGAGCGGAACGGTCTTGCCGTTGCGCCACCCCTCGTCCGCAGTGATGCAGACCGTCGCTTCAAAGTCGTCCATGCGGTCACTCAGGGCGTCGGCTGAGAAACCCCCAAAAATGACGGTGTGCCCGGCCCCAATACGAGTGCACGCGAGCATCGCGATCGGAAGTTCGGGGGTCATTCCGAGGTAGATCGCCACACGATCACCCTTCTTTACACCGAGCGCCTTCAACCCATTCGCGAACCGGCAGACGCGTCCATGCAGGTCGGCGTAGGTGATGGTCTGGGTGTCTCCCGGCTCGCCCTCCCAGTGAAAGGCAACCTTCTCGCCGCGCTCGGCAAGGTGACGATCCAAACAGTTGGCGCTGACGTTCAGTTTGCCGCCAAGGAACCACTTGTAGAAGGGCGCATTCGATCGGTCCACAACCTGAGTCCAGGGCTCGATCCAGTCAAGGGCCTTCGACTGCTCGGCCCAATACGACTCGGTATCCGAGGCTGCTGCGGCATAGACACCGGGGTCACTGACGCGGGCGGCAGCGACGAAATCGGGTGAAGGCGGGAAGACGCGATTCTCGACCTGCAGGGCGGTGATATTTGCGGGGATTTCGCTCATCTCTAGCCTTTCGTCGGATCTCGCCTGTGATCCTATCGATGCTGCCGGGCCGAGAACCGTCTCGGCCCGTAGGATTGCCGTCGTGGAGGCAGCCTCAGTCACGGCCGAGTCAGGCCCGACGGCAGCGATCGCTGAACTGCGCAGTCGCCTGGTCGCTGGTGAGCGGCTGTCGGTCTCCGCGCAGGGCGAGTTGAATCGGGCGATCCACGCGCTTGACCCTCGTGCCACCGAGGAGACGCTCAGCACCCTCGTTGGGAGTGGAAGTACCCACCTCTACGCGGGTCTGATCGGCTGGGCAGCCCTCGTCGCGGGCGAACGGGTGTTGGACGTTGGCTGCGGATCGGGCGGCGCCACACGCATCGCGGCAAAGCTTGTCGGCCCGGAAGGGACCGTCGTCGGCATTGATCCCGTCTCTGAGGCTCTCGCGGTCGCCCGCGCAGAAGGCACGGAGGGTGCCACCGCGACGTTCCGGAAAGCGAGCGCCGAAAACCTCTCCGCGTTCGGCGACCGCAGCTTTGACTGCGTGGTCGCGAGCCTCGTCCTCGACGAGGTCGCGGACCTGGCTCAGTCTCTCAAAGAGATCGCTCGCGTACTTCGCCCCGGCGGGCGATTTGTCGCGAGCGTCATGGCCTTTGACCATCTACGGACGCAAGATGCCGCCTTTATGGGGTCCGTACTTGCCGTCGTTGCACGCCACTCACCGGGTTCATTCGGGGGACAGGCAACGCGGGCAAGCCTGCCGGGAGAGCCCGATGACGCCGCCGCCTTCAAACAAGCGGGGCTCCTTGTGCCTGAGGAGCGGGACCTTAATTTCAGCCTGGTGATGAACACCATCGACGAGGCGTGGGCGCTCTTCTCACGCACGAAAATTGCCTATTTTCTGGACGAACCCGGTCAGGCGGCCCTACGGGAGGCGATTGAACGGCATTTGCCGCACATGTTGGCCCTCCCGATTCGGTTCTTGCGCTCCCGCCGCCCAGGGTAGTCCCTAGGAGGCAACCTTCAGGGTCTCCTCGAACTGATCAGCGGTACGGCGGGCGGCCCCGGCTTCCAACATGAGCTTGAAGTCGTGTCGACTGGTCGCGGCCCTCATCGCCTCGTCGAGACTCACATCGCCGCTCTTGACGAGGGCGAAGAGCGCCTGATCAAAGGTCTGCATGCCATCGTACTCGCCGTCCTTGACAACCTCTTCAATCCTTCCGGTCTCAGCCGGATCCAGGATCATGTCGCGAGCACGGTTGGTAACCACGAGGACCTCCAACGCGGGAACACGACCCTGGCCGTCCGCCCTCGGCACGAGGCGCTGCGAGATGATGCCCTTCAGGGTACCGGCGAGCATGGCGCGGGTCTGCTGCTGCATGTGTGGCGGAAATAGGCCGATGACGCGGTTGATGGTCTCCATCGAGTTCAAGGTGTGGAGCGTCGAAAAAACGAGGTGCCCGGTCTCCGCAGCGTGGAGCGCCGTTTCCATCGTCTCGGCATCACGAATTTCGCCGATCATGATCGCGTCAGGGTCCTGGCGCAAGACGCGTCGAAGGGCTGTCGCAAACGTTTCCGTGTCGACACCGATCTCTCGCTGGTTGATGATCGAACGAACGTCCCTGTGGAGAAACTCGATCGGGTCTTCGATCGTCACGACATGCCGATTCATGGTGTGATTGATGTGGTTGATCATCGCCGCGAGCGTCGTGCTCTTACCGGAACCGGTCGTCCCCGTAACCAGAACAATCCCGCGATCCTCTTCGGCGAGTCGCTTCACGACCTGTGGCATGTTGAGATCGTCGAGCAGTGGAACGTCGCCGGGCACGTACCGCATCACAACGCTTGCGGAACCGCGCTGGCGAAACACGTTCACACGGAATCGACCAAGGCCAGCAACTGAATAGGCGAGATCCGTCTCACCCTGCTCGGCGAACTCTTCGCGACGCTTGGGAAGATTCGCCGTCAGCGCTTGGACGATGTGGTCGATGTCGTCGGGCCGCAGTCGTGGGGCGCCGGGGATCGGATTCAGCGAACCGTTCACGCGCATCGATGGCGGGGCGCCGACCTTCAGGTGAACATCGCTGACGCCATTTTCGACGGCATATGTGAGAAGTCGATCGAGTGGAACCATGCGCTGGAGGACCTCGCTGGTGCGGACACTGTGCATTTCAATGGTCGGCAAGTTCCCACCCCGGCATGAGCGGTCAGTCCGTTTGCCACCTTGAGGGCTCGGACCACAACCGCCAGGATGGAGATGTGAGGCCAGATCCCAACCACAGTTCCAGGGCGACGGGGGCGCGACACGCGGTCGCTGGCCTGACCGGACTCGCGGCCGCGGCGGTCGCAATCTCAATCGCCGTCACGGGTAACGATCCGGTTGGATCGGCTCCGCGGGACCCAGTACCGATCGGTGGAGGGGTGGTTCGTCCAACCGCGCCCCCCGTCGCAACACCGCAAACTCTCCCGCCGCTTGCGCTCCTCCTAGAGCAACCACTTCCGTCGCGCCTGGCCCGCCTGACCGGCACCGAACAGCTTCGCGCCCTCGAGCGCCGCGCCGCCGCCGGCCCAACGTCGGCCCGCCTCCAGTTCGCGGCCGCCGAGCAGCGGACGGGGCATCAGCGGGCCGCAGGACGTGAGTACCGGGCGGTCCTCGCAACCGACCCGACGAATATGGCCGCCCGAACGGGCCTGATCCTGGCCAGGGCTGCTGCCAACCCGGCCGCGCTCCGTGAGTCGGGGAGAACGATGGCCACACTTGCCCGCGCGAACCCAACCAGTCAGCTCGTTGCAGTCAACCAAGGATGGCTTGCCGTGTACCGAAACGATCGCCCGACAGCGATCGCCGCGTGGCGACGCGCCGCCAAACTCAGGCCGAACACACGCCTCGGGCGGTCTGCGAGCGGCGCGCTCGGAAAGCTCGCGCCCTCACCCAGCCCGTAGTACGAAGGCTTGGTTAAGGGTCGCAAGACCCCGTTAAGTTCACCACCTTCATAGGCCGACTTAACCAGTGGCTAACGGAGTACCGGCAGGATCACGTGGTCGGAATAGGGAACTTGAAACCAAGATTTCACCCGACCGCTAAAGGTTTTGCGAGTACCTGCCGATAGCGCCTCGACGGTTGGCGCCACCCATCGCCGCCGCAACTTGTTCCCGGGAGAGAACGATGACCATTCAAGAATTGATCGAGGTCGAAGATCTCAA
>JAYTQG010000166.1:0-1653 GCA_043746815.1 Thermoleophilia bacterium | reverse complement strand
GCTGACCGGTCGGGCGAGCTTTGCGGCGATCAACTCAAGCTGAAGGCGCGGATCTGCCCCACCGTGCCGGATGCGAACTTGCGCGTCGCCGATGAGATCAAGACCGCGAACAACCTGGCTGGCGCCGAGGTGGTTGGCTTGGGTGCGCAACCGGTCAATCTCCTCGGCCGTGTGAGCCCACTCCTCGCGCGCCTCAGCGCCTTGTTGCAGGAGGCAGACCAGGCGCAGGTGATTCGCGAGGCTCCGGACCAATTGCTCGGGGTCGGCCCCCGCCTCGGCGGCCTGACCAATGAGTTCAAGGGCACCAGCAGCGTCGCCATGCGCAATATGGTCGACAAGCGTGAACAACGTTTCGCGCTCAACAACTCCGAGGAGATCGAGCGCGTCAGCGACATCCACGCGCCCATCACCGAAGGCGGAGATCTGGTCGAGCAGGCCAAGTGCGTCGCGGTAGGACCCATCCGCCGCGCGGGCGACGAGATCCAAGGCTTCCGCACTGGCGATGATGTTCTCTTCGTGGGCAACCCGCTCCAGCACACGCAGGAGGTTGGGGAGGCCGGGTTTACGGAGCGCGAAGTGCGACAAGCGCGACCGAATCGTCGCCAGGATGTCCCATGGATGCGTCGTGCAGAGGATGACGACCAGATGCTCCGGCGGCTCCTCCAGTGTCTTGAGCAGCGCACTTGCGGCCTGATCCTGAATCTGGTGGGCCTCGTCCATGATGGTGATTCGGTAGCGGCTCGCCGTTGGTGCGTACCGCACGGTTTCAAGCCAGTCGCGCATTTCATCAATGCGGCGAGCGCTTGACGCGGCATCGACCTCGATGACGTCAAGCCACCCATCTTCACCAATATGACGACACGAATCGCATTCGCCGCATGGGGTTGCCGTCGGCGCCTCAAACGCCTGACAGTTCAGGCAGCGCGCGAGGATCCGGGCCGTCGTGGTCTTGCCGGTCCCGCGCGGGCCCGAGAAGAGGTAGCCCCTGGCAGGACGCCCGCGGGCGATCCCGTTGCTGAGCGCCCGGACGACATGCTCTTGCCCGACGAGGTCGGCAAACCCCTCGGGTCGGTAACGGTTGTAGAGACTTGCGCGGGCCGTCATCGGCTGGTCTGGATCATGGAAAATGTTGTGACCGTGCACCCGGCGTCGATGCGCGATCCAGCTGTCGATCTGATGGCGTCTGCTCCGGTGAGGTGGCCCCACTGCGCTTGGGCGGATCCGCTTAAGGCTGCTTCCTTCCGGACCTGACCTGATTCACAGTCGCCCACCGAATGGGACCTCACCATCAACGCGACGTAACACCTGATGTTCAACTGGACCGGCCCCTCAGTCGGGAATTCGGCCCCGCTAGAGCGGATTGCGGGTTACAGGGCACCGCTGGCTCCCCGCCTAGCACGGTCACGTGTGGAGGATAGCCAACGCCAGCGGCTGGCGCGTTCAAGCAGTTCTAACCGCGGCGACGAAAACGTGGCGCGCGTGGCGAAACCCGCTCGCCCTGCTGGCGCACAATCCGGGCACCAAAAATCGCCGCGACGCCACACCCGATCATCGCGCAGGTCAGCGCGATGTACAGCCAGATCCGCGCTCCCCCCCGCTGCCCCGTGACAAACCACAGAAAGCTCCCCCATCCAAAGCCGAGTATGGCCCCCA
>JAYTQG010000165.1:0-1653 GCA_043746815.1 Thermoleophilia bacterium | reverse complement strand
CCCCACAGCCGGACACGCTCGCGGATCTAGCGAAGACCTACCTGGACAGCGGCCGTCAGATCAAACCGGTCCTGCGCAAAATCCTGACCCACCCGCAGCTCTTCGAGTCGATCGACGAGCCGAACATGATCAAGTCGCCGACGGTGTATGCGGTCGGCGTCATGCGGAGTCTGAAGGTGGCGATCACCGACGAGCGCGTCAACACCTTTCTGAACCAAATGGGCCAGCTGCCGTACTACCCGCCGACCGTTGCGGGATGGGAGGGCGGTCCGGCGTGGCTGAACACCAACACGGTCCTTGGCCGGTACACGTTCGCCCAGGAGCTGGTCGGAAAGATGACTGACTACGCCGACGCACCCACCGAGACGTCCCAGGCCGCATTCGACCGTGCCCACGCGGCGGTCGGGGGCCCATGGCTCTCCGCGGGAAGCCGGGCGGCACTGCTGGACTATGCGACCAACCGGGCACCGGCGAAAACCGTGGCCCAGCGCAAGAACCGTCAAGTCGTCCTGCGAACGCTGATGCTCGCCGGACCCGACTCACAGGTGATGTAGCCCAAATGACCGATCACGCCCCCCAAAACGGTGCCCCCTACGGCGACGCCGCCGCACGGGCCGCCATGCGCTGCGCCGACTGCGCCATGTCCGACAGCCTCGCCCACGACGCCGTTCCGGTTGACCGGATGCCCCTCACCGCTGAGGCCCTCGCAGGCTTTCCGGATGGGGTTCCACCCTCCACCGGTGTCGACCGTAAGCGCTTCCTGCAGACCGGAATCATGGGCCTCGCCTCCGTCTACGGTGCCTCCAAGATTGACTGGCAGCAGGCCTTCGAGGCCGCCGTCGCTGAGGGCGCGGTTGCGAACTCGATGCTTGTCGTCATCTATCTGAACGGCGGTAACGACGGCCTCAACACCTTCGTTCCGACGGGAACCGCATATGCCGACTACATCAAGGCTCGCCCCAATATCGGAAGGGTCCTCGGGCCGAGCGCTGGCGGCAAGATCGGCACCATCCCGATGCCCGGCACCTCCGGCGAACTGTCCTTCGCCGCCCCGCTCGTCCCAACGGCCCCGCTTGTTGGCCTGGATTCGCTCTGGGGTACGGGCACCGGCGGTGTGGGGTCAGACCTCGCGCTGTTCCCCGCTGCCGACTACACGCCCCCCAATCTCTCCCACTTCGAGAGCCGCGATTTCTGGTTCGCCGGGATGCTCAAAAAATCGCCCACCGGGTGGCTGGGACGGTGGCTGGATGCCCACGGCTCTGACGACAACCCCCTCCAGGCCATCTCCCTGGACTCGTCGATCTCGAAGCAGATTCGGACCTTGAAGAAGCCCGTTGCGGCCGTTGGCAGCCTGACGGGCGTCAACTTTCAGGTGCCCGGTGTGCCGACCACCGACACGCGACTGAACGACGAGATCGCCCGCCTGGCGGCGGTCCCGAGCGGCAGTGGAAACGACCAGCTTGCCCGGACGCGAAGTGTTTATGACCTCACCGTGAAGGTCTCTAACTCCCTGTCACCGCTCGCGGGCCAGACCAACGCTGCGACTGGCTATCCGACCTCCGCGCTCTCGACCAAGTTGAAGCTCGCGGCGCAGCTCTTGTCCGCAGGCCTTGGCACGCGCATCGTCACCCTCGACTGGGGCGGCTTCGACAC
>JAYTQG010000164.1:0-1654 GCA_043746815.1 Thermoleophilia bacterium | reverse complement strand
ACGGAGGTCGCCCAGTGAGTACGGAGATTTCCGCGAAACTCGTCAAAGAGCTCCGCGACATGACCGGCGCCGGGATGATGGACTGCAAGAAGGCGCTTCAGGAGAACAATGCAGACGTTGAGGCCGCAAAGGATTGGTTGCGCGCGAAGGGCATCGCCTCGGCCGCCAGCCGCTCTGGCCGTGCCGCCAACGAGGGCGTCATCCATAGCTACGTCCACCAGGGCGGACGCATCGGCGTGATGGTCGAGATCAACTGCGAGACCGACTTCGTCGCGCGCACCGATGCCTTTGATGCCTTCGCGCACCAGGTGGCGATGCAGATCGCGGCGATGAAGCCGATGGTGGTCTCCGCCGATGATGTCCCCGAGGACGTCAAGGAGCGCGAGCGCGCCATCTACGCCGAGCAGGCGTTGGACCGTCCGGAGGCTGCCCGCGAGAAGATCGTGGAGGGCAAACTGGCCAAGTACCTGCGCGAGGTTAGCCTGCTGGATCAGGAGTTCTTCCTGGACCAGACCGAGAAGAAGGCCCGCACGATGGAGGAGCTTCGCGCGGAGACCTCGACGGCACTCGGCGAGAACATCAGTATCCGGCGTTTCACCATCTTCCAGCTTGGCGGATAGCACGCCCACGGGGCCCCGCATGAAGCGGGTGCTCTTGAAGTTGTCGGGCGAGGCGCTGATGGGCGACCTCGGCTACGGCATCGACCCGGCGAAGCTCACCGAAACCGCCGATGAGGTGGTCCAAGTGGTCAAGGCGGGTGTCGAGATCGCCATCGTCGTCGGCGCGGGAAACATCTTCCGTGGCGTCGTTGGCTCTGCGTCAGGGATGGAGCAGGCGACGGCTGACTATATGGGGATGATCGCGACGGTCCTGAACGCGCTGGCGATCCAGGACGCGCTTGAGAAGGCCGGTGTCAACACCCGCGTGCAGTCTGCGATCGAGATGCAGGAGGTCGCGGAGCCGTATATCCGGCGCCGCGCCATTCGTCACCTCGAAAAGGGGCGTGTCGTGATTTTCGCGGGCGGAACGGGCAACCCGTTTTTCACGACGGACACCGCGGCTGCCCTTCGTGCGCTGGAGATCGGCGCCGAGGCCATCCTAATGACGAAAAATGGCGTAGAGGGCATCTTGGACGCCGACCCTCGCGTCCACCCTGACGCCCGACTGATCCCCGAGATCACCGGGCGCGAGGCCCTGGAGCGCAACCTGAGGGTGATGGACTCCACGGCACTGTCACTCTGTATGGACAACCACCTGCCAATCTACGTCTTCAACATGTCCACGCCCGGGAACGTCGCCCGTATCCTGCGGGGCGAGCATGTCGGGACAATCGTTCGTAACGACGCGGAGGCGGTTCGGTGAAGCAGCGCCTTGACGATGCAAAGCGACGGATGGAAGGTGCCCGCACCTCCTTGGCGCACGAGTTTGCGAGCCTGCGCACCGGGCGTGCGTCCACCGGCCTCTTGGACCGCGTGGTGGTTGACGCCTACGGGACCAAGACTCCGCTGAATCAGGTCGCAAAGATCGCCGCGCCGGAAGCGCGACTGATTACGGTGCAGCCATACGACAAGAGTCTGATGAAGTCGGTCGAGAAGGCTATTCAGGAGTCGGACCTCGGGCTGACCCCAGGCAACGACGGAACCACCATTCGCCT
>JAYTQG010000163.1:0-1658 GCA_043746815.1 Thermoleophilia bacterium | reverse complement strand
ACTGGCGCTGAGGTCCGCGGCAGCGTCGTTGCGACGGCCGGGCCATCTCCCTGAAGGTAGCTCTGGGAGTAGGCGAATTCGATCTCGCCGCCGTCGTGACGGATTGTGGCCGCGAGTTGGCCCTGCTTGTAGACATCTGCAGCGGCGGGCCGTGACGCGCTCATCCGGGCTTCCGGAGCTCGACGGTCAGTTCCAAGCCCAATGCGCCGAGCACGGCGCTCAGTTTGTCGACGCGAACCGTCTCCTTGCCTGCCTCAAGGGCGCGCACGAAGCGCGGCGAGCAATCGGCGAGGCTGGCGAGGTCGTCCTGTGTCAGGCGAAGGGCTGCGCGGCGGGCCCGCACTGCGGCAGCGATGGCGTTCACTCCGTATGCCTTTCGTGCATATCGGCACGATCATGCCGATATCGAGGGAGTATCGCACACATTGGCTCATTTCCCCGCATTACGGCACGATCGTGCCGAATTACTCCGCCACGCGGTCCGGTTGAAGGTGCTCTGCGTGATTACGGCATGATCGTGCCGGTATTCGACGCTTTAGCATCGTGCGGACAATTGCGGTTCGCGCGCGCCCCTCAGTCCCGGCGGGCGGATGTCGCGATCTCCTTGACGCGCTTGGCGAAGGTCGGAAGATCCTCGGTCGCCACTCGCCAGATCAGGGCCTGCACAAGTCGCCGGTAGTCGTGAATGAGGACATTTCGGTGCGCAATCACGTCTCGCCACGGAACATCGGGGTGAGCGGCGCGCAGTTCTTGGGAGAGTCGACCCGTTGCCTCGCCGATGATTTCAAGGTTGCGGACGATCGCATCCTGGCGCATCTCCTCGGCTTCGAAGGCCTGCTGACCAGCCGCGGCGTAGGTCGCAACCCGCTCGGCTGCCTCCAGAATGTGCTCCAGCCGGTCCAGATCCTCCGGGGTCAAAGTGAAACCGCATCGGTGGAGAGTCGCGCGCTCAAACGCGCTTCTCGTCCAAGAGGATCGTCCTGCTGGACTTCGAGGTCGTGATCGCTGATGACGTCGACCCGGCAGTCCAGGAGTCCTTCAAGGGCCTCTTGAATTCGCCCGAGGCAGATGAGGTCCTCGCTCTCCAGGTGTACGAGAAGGTCGAGGTCGCTCTCGGGGCGCGCGGAACCCCGCGCGACCGATCCAACAACGCGTACGTTCGATCCCCCAAACTCGCGGACCAGATCATTCAGTTCCCCGGAGCGGACTCGCAGTTCTGCGAGCGTCGGCGGGGGGCCGCAGGGGCCATCCACCGGCGACTCACCGTGTTGACGGATGAGCGAAGCGAGCGCGGCGAACGCCGGAAGTAGGGTGACCTCTTGCTCCATACCGGAATCGTGGCAGATCCTCACATTTTCGGCCAACCCAGACCGATGACACCCAGGATCGCGGCATCCTCGACTAGCGGGATCGTTCTCAGCGGGGTTGGACCCCAACCGCTTCCTCGCGACGGGCTTGATGAGGTTTTAGGCCTAAAGACTGATTAACCGCCGTTCCTAGTAAGCGATCGCTGACTAACGATGAGCCCGGAACCGAGCACCCTCGGTTCTCCTCCTCCGCGAGCACCCGCTCGGGGCGTATCAATCTCGCTCTGGGCCTGCCCCGACGATATGTCACTGTTGTAGTACATTCATTACATGAGTTCACCTCCCAAGACC
>JAYTQG010000162.1:0-40070 GCA_043746815.1 Thermoleophilia bacterium | reverse complement strand
TGCGCCCCGGCCCACTCGCGATGGTCTTCCAAGGCCCCAGCCTGCTCCCGCCGCTCAGCGTGCTTGAGAACGTCGCCCTGCCCAGACAACTCGCTGGTATCCCGCGCCAAGTCGCCATCGCCGAAGCGCGCGAAGCCCTCACGCGTCTGGACCTCGACGCACTCGCCGACAAGCTGCCCGAGGAGCTCTCCGGCGGCCAGGCGCAACGTGTTGCAGTGGCCCGTGTGTTGGCGTCCTGCCCGGTACTGATTTTGGCGGATGAGCCCACCAGCCAGCTTGATCACGTAAGCGGCGCGCGCACCATTGACGCGCTGTTCGAAGCCGCCGACGCATCCGGCGCGGCGCTCCTCATATCCACTCACGATCGCACCATCGCCGAGCGCTTCCCTGTCCGTTGGACGGTCGCGGACGGCGTGGTCACAACCAACGGGAACCCCTCATGAATCTCACGCTTCTCTGGGTGCGCGGTCTGCTCGCGCGCCGCCCGGGGCGCATCGCCGCCACCGCGATCGGCGTCGCAATCGCCGTCTCCCTCCTGGCCTCGATCGGGGCATTTCTCTCAGGATCGACCGCCGCCATGACCGAGCGCGCCATTGCTGGCGTGCCCTTGGACTGGCAGGTGCAAGCCCAAGCCGGAGCCGACCCGGGTGCCCTACTTGCCGCCGTTCGCAACCACCCCGGGGTCAAGCAGGCGCTGCCCGTTGCGTATGCACAAACGGCGGGCTACAGCGCAACGGTCGGCGGCACGACCAATACCGCCAGCGCTGGGTTGGCCATCGGCCTCCCCGATGGCTACCGCTCCACCTACCCAGGCGAGCTGCGCCAGTTCGTTGGTGCCACCAGCGGAGTGCTCGTGGCCCAGCAGATGGCTGCGAACCTGGGTGTCACCACCGGGGGCACCATCACCGTCCGCCGAGCGGGGCTTGCTCCCGTACGCCTGAACGTCGACGGCATCGTCGACTTTCCGGCAGCGGCCCGATTCCTCGGACCGATCGGTGCAGGAACCGCAGCCACGGCGCCACCGGTTCCGGATAACGTGATTCTGCTGCCCGCGGCGCAGTGGCACACCCTCTTCGACCCACTCGCCGCGGCCCGCCCGGACCTGGTTCGCGCTCAAGTTCACGCAGAGCTGAACCACGCCTCGCTGCCGCGCGACCCGACCGCTGCGTTCGTCCGCGTCGAGGGCCTGGCCCGCAACCTGGAGACGAAGCTGAGCGGCACCGGCAGCGTTGGGGACAACCTGGCCTTCGCGCTGGACAAGGCCCGTGGCGACAGCCTCTACGCGCGCCTGGCCTTTCTCTTCCTCGGCCTCCCTGGTGCGCTCATTGCTGGTCTCGTCACCGCGAGCATCGCCTCGGCGGGATCGGACCGCCGCCGCCGGGATCAGGGACTGCTCCGTGCACGCGGCGCCACGACAGCGACGCTGGTGCGGATCGCATCAGTAGAGGCAGCCCTTGTGGCCGTCGTCGGCGGCGTAGTTGGTCTTGGCGCGGCGCTCGTGATCGGACGCACCGCATTCGGTTCCGCCAGCTTTGGCGCTGGCGTCTCCGGAGCGCTCACCTGGAGCATCGGAGCCTTCGTCGTCGGTGTGATCATCGCCGCGCTAGCCATTGTGCTCCCCGCATGGCGTGACGCGCGAAGCCTCACCGTGGCGGCTGCCCGCCAAACGGTTGGCCGCGCCCGGTCACCGTGGTGGATGCGCTACGGCCTCGACCTCATCGCACTTGTCGCGGCCGGGTTGGTGTTTTGGGGCTCCGGCTCCAACGGCTATCACCTCGTGCTCGCCACCGAAGGGACCCCGCAGGTCTCGGTGAACTACTGGTCCTTCCTCGCCCCACTCCTCGCCTGGATCGGCATTGGTCTGTTCGCCTGGCGTCTCGCCGAGCTGGCTCTCGGGCGCGGCGGACGGGGCCTCGCAGGCCTACTGCGTCCCCTCACCGGGGAGCTGTCCGGCACCGTCGCCGCCAGTATGAACCGGCAGCGCCGTCCCATCGCCCGAGCGCTCGCCCTTGTCACCCTTACCACCTGTTTTGCCGCATCGACGGCTGCCTTCAACTCCACCTACAAGCAACAGGCGGAGGTGGACGCGCGCCTCTCGAACGGTGCGGACGTGGTCGTCACGCAGCCGCGCGGCTCGCGTGTCGGGGCCGACCTCGCCACCACCCTCGCCAAGGTGCCGGGGGTTCTCAGCGCTGAGCCAATGTTGCACCGCTACGCCTACATCGGCCGCGACCTTCAGGACCTCTACGCAGTGAACGCGACGACAGTCGCTCGCAATGCCCAGCTGCAAGATGCGTTTTTCACGGGGGCGACCGCAAATGCGCTGATGGCCAAACTCGCCGCGACCCCGGACGGGGTGATTGTGAGCCAGGAGGTTGTTACCGACTACCAGCTGAAGCCTGGCGACCATATCGCGCTCCGCCTGTTGGATCAGCGCACCCGCAAGGAGATCACAACCCAGTTCACCTACATCGGTATCACCAAGGAGTTCCCGACCGCCCCGAAGGATGCGTACCTCATCACCAACTCCAACTACGTTGCACACGCGACGGGCGACCCTGGTATCGGGACCGTCCTGATCCAAACGAACGGGACCTCACCTGCGGTCGTCGGCCAGCGTGTCGCGAAGGTTGTCGGCACGAATGCCACCGTGACGGACATCAACACGGACCGCAAACTCATCTCGGGAAGCCTGACCAGCGTTGAGCTGGCCGGACTAACCCGCGTCGAGCTGGCCTACGCGCTGATCCTGGCGGCCGCCGCCACGGGGCTACTGCTCTGGCTGGGTCTTGCCGAGCGCAGGCGCACCTTCGCAATCGCGAAGGCCCTCGGAGCGAAGGATCGTCAGCTCGCTGGCTTCGTATGGAGTGAGACTGCCTTCGTCACCGGTGGTGGTGTAGTCCTCGGCGCGGCTGGGGCCACGGCGCTGGCGTGGATGCTGGTCAAGCTCCTCACCGGAGTCTTCGACCCGCCCCCCACCGGACCGGTCGTCCCCTGGGCGTACCTCGTCGGCCTCGCCGCCGTGACGCTCGTCGCGGTAACGAGCGCCAGCTGGGCCGCCGCCCGGTCGGTGCGCCGCCCAGCGATCGAATCGCTGCGCGATTTGTAGGCGGACAGGTGGTCCTGGTCAGGCCCCGATTGTTAAGGGGGTCTGACCCGGGTCTGACCCCAAAGTCGCCGGTGGGCCATCTGTAGGCGGGGACAGGCGATCCTGGGGCAGGCCCCGATTGTTAACGGGGTCTGACCCCAAAGGGGGCCGGCGCTTGAGTCAGCTACTCCAAATCCCAGTGATCGGATGCGCCTCGGCCGAGTGGCCAAGGTGCCCCCGCCACCAGCTTCGGAATCGCCCTCATCGAAGACCACGAACACCACGCCGTTCTTCATCTGGGGCGATGCGAGAAGCGGCCTAACGAACCCGCGCAGCCATGAATCTCCGGTCGCCACGGAACAGTCGTGCATGTCATGGCACTCATCCGGGATCACGAGCGAGAAGTCCGGCAAGGTGCCCCCGGCCAGGTCCGCCGCCAGTTGCGGAAGGGGGACAATGCGGTTGCGACGGGCGGGTTGGGAAGCAACGGCCCGGAAGTAGATCAGCGGGTTGTGCTTCTTCGCGTAGTCGCCCGCCCATTTGGCCGTACTTCCCGGCTACGGATACCCTCTGCGTAGGTCTTCCAGTTTCGGCCAGCGGTCTCCAGGCTGTCGGCAATCATCGGCGCATCAACCTGACAGTCGAGGCAGTCACTCGTGATTCCTTGGGTGGAGCCAGACACCATCGCGAGGTAGTTCGGCAGGCTTGGGTGCGAGACCGCGGTGTAGTTGCCAAGCGTCGCGTAGCGGCGGGCAAGCGTCGCGTAGCGGCGGGAAAGCCGGTTGAAGTTGGGCGCCGATTGGCTGCCAAAGACCTTCCCGACTTCCTTGTTCTCAACGACAACCACCACAACATGACTGAACGCCGGAACGCTCGCGACGGGCGGTAGGGCCGAGGCCGGGGCCCCAGGGACAAAGCGGCAGTTGCGACGAGAGCAGCGATGTTGGCGGAGTGTGACCTGCGGGGGACAATCACCCAGTGGATGGTAGCCCCTCGGAGGAGACCGTCTGCCGCCACCCGCGACGCGATCCGAGACGTGCGAGCAGCACATATACGGCCGAAACGGTCGCAGCCGCGACGAACCACCCAGCGAGAACGTCTGTTGGATAGTGGACGCCGAGGAACAGTCGGGAAACCCCAACGCCGATGGCCAATGGGATGGCCGTAGCGGCGACGACCACGCGGTGGCGACCATGCCAGGTGAGCGCCACGAGTGAGAGTGCCAACGCCATCGATGCCGTCGAGTGGCCACTTGGGAAGGAATACCCGCTCTCAGGTGTCAGCCATGAAAAGACGCGCGGTCGGGCGCGTTCGACAACCAGCTTCAAGATGGCCGTCGTGATGCCAGCGGCGCCGACGGACCCGATGACGAGCGCGGCGCCCTGCCAGCGTCGTCGAAGGGCGAGGTATCCACCGATCACGGTCGCCAGCGCGACAATCGTCGCCGCCCCACCCAGGCGGGTGACCCAGAGCATCGCCGAGTCCAGGGACTGCGGCGCCCACCGGTGGATGTCCCGGAGTGTGGCTGCCTCGCCGGGGGCCCGAGCGCCACCATGTGCGAAGACCGCGAACGCCGCAAAGAGCGCGACGAGAAACACGGCGGCAATCCCGCGTCGGGGTCTGCTGCGAGGTGATCGGGCATTCAGGGTCGTTGTCATCCGCCTATTTCAACAGGCGAACGTGAGCGCGAGGTGAGAAACCGGACATGTCGCAGGGTCGATGTCGCGGCCGAACCTCGGACTCCGAAATCAGGAGACCGTCAGGTCTCGACTGAAAACCTCAGCACCATGACGACGACTGCTGCCCCCTCACCGCCCACCTCGCTCGGCCGGAAGATGCTCAACAAGGTCCCCGAGGTCACGATCTACTTCTGGATCATCAAGATCCTGTGCACCACCGTTGGCGAGACCGGTGCTGACTGGTTGAACGGAAAGCTCGGCGATCCGGTCACCAAGACGCTCTACGTGATGAGCGCCATTCTGGCCGTCGCGCTCGCGGTCCAGTTCGCGTTGAAGCGCTACCTCGCGCCGGTCTACTGGATCAACGTGGTGCTGATCAGCATCGTCGGAACCCTGATTACCGACTACCTCCATGACATCCGCGGCTACCAGCTGCTCCCCTTGACCGGAGTCTTCGCTGTCGCCCTCGCAGTGGTGTTCATCGCCTGGTTCGCGGTCGAGCACACGCTCTCCATTCACACCATCTTCACAACCCGCCGCGAAGGCTTCTACTGGCTCACGATCCTCGTGACCTTCGCGCTCGGCACAGCGGCCGGGGACTACGTCGCTGAAAGCCTGCTGAACAGCAGCTTCTCGAAGGCCATGCTCTGGTTCGCGGGAGCAATCGCGCTCGTCACGATTGGCCACTATGGCTTGAAACGCGCGATGCCAGCCATTGGCTCGATCTCGGTGTTCGCCTTCTGGGCCGCGTACATCCTCACCCGGCCGCTTGGTGCCTCGATCGGTGACTACATGTCACATGCCACGAAGCCTCAGCTGATTGATGGTGAACTTGAGCCATCGGGTGCCATCGGCCTCGGCCTCGGAACGTCCACCACCAGCTTCATCTTCCTCGGAACGATCCTGGCGCTGGTCGTCTACCTCACGGCGACCCGGACGGACGAGATTCCGATGGTCGAGGAACCAGCCGCCGCATAGGCCTCCCTGGGAAACGCGACACCAGAAGGAACACGTTTGTTTGCGCGACGGGGCGCCTGGGGCAACAATCCCGGGCGCCCTGCGCAATCTGAGGAGCCCCGTACCGACCATCACCCGTGCCGCGAGTTGCCTAACGCTCGCGTTGACTCTCAGTGCGGCCAGTATCGTCGACGCACGCTCGGCACGTCCGCGGGCGGCCGTAACCGCGCAGTTGGAACACTCCACGGTTTCGACTGGCGAAGCCGTGATCCTGGCGGGAGCTGTGCGACCAGCGGTTAGAACCCTCGTCAATATTCAGCAACGGCGATCCGGTAGCTGGGTCGCACTCGGCTCAACCGTCTCGACAGTCACGGGCACGTACTCACTGAAGTTCGCAGCAGGACGGGCTGGCGCCTATCGCCTTCGGGCGACGCTTCCGGGGCGTGCCTCCCGCGCGGTCGCGATCAGCCCGACACGAACGTTGACCGTTGCGACGGCCCCTCCGCGGACGCCCGCAACGAAACCGAGTCAGCAGTCCGCTTCGGATGGGCAGCCGACCGCATTCCGCGCCGTCTACGCCCTCGCAGCGGACCAGGTTCCGACGGCCGACAAGGTCCCGGCAATTTCGGCAGACATCGCGATTGTCAACGACTGGTTTGCCACTCAGACCGGCCGAACCCTTCAGCCGCGCTGGATCCGTGACAGTGCTGGAGCGGTCGCCGTCACAACGATCACGCTTCCCCGAACCGCGGCGCGGTATCGCAGCGCATCCTTCGATTCGGTTGTCGCAGATATCGAAGCGGTAAGCCCGACTCCGACATCGCAGCGCACGGTGGTTTGGGTGGACGTCAACTCGAATGAGGGATGCGGCGTCACCGGTGAGCGCACCAGTGTGCTGTTTGAGGCCGCGTGTGACATCCACCCTGCGGCTAATGATTCGTGGCCGTACGGGGCGACCTACCTTCTCGCCCACGAGATGACGCACGCGTTCGGGGCGGTAGACCCGTGCGCCCCGCACCACGATTCCGGCGGACATATCAGCGACGATCCGCGCGACATTCTGTACATCGGCCCCACGCAGCGGGATTGGACGCACTTGATGCTCGACCCCGGACATGACGACTACTTCCAAACTGGCCGCGCGAACTGCCCGGGAATTGAGACGAGCCCCTATTGGATGGCCGTTGCATCGTAGTTCGCCCCAACGGTTATCCTGACGTGATCGCTGGCCGATTCTCCCGGGAGTGTCCACATTGACGACCTCCTCACCTGCCCTCACCGGCGTTCTTCGAACACGCCTCCTCGCGCCGCGGGTTTCGGCCGACTGGCTACCCCGTCCGTCGCTGGTGGAGCGTGTACGGATCGGCTTGCAGGGACGCCTGGTCGAAATCGTCGCTGGGGCGGGCTATGGCAAGAGCACACTGCTTGCCCAAGCAATTGATGTGGCGCAAGTCCCGGTCGTTTGGTGTTCGTTGGACGAGCGACTTGCCAGCGTGCAGACCCTGCTCGGGCATCTGGTCGTCGGCCTGGCGGAGCGTTTTCCCGGCTTCGGAGCTGACCTTTCACTTGAGGGTGACGCCGACTTGCAGGCAGTCGAGTTCTGCAATGAAGTCCTCGCCACGATTCCGGACGACTTCATCCTGGCGTTGGACGACGTCCACACGGTCAGCGCTGGGGCCTCGGCGGAGGTGCTCGCGCTCCTCGCGCTACACCTCCCGCCGACGGTGCACCTTGCGATGACAAGCCGGGAACGCCTGCCCCTGCCAATGGGGCGTATCCGCTCCGCTGGGTTGCTGGAAATTGGCGAAGCTGACTTGGCCGTCAGCGACGAGGAGGCCCTGGCGCTTGTGGGCGACGGCGCTCCTGCGCTGAACGAACGTGCAGAAGGGTGGATCACCGGCTTACTCTTGGCCGCGAGGTATGGGGATGCGCCACCCGGGAGCAGACGAGACGGAGTCGCCGAATATCTCGCTGACGAGGTTCTGCGCCGCGAGCCGGTGGATGTCCGAGAGTTGTTGCTAGACGCCGCCGTGCTGGAACGCTTCAACCCGTCGCTCCTCGCCGCCATGGACCCCGGCCGCGGGCTGGACTCCACGACCGCAGCGCTCTCCAACCGCCTCTTCGTCACACGACTTGTCGGTGAGGGTGAGTGGTACCGCTTTCATCACCTGTTTCAGGGTGTGCTCGCCAGCGAGCTCTCCAGTCGCACACCGGCCGATCGCGCCGAGCGACATGGGCGTGCGGCAGCCGCCCTGACCGGTCGGGCAGACGCCACCGAGATCGTTCCCCATCTGATCGCGGCCGGCCGGAGCGCCGCCGCCCTTGACCTCATCGAGTCAATCGCGGAGCCAATGCTCGCAAGCCCGGAGGCCGAGACCCTTGGCGAATGGCTGGACGCAGTACCGCGCGAGATCTGGGCGGACCGTCCCGCGGTGATCTTGACGGCGGCCTCGTTGCGCTTTAGCCGCGCCGAATTCGAGGCGGCGTTCGCGGACTTGGAGGACGCCGTCGACGCGCTCCTTCCGGCTGGCGACCACGAACGGGCAGCGCTCGCCGTGATCCGCCTGCTGCAGGCACTCGGCGCCGCCGGCGGTGGCCGACAGCAACGCGGAATCGATACCGCCAAGCGGTATCTGGCACGCCTTGATCCAAATGCGCGGATGGTGCCAGCGGCCCGGTTGATGCTGGCAAACATGTATGGATATGCCTGCCGCTACGACGATGTCGAGGCGGAGGTCGCGGCCGCAGAGGCGTCCTTGGTTGCCGCACGGTTCCCGATCCTTGCGACCTACGCAGCTGTGACCCGCGCGTTCTTCATCGACCGCCCCCGCGGACGGATCGTCGCGGCCACGGCGGCGCTGGACCGCGCGATCGAAGACCTCACGGCACGCAGCGACCAGGATGTCCTCGCCTATCTCCCCTACGCCCACACGTATCGGTGTGTCCTACTCGCAGAGGCCGGGCGCTACACCGAGACCCTTGCGGAATGTGTGCGCCTTCAGGAGGTCGCGGATCAGCGCGGGCTCGGCAAGATCGCGGCTGGCGTCGTCGCCTGGCTGCGCTTTGCGGCGCTGGCCGGCCTTGGCCGCTGGGATGAGCTTTCCGATGAGCTTGAGGCTTCGGCCATTTCGTTCACCCGCTTTGGTGCGGGTGGCCGGAGCTATCTGCGTCACGCAGCACTTGCGCGACTGGGTGCAGAGCGTGGCGACCGCGACCAGGTTCGCGCCGAGATCGAAGCCGCCCGGCCCGGACTTGTCGCCCAGGGCTACGCGTTTGAGATCGCCGTCCGCATGGCGGACCTGTCGGCGTGCGCCCATCGCGTGGGCCTCGGCCCGCTTGCCACCGAGCTCGCCGAGGCATCGGTCGCGGCGGCGTACGACGCCGAGGCCCCCTGGGCCGCGACACGAGGTGCGCTCGCGGCAGCCGCTGCAAGTAGTGGCGTGGATCGTGACACCTGGATATCGCGCGCGCTTGCGACATCGGACACGTTCGACGCTGACGGCCTCTGGGCCGACCGTGAGCGGGACCTGGCTGCCGAGCTCCTCCCCCGGGCGATCGTCGCCAACCTGGATCCGACTGCCGTTGCCGCCCGGCTTGCCGCGGCCTGCGGCGGCGAGATCTTCGAGGCCTGCGCGGTCGCCGCTCGAGGAGGCAACCCTGAGGTTCGCGCACGGTTTGCAGACCTGGCTGGTGGCGTTCGTGGCATGAGCACCCCATCGGTCGCGGCCCTCTTGGACGACCCGGTTGCCGAGGTCCGCGAGGCCGCCAAGCGCAGCACCGACAAGATCGAGGCCCGCCCTCGGCCAGCGCTCGCCATCACGACATACGGCGGCTTCGCCGTCACCCGGGACGGTGTCCCGATGGCGGAGACGGCGTTTGGCCGGCAGAAGGCCCGCGTTCTCCTCGCGGCGCTGGTCTGTGGCCGCGGCGCAGTCCACCGTGATCTCCTGCTGGAATGGCTGTGGCCGGACCTCGCGCCCGAGCGGGGCCTGCGGGCCCTGCAAACCACGATCTACGAGCTGCGAAAGGCCCTTGAACCTGGCGCGGCAAAGGGCACCGCATCGGTCATCATGAGCGAGGGTGAGACCTACCTCCTATCGCTCGACGCTCGCGATAGCGTGGATTTCACGACGGCGGCGCGTCTCCTGCGGGCCGCTGAGGCGAGCCTCGATTCCACGGAACAGCGCCGCCTGCTCGGTGAGGCAGACGAGCTGACCGCCGCGCCCTTTCTCCCGGAGTGGCCGTATGCCCCCTGGAGCGACGACCGGCGCCAGGAGGTGGACGAGTTTCAACGCGAACTCCTCGCCCGCTTCGCCGCCGACCTTGCGAGTGTGGGCCGTCACGACGCCGCCGCCGCCCGCTACCGCCGACTGCTCGTGATCGAACCAGAGCGTGAGGCGTGGTACCGCGAACTTATGCGTGTATACGCGGCCTCGGGCGAGCGGGCGATGGCGCTGCGTCAATATCAAGCCTGCCGCGCCCGCCTACGCCACGAACTTGGCATCGAACCCGGCGCCGAGACTCACGATCTCTACCTGGAGATTCTTCGCGCAACATAGTCCTTGCGTACAACAGACTTTTAGCGGGAACCACCCCAACTTTCCAGGGGCCACCCCGGACCACCTCCCGGTTTCAGCGTAGTTCAATAGCTGTGGCCCCGCACACCACGAACGTGTCATGTTGGCGTCAATTTTCAGATGCAATTTCCCCCGCACCGACCGCGAAGTACATGGCTGCCCCTCGGCCTGCCGATGACACCTGTGACGAAACCGTGAGTGGACGGTGACGGTCCCGGACGACACTCACCAGAACACTCGATCTGGAGGCTTGCCGTGACCACATCAGCGGTTCAACGATTGGAGTTGATCGAGAAGCATCTCGATGCACTCCGACAGGAGGTCGGATCGGTCCGACACGAGCTTGTCGGTGCCAGCGTGCCGCTACAGCAGGCTGAACCTGCGACATCCGCACCGGTGTGGGCGTCCCCCACGCCTGTCGTCCCAACACCGATACCCCCGGCAGCGGCCGAGGCACCGTCCGAGAGTTGGAGGGAGATCCTCCCCGGACGAAGTGAACCTGCCGACCCTGCACCGGAAGCGCCACGCCGCGGCTGGGACCTCGACCGTATGTTCGGGGCGAGTGGTCTGGCTTGGGCTGGTGGGATCGTCACCCTGCTCGGCATCGTCTTCTTCTTCATCATGGCGGCTAGCAATGGTTGGGTTGGTCCGAATCTGCGCGTCGCACTCGGCGCCGTCGCGTCCATCGGGCTGGTCGGCGTGGCCACCTGGCTGCGCGGAAAGCTCGACAACTCCTCAGCGGCCATCGCTGCCGCGGGCGCCGGTATCGCCGGTGGTCTGGCCACCGTGATCGCGGCGACCCGGATCTACCACTTCCTTCCGCAGTTCGCTGGCCTGTCCGCCGCACTCCTTGTCGCTGCTGGCGGCGCAGCCCTCGCGATGTACTGGAACGCAGAGCCGCTCGCTGCATTCGGCCTCGGAGGCGCAGCCCTCTCGATTCCGATGATCCAGGACGGCGTTCAGATCGGCGGGGCGTGGTTCGCTCTCGTCGCCCTGGCTGCCGCCGCAGCGCTCGCGATCGACCGCAGCTGGCTGATTCCGCTCACCGTCACCGGCGTGTGCTCCCTCCCGCAAATCTTGTTCGAAGTCGTCCGGGCGCACGACGCAGCTTCAATTGCTCCCGCGGTACTGCTTGCCTCAGCGACATGGTTGGTCCTGACGGCCTCCGCCGCTGCCGTGCAACTGCGCTCCAACGAGGACGCCAAACTGCACTTCGCGACGATGCCCCTGATCGCGACTGGCCTCGCGACGGCACTCGTCGCCGTCCTCTCCCTCTTCGACCAGGGCGTCCCCGGTCTCGACCCCCAGGGCATTGCATTCCTCGTCCTTGGTGGCGCATACCTGGCCGGCGCGGTTGTCCTTCGCCAATTGAAGTTGAACCCCGCAATCGTGACCGTCCTTGGTGCCGTTGGCCTCGCGATGGAGGCCGCTGGTCTCGGCGAGTTGATGGGAGGCCCAGGTCGCATCCTGGCCTTCGCGGCCCAGGCCACTGCCCTTACCTACCTTGCCGTCCGCCTTGGCGAGCGCCGCCTTCGCTTCGCCGCCGCCGCTGACATCGCCCTGGCTGGAGCGTTCGCGCTGGATCTGATGCATCCAACAAGCTTCTTCCAGGCCAATGGCCCCACGTTCGTGGGTGTCCTCGCCGCCGCCGCAGTCGCCGCTGCACTCGGCGCCCTGGCGTGGTGGAGTCCGGACGAGCCGCACCGCCAGAAGGTCGCAATCGTCGCTGGCCTGGTTGGCCTCTACACCACCTCGATGGGAATCCTTGCCCTCGTCCAACTCGGCCAGGACTCAAGTCTCGTGGCCGTCAACCAAGCATTCCAGCGCGGTCAGATGGCGGTCAGCATCCTGTGGGCGATCATCGGCCTCACGACGGTCATCCAAGGGGTGCGCCGCGCCAGCACTGAAATCCGCATCGCGGGTGTCGGAGTCCTGGTACTCAGCCTCGCGAAGCTCTTCCTCTACGACCTCAGTGCGCTCACCGCAATGACCCGCGCGGTGTCGTTCTTCCTGGTCGGTGGTGCGCTCATCGCCGGAGCCGCCGTAATCGGACGGCGCGAGACGCCGCCGGAGGCCGAGGTCCTCTCAACGCCGTAGCCGTTGGGACCGCCGGTGCGCTCACCCATCCACGTGGGCGCACCAACCGGCGTACTGCACGCCCTCATCCTCAAACGTAGGGAGCCCGCTCGCCCGCCTCGATTGCGACCGCGATGCGACTCTCGGGTGGCGCAAGTGGACAGTGCCACTGCGGGTCGTATGTGCACGATGGGTTGTAGGCGTAGTTGAAGTCCAGGTTCAGGCGCCCGTCCGCGTCGGTGCCAAGGTCGGACCCCTTCACCGTGTCGAGGAGATAGCGACCAGCGCCATATGTCTCGCGCCCAGCCGTCGCATCCCGAAATGGAATGAACACGCCACCGCCGTACGAGGACAGCCAGAACACCGCAAGTGAAACCTCCGCTCCCCCTGTTTCGAACCGAACCCGGCCGACGCGTCGGAATCGAAATGGTTCCTCGCCGCTGGATGGCAACAGCAGATCGACGCCGCTGATCTCAGGTTCCATCGCGGCGGCAATGCGAAGATCCGACCGGTAGGGGTAGTAGTTCAACCCAGAGAAGCTGCCGCGATCGGCAACCGGAATCGGGCTCTGGACGTGCCCGGCGAACAGGTCGTTCTTTGCATCTCGGAAGCGCGTAAGCGTTTGCTCGCCCCCGCCGCCCTCGCGAGCATCCGCGTACATGGCGACGACGTGCCGCTTCCAGTCCAAGAGGTCAAGCGGCCAGCTGAGACCGTCCAATGTGCGCTTCGTCACGCTGCTGAGGCTACGCCGATTTCGGTTCGTTCGACCGCGGGTCGCACGAGGAGCACGGCGCATGGAGAGTGGCGCCCGAGGTAGCCCGCGAAGCTGCCGAGGAGTGCACGGTCGAGGAGCCCGCGATGAGAGGTTGCCACCAGGAGATCCACGTCGGTGGTCGCCGCCCACGCGCAAACAGCAGCGCCTGCGGGGCCGTCGAGAATCACGGTCTCCTCGTCGTCGATGGCCACCCGAAGCAGCCATTCCATCGCGCTTTCGCGAAACTCCGTGGGGTCGGGGTACCAGGTCTGCACGCCGCTTCCCGGCAGCGCTGGATACACGACGGGCGGCGCAACGACATGCACGAGTGCCATCTTCCCTGAGCCGAATGCGCGCAGGCGGCGGGCCTCATCAAGTGCCCGCTTTGAGGAGTCGGACTCATGTTCCAGGCAGCAGGCGATGTGTTGAAACGGAGCGCTCACGAGGCCTCCCCGTCGTCGACCTCCGCTGCGATGACGGCCAGGAAGAAGTTGAGTCCGAGGGCAAACCCCAGGGCGCTCCCAATCCAGACCGCCACCCCTCCGTCGAACGCGAGCCCACCGATCAGGCCGATGACTGCCGCAACCGGCCAGACACCGATCATGACCGCCCACACGCGCCGCCCACGGAAGTGCGTGTCACGCAGCGTCACCTCCTCGATCCGACGGGCTTCGTCCACAGGGTCCACCGTGGCGGCCGGTTGGGGGCGCCCAAGTCGGTAGCCATCGTCCTCGGCTCGAGTCGCCGCCTCGGCGGCTTCCCAGCTCTCCTGAACTGTTGCCATGTGGAGTCCTCTCAGGGGCTCTGCCCTCGGGAGGCCCCCCGGCATCCCAAGGGCAGCAGTCGGTACGTTCGTGGAACAATTTGGCGTCGTACCCGGAATGTTCCCGGTGGCGTTCGGTCTGAAACCCCTACCTCGGCCCACCGTTGGCGGCAGAGGAGGTCAGTCCTCATCGTCAAGTGAACGCACGTCCTCGGGTGTGATCGGTCGGGATGAATGCAGAACCGGCAAACCCGAAGCCGCACTCACGGTCACCGAGGAGATCTCCCCATCATCTGGCAATCGCCCTACAGCAGCTCGCCCTCCAAGAGGTCCATCAGCAGATTGTCGTGCCAGGTCCCGTCAGGGCCGCGTTCGTAGTTGCGCATCACGCCCACCGGTCGAAATCCAACGCGTTCGTATGAACGGATCGCCTGGGCATTCGCGAGCGCCGGATCGATCGTGACCCGGTGGTGCCCGCGCTCAGTGAACAGATAGCGCACCAGTGTGCGTAGCGCGTTCGCTCCTATGCCGCGGCCGTGCCAGTCGGGGTGCAGGAAGATGTCAATCGAGGCGTGCCGATAGTCGGGGTCGGTCTCCTCGTAAAACTGGATGAGGCCCGCCACGTGTGCACCCACTTCGATGACGAACGCCGCACAATCGTCATCCGGCTCGACGAACTCGCGTTGGACGCGCTCGGGGGTGTAGTCGCCCCACCACGCCGCGACGTCTGGGTCGCGCGCAATCTCCAGAAGCCGCTCGGCGTCACCTGCCGTGACAGTTCGAAGGTCCACGAGGGCTCCCTCAATGCGCGTCCGGCCATCGCCACGTTTCGGCGTCGACATGGAACAATCCTAGCCATGAAGCGTCTCCTGACAGCATCTGGGCTGGCGATCATCGCCGCAAGCCAGGCAAGTTCCCACAAGCCCCTCTTCGTTGAGAAGGGCAGTGCGTCGCTGATCGGAGACGGAACGGTTTCCTACGCCGTCTACGGACGCCTGGACCGCGCGGGCGACCGCCGCGAGGTTCACGTCCAGATGAAGGCGGGCCAGACGCTGAACCTGGAGCTGCACCTCCCCGACCAGCCGCCCGAGCGAACCGCGCAGGCTGCCTCCCTTCCGTGCCTGACTGTCGTGTGGTCGAAGGGGCGGCGGACACTCGCGAACAACCTGCGTGTTGCCTTCGACGAGTCGATCACCCGAACCCGCTACATCCGCATCGCAGCCTCACGGACGAGCGTGACCGGGGGCACCTACCGGCTGTTCGTCACTGGTAGGCGTCGCGCCCGGTTTGCGATCGTTGTCGGCGAGCGCGAGTCCTTCGGACCGGCTGACATCGTCGCGCTCCCGGCCGTGACTGCCCGCGTACGCCAGTGGTACCGCGCTCCGTAGCACGCGAGATCTATTCTGAGGCTCCCTCGCCCCCCAACCAGCTGCTGGAGCCTCTCATGACCCGGCGTCGAGTCCCTCGATCCATCGGCGTGCTCATCGTTTCCGTATCAGCGGCTTCGTCCGCGTCGGCTGCCGGGCACCGCACATCAGATTTCGTCCGCTCAGCGAGTCCCGTCGCCATGCACGACTCGCTCGTCCAAATTGGCTTCCCGGACTGGTGGCCCGTGCCCCGGGTTGTCGGCCCGAACACGGTGGTCGGGTTGGTCAGCGACCGCGCGAAGAACCCCGCAGGCATTGGCGCGTCATATTCGACCGATCTCTTCGAGGCAGGGGCCGCCCCTCAGGAGGTTTTGGACCGTTACGTCGCGGCCGTCCCTGCGTCAGGCCTGGGACTCGGGGGGCCCAGAACCGAACGACTGCCAAGAAACAGCCTCGCCGCCTACTCCCTGGTGACGCACTTTCCGGGCGCCGACGGGACGGACGTTGTGAAGGTCACCGCGGCGCGATCGCTGCCCGGCGACCCCGCCGGTGTGCTCGCCACCGTTGACTACAGCCCGACCATCACCCCTGGAGAGCTGTTCGCCTTCCCCGCTGACTTCAACTGGCAGGCGAACGTCCCGAAGGTGCCCCGCGGCTCGGCAGTGACGGAGGCCTCGTACGTGCTCAACCGTTTCGCGGCAAAACGAATCGTAGAAACGAACCTTCGGTACGAGAACGTCACCGGCGCTGGCGCATTCGCCGCCCGTTTGAAGCGCAAGTCGGGCTGGACGCGCGGGGCGAAGTTCGCCAAGGTAGACCCAACGGGCCTCGAGGTCACCGTGAACTTCACCCTCGGCCGCCGCGCCGGGCACGTCGTGATCACCCCTCCCGGCAGGGGTGTCACCTTCACGGTCCCACTGCCCGCGCGTTAGGCAGATGGGTGCGGACGGGCGAAATGAGCCGGTCGTCTGTCGAGCTACCTCTCAGCCCTTGAGGACGATTTTCGAAGCCTTGACCACCGGAGTGTCAGAGCCAACGACGCAGGTCGACACGAGGATTGCATTCAGTCGACGGGCACCCTTCAACTTCGCCGCGTACTTCGGCTTCAATCGCAGCGTCACCGAGAAGGACCCCGCCGCCAGGGCGTTTGGACCAGCCTGCGCAACGATCGTCGCGTCGCGACCAATCTTCAGACGAATGGCATCGGCCTTCGCGATACCCAGAACCACCGCACCCCGGCATGCAGCGGTAACCGACGTTTGAACCGAAAGGCCCTTCGCCCGAAGTGCCGTTAGCGTGATGCTCTTCGGCGCGGTGAGGCCAACCTTCAATGCGACGGCCGCGCCCCCTGGTATCGGATCGGTCCCGGGTGAGGGCGTCACCGGGGTCGGGGTCGTCGACCTGGCGCCCGGGTTTACGTTGGCTGGACCCCAATCGGGATCGGCGCCCCCAGGGATGATCAGCTGGCGTTGCAGCGCCGGGCACCCGCTTGCGTCGGGGGTACCGAAGCTGGCGCGGTAGATGCCACTGCCCTCCGCCCACGAAAGCTCAGCACCATCAGGCGAAAATGACGGACCGTCGAAGATGCCGCCATTCGGAGTGGAGATCGAACAGTTTCCGACGGGCTTGGCTGGAGGGTCGCCCGCCATGGCCGGAAAGAACAGTTGCGCACCGTTGTTCTCGACGTAGGCGACGCGGGAGAGATTCGGGGCAACGTCCACATCAGCGACGAGGCTGCTCGTCGTGCTGATGTCACTGCTGCCGAACCAAAGCGCGAGCGAATCGAGGTCCGTCCGGTGCCAATCGATGATGTTGTTGTACGCCGAGGCGAGCCGAACATTGTCGATCCATGCGGGCTGCGCGCCGTCCCCGACGGTTCGCCGCAGGTCGCCCGTCGGCGTGACGACCCGAACGGCGTAACAGAAGTACGACAGGCCGCAGCTGAGCTTTTGGTCACTGAACGCGATCAGGTTTCCATCCGGGGAGATCGCGGGGTCGAGCGGCTGCGTCGTGCGCGTGAATGAGCTAACGACATCGCCGTTCTGCTTGAGGACGACCACATCCTTCTGACCACGCGATGCCGCGATCGTCCCGTTGTCCGATTGCGAAGCGTGCAAGTACGGATTCGCCGTCGAACCGTCACGGGTCACCTGGTACTGACCGCTGCCGTCTGGGTTTGCGATCCAGACATTCGCGTCCTTCACATAGACAATGCTGCTCGCGCTGGCATGCCCGGCAACGGCCACCGTCATGCTGGCGGCTGCGATCAGAAGTCGGAGAGGAGTCGCGCCTCCCCGGGGCTTGGCACCAATTGCTTTTGTCATACCCGCGACGATATCTCGGGATCGCTTGGCTGACACCCCGCGAAGGTCGAGTGGAACGTCCAGGGGCAACCGCGACCGAAGCCCGCGCGTACCCTTCGACAGAGACATCCGCCCGCAAGCACGGGTTCCCCGTCCACATCCATCACCAGCCAGAATGACGGGGAATGTCTGCAGAAGACAACACCACACTGATTCAGGTCAAGGTCAAACCGCGTGCGAAGGTGTCATCCCTTACCCAGAACGATGACGGGCAATGGTCGGCGCTGATCAAATCGCCGCCGATTGACGGCAAATCGAACGCCGAACTCATCGGTCTGGTTGCGGCGCACTTTGGTGTGCCGAAAGCGAACGTCTCGATCAAGAGCGGAACAAGGGGTCGCATGAAGTGGGTACGGGTGAACGAGGCCTGAGACGCCCTTCAGACACCCGCTCCAAGACCATTCACGACAGGGGCCGAGACGACGACGCGGTTGCGTCCCGCGTCTTTGGCGGAGTACAACGCGACATCCGCGGCTCGCATCAGTCGGTCGACGCCAGATCCCTTCTCGTGCGCGGCCAGCCCAAACGAGGCTGTACTGCGCAGAGCAGCTCCATCGGACCAGACGTCCATGGTCTCAATGGCCAACCGGATCCGCTCGATGCACTCAAGCGCCCCGGCGCGGTCAACGGCAGGAAGAACGATCGCGAACTCCTCGCCACCGTGGCGAGCGAGACAGTCGCCGATCCGAAGCTCGGACGCGGCCCGCGCGACCAGCGCTCGAAGGAACGTATCGCCAGCCAGGTGCCCATGCATGTCGTTCAGGGACTTGAAATGGTCGATGTCGAAGAGTGCGAACCACAATTCCGTGCCATCCCGGTCGGACCTCGCCATCTCCCGGTCAAGTTCGACCATCAGGTGCCGCCGGTTGTGAGCACCCGTCAGGTCGTCACGATTGGCAAGTTCATGGATCGCGGCATTGGCCTCGACAAGATGCTCGTTTAGCGCGGCCCGCTCCAAACTGAGGCGGATGTTGCCAACGATCCGGACTCGGATCTCGTGGTTGTAGAGAAACATCACGCCAACGAAGAACAGACCACCGACGCCGAGGGCGACATCGAACTGGCGACCGCTCGTGAAGAACACCACGATCGTGGGGATCCAGACGGGAAGCGTTGCGCACAGGTATGCCACCCCGCTGCCGGCATACGCGATCACCATGCTCGTTGTGATGCCAACCAAGAAGGTCATCAGGACGACCCGCATGTCACGGTGCAAATGACTGGGCATGATCAGCACCGCCGAGAGCCCCCACCCCGTCCCTTGAATCGCGCCGGTGAGCGAGCGCAGGTAGAGCCACCTGCGACTCCTCGGCGAATCACTTGACGGGCCAATCCGGTAGGCCAGCGCGGCCACAAGGCTGGTTCCGACCGCCGCGGTCATGATTGATGCCCAGGCGACAAGGCGCGTGGTTGGGATGTACGGCGACTCGATCCACAACATCAGGGCAACAACAGGCGGAAGCATCGCGATGGAGCGCAGTGCCTGCGCCCACATGAACCGAACGCACTCAGCGCGTACAAGCGACTGCGGGACCAGCGGGATTGGCGCGGTATCCGAACTCACACTGTAAGTGTCGGTCATTCAGGGGCTTCTCATAAGTTCTCAGGGCTCGGCCGGTGCGCCACCGAACTGATGCAGAATCGAGACGCTCGGGTGATCCACCGGCACAGAATCCCAACTACGCTTGAACCGGGAGGAGGTCCGGGGTGGCCCCTGGAAATGAGGGTGATTTGGTCCAATGCCTGCCAGCCAACCCAGTTCGTTCGCCGCAACCATCCTCTCGGCGGTTCACCCCGAGCGGACAGTGATTGCGGTTCGTGCAAGGACAGGATCGCCGCCTTCATCGCGGGCGCGGGCGCGTCTCCTACCGGTGCCGATCTGGCATCAACCCCGACGAGACCGGGCGCGCGACCCCGGCCGACCCTCTCCGTCACCCGCCTCGGCCGCCGCACCGATCTGCGAACCTCCGGAATTGACCGCGCCACCCGTGGAACCTGACACCCCATAACGACGAAAAGCCGCGAGGCGCCTTCGTCGACGAAGTACAAGAACGTGGGGAAGATTTACTTGAGAATGACCATGATGGCGACTCCTTTTGTTCCGGGGGATCTTTACACCCGGAACGCTACGACCACCCACCGCAATGGTCATGGTCAGCGCTGACCAACCCACCCAGCACCCTAAAACCGTCCCCTGCGCGGACGCCCATTAACGACGAAAAGCCGCGAGGCGGCTTCGTCGACAAAAGCAAAAACTGGGGGAAGATCTACTTGAGCAAGCCCATGGTGGCGACTCCTTCTCGTTCCGGGGGACCTTTACACCCGGAACGCTACGACCACCCAGCGCAATGGTCATGGTCAGCGATGACCAATCCCATGTTCGACCGTCCTCCTACCCGACGACCTGGAAAATGGACGACCGATTGCGTCCCTGTTTCTTCGCGACGAACAGCGCGCTGTCTGCGTCCGCGAAGAGATTCCAGAACGCGTTCGGGACCACTCCCGTCGCCAGGCCGATACTGACGGTCACCGCAAGACCGGGTTTCACCTCCGCCCACGCATGCGCCGCAATCATCACTCGAATTCGCTCGCAGAGTTCGGCCGCAGCGTCCTGATCGACTCCCAGTAGCACCAAGACGAACTCGTCACCTGCGTATCGCGCGGCAAGGTCCACGCCGTTGCGGACCGAGTCCACGAGGATGGCACCAACCCCTCTGAGGACGGCATCGCCCGTCAGGTGACCAAAGCCATCATTGATCGACTTGAAATGGTCAATGTCCACAACGGCCACTGACAGGCATCCGCAGTTTGAGACGGCCGCCGCGGTGCCCGCACCATCCAGCGCCCGCCGATTTGGAATCCCGGTCATGGAATCGGTCATGGCCTGACGTTGCAGCACCTCCGTCCGCAATTCGCGACGTGTCACGTCCAAATGGCGAAGTTCCAGATCAACCTTGCCAATCACACCCTTTGAGCGTCCAACGACCTCCGCGACGCGAAGCGTCTCGGCCGTCTGAAGCGCCCGCTTGAGGTCCGAGAAGGCCCCCGCCAAATTTCCCTGACGCTTGCGGACCTCCGCCCGATCGCTCAGGGTTCCGGGCATCCACGCGAACAGGTCGGTCCCCCCGAGCGCCACCATCGACCTGTCCAGGTGGCTGCTGGCTGCATCGAGGTCCCCGCTTTCGAGATAGGCACGACCCAGGGCCCGGTCGAGCCGAGACTGCTCCGCCGCGCCCTGCCCAAATCCGCCCGATGAGGCAGCGAGGCCGAGGCAGGTTAGTCCCTGTTCAATCCGTCCCGAGCCGATGAGTGCCAGCCCGCGAGTCAGGTTGAGGTGTCCGAGAAAACTGCCATCCACATGCGCCTCGGCGAACGCGAAGCCCTTGTCAATCAGATCGACTGCCCGAACACGCAGGGCTTCCGCCTGACCGGCATCGCCCCGAATGAGAAAATCTGCCCAGACGACCAAGTGATCGGCGAGTCGGTACAGCGCCCAAACAGCCTCGAACGGCTCTTCGAGCCGTTCCGCGATGGCCAGAGCGCGCTCGGCAGCCGCAACAGCGGAATCAAACGCACTGAGACCTTCGAACGCCATGGCTTGACAGTGAAGCGTGTTCACCAACTCAACGTCCGCGACGTTGGTGCGCGTCACCATGGCGGCCGAGTCGACGAGCGTCTGCATTCCCTCATCGTGATCTCCAAGAGAAAAATGGACGACCGAGAGAAGGGCGGCGACTCTCGCCTCACCAATCAGATCACCGGAGTAGCTGAACTGATCGCCGGTTTCCTCACTGAGCCCGACGACCTCTTCCAGCCGGCCAAGATTTCGGAGCGCCATCATCTGTCGGAACAGCGCCCAGCCGACGAGCCGGGGGTCTAGAGCCTGGTCCGCCACTGCAGCGGCTTCTCGAGCGACCGTCAGGGCCTTCTCGCTGTTGTTCACGGTGTCGAGGTAGACGCAAAACTCGATCATCACCTTCGCGCGGTTGCGCGGCGACGGGGCAGCGCTAATCGCCGCTTCGAAGGCGGCAATGCGGTCACTGTCGGAAATGATGGACATGCTGCCCATGTCATCGGCCCGCATGGGGGCCGGGTTGACCCGCCCGGTTGCGTTCCAATCGCAAAGGACGGACTCAGCTGGGGCACCCCGCGTTAGGGGCGTGAAGTATCAAACGATCTCGACGTTCCTCTCGTAGGGATGCAGGGACGACACAGGACCGCGACGAGGGACCGGCGCACAGCAACAGAGCCGTCGGAGTCGACCTCCCGTGAGTGCAGACACAATCAAACCCCCGTTGGAACCTCGCCGCGTTGCCGTGGTCGTGGTTCCCGGAGTCGGTGACGACGCGCCAGGCGAGACCCTGCGGATTGTCGCGGAGCGCCTAACCGCGCTTCCCTCGTTCGGTTCGGCGACCGTCGAGGAGTTGATCATTACGGCGGAAGACGAGGCGCGCGGCCACGCGGCGGCTACATACCGGACCTCCGTGGCCCACCTTGAGGCCCGCGAGGCAGGCATCGGGATCGACATGTTCGAAATGCAGTGGTCGGACCTCTCACGCTTCCCGGATCGCCTTCGCGGATTTCTATTGACGCTGTACGGCCTCCTTCTTGGCCTCCCGACGATCGGAATTGAGGCGTTGCGCGGCGTCCCGGGGCGCCCGCGAAGCGTGCAGGCCGCCGAAAATTCGTTGCAGGCCGTCGGATGGGCGTTGGCCGTACCACTCCTCTCGATTCACCTGCTCACCTTCGGGCTGACCCTCGGCCTCGGCATCGCGATCATCTGGAGTGCGTTCCCAGTGTTGGTCTGGGCATGCCTTGGCGTGATCGCCCTTGGGCTGGGGGGCCTCGCGTGGTGGGGCGGCGGACGCCTCCGCGACGCAGGATTTGGTGTCTGGTGGCACCCTGAAGACCAGCAGGCAAGACGAACGCCAGCCTGGTATGTCATGCACCCGCGCACCTGGGGGCTTACCGCGACCGGCATGTCCGTCGCGCTGGTGGTCTGGCAACTCGGGCCCGCCGCCCGCAACCCGGCGGTGGCGATCGCGAACGCCCTCATGTACTCAGTGGCGTTTCCATTCCGGGGGATCTGGATTGGGGTCTCGCTCCTGGTCGCCCTCGCGGCAATCGCGAGCGCAACGCTCGGCCTCCGCGCGTTCCTCCGTCGTCCCGGAACGCGCGACACCGGCCGAGCCGCCGGAACAGCGCTGCTCTCGGTTGCGGCCGCTCCACTGGGCTTTGCCATCGTCAGTGCGATGGTGTTCGCGGCCTTTGGGACCGCCGGCTTCGCCGCCGTTGACGGGCGCGACTGGAAGGTCTCCCAACCACTCGTCGCGTGTCTGAACAACAAGGATTTGCCCGATGACCCGCGCGGCTTCCTGGTCGATGCCCGCCACCCCGACGGCCGGAAGGGACAACGGAAGGGATGTCTGAATGCGGCGGGGCGTATCGAGCTGACGTACTCCGTCAAGGACCGTTCCTCCACCGCGCCCATCGCCCTGCCGTGCTTTGAAAACGGACTCCTGTCGGTTCAGGCCATTGACCGCCGAAACGATCGAGGCACGGAGGCCGAAGGCAGCGTCCCCGAACAAGAGCAGATCGGTGACCGACTGCTCTGCATTGCAGACCATGGCACTCTCGTCACCCGGTTTCGAGGATTCTCCCCGCCCCCAGGACTCCAGTGCCTGCCAACGCAAAATTCGTGGGAGCCGGAAGCATGCACGACGCTCTTGAGGTCGGGACAGGCGCACCTCCTCGACGTCCTGTCGCGTCGTCCTGCCGCGACAGGAGTTCATCCTCGCGGGCCAGACGAACAACCGGCTTCCTCGCCCACGCCGGTCGTTCCCTCAACCCAAGCGGAGGTCGATCAGGCCCTGTCAGAACTCGCAGCAGTCCGGCCCGTAAGCGATTCTCCGCGACAATGGGCACTGCGACTCTTCTCGGTCGCCATCGGCCCACTCGGCCCGACGGTAGTCGTGGTCGGGGCCCTCCTCCTCATCGCGATGGTCATTGCATCACCACTCGTGGTCCTCACATTGTTGGGCGCCCGGCGCCGTGGTGGCGGTGACGGCGGACGTACCCTCACCCGGGTCGGCAACGCGCTTGGCTGCCGGTACACCGCGCTTGCCCTCCTCACGGCGGCACTCGCGGGAACGGCAAGCGTGGTCTCGGCCTGGATGTTTGGCAGTGTTCCGTTCCGGGATGGGATCGGCTCAGCGAAGGCTGGCGGCCTCGGAGCCGTGTTCACTGCAGCGTTACTGCTGGCGCTCCGCAGTTTCGTCCTCAGCCCCTCCGGCCTCGCACTCGGCAAAGTCGGCGGCGGCCTGGAGTTCGTCAGGCGCTTCCTGGACCTGGGTAACGACGTCGCGACCTACCTTCGCCGCTCCCCCAACGCCGATACTCGTGCGCCGAAACGCAGAATTATGGAACGGTTTGATGCGCTGCTCGACCACATCAACCGCGGCACATGCTCCGGCGCCCCATACGACGGTGTGGTGCTCGTCGCCCATAGCCAAGGGACCATCCTCACCGCGGCCACCCTCTTTGGGGATCCATGGGGCCAGCACGCGCGCGCCGCTGCGCCAGGAACCTGGTCGCTCCTGACCTTCGGGTCACCGCTTGGCAGCATCTACCGGGCGCGGTTTCCGATGCGATACCAGTGGGTGCGGGCCGAGATGGAAGCCCCCGGCACATTCGCGCCGCTCACGGGAAGTTGGGTGAACCTCTACTGCGCAGGCGACTACGTTGGCCGCTCGCTGTGGGCATCCGACGGTGCCTGGGACCCGACGCCTCCAGGGACGATCAAGGACGGTCCGCCAACGCTGGTCGAGGGCTGCATCGGTCGGGGCGGACACACGGGATACTGGGGCAACGACGTCGTCACCAACTGGCTCCTCAGGCTTGTCGCCGAGGCCGCCGGGCGGGAGGCAACAGCGCTCGGCGGCGCGCCGCCAATTGTTAAGGGGGTCTGACCCGGGTCTGACCCCGAGGGTCACGCCACGCGGCGCTGACCCCGAGGGTCACGCCACGCGGCGGCGTTCGAAGCGGGCGCGCGCCTTTGCGGCCTCCTCCTCACGGTTCTTGGGCGGCACCGACGCCGTTAGCTGGTGCAGAAGGCGTGCGGAAATCTCGGCGACCTCGGCGACTGCCTGCTCAAAAGCTTCCGTGTTGGCGCGCGACGGCTTCGTGAAGCCGCTGATCTTGCGGACGTACTGAAGCGCCGCAGCCCGGACTTCATCGTCCGCCGCGGGTGGTTCAAAGTTGTGCAGCGTTCGGATGTTTCGGCACATGAGGTGTCCCTTCACCGTTGGTCTATCGGTCGCGGGCCCAGTCTGAACGACCCGGGACGAGGCCGTCAAGAGATCTGCGCGGCGTTTGGTATCAGGGCGTTCCGCCGATCCTCGTATGGGGGACGGGCTGAGTAGGCTGACAACGCCTGAGACCAGTACTGAGGGAGCGACACCGTGAGGGGACCAAACGAGGATCTCGCCCCGGCCGCGCAGAGGCGGCCAGGACCGCCCGGTGGGAAGGCACTGGAGCGGCGCCAGCTGTTCGAGCAGTCGCGCGGAATCACCCTGCCGGGAGGCGCTGGCACACCGACGTCCGCCGCCGCCGCACGCGGGGCGACCCTGGCCGTTCGCATGACGAGCGCTTCAACCGCCGCCGTTTACGCCGCGACGGCCGAATCGCTGACCGCTGAAGAGCACTCAGCACCCGCCGGTGGTCCCCCGGTCGGGATACCGAGTTGGCGTCCGCTGGGCCCAAGCGTGATGCACAACGGTCAGACCTACGGCGCGAACCGGGTCGACGTCTGCGGGCGTATCGCAGCCATTGCCGTCGACCCGTTGAACCGCCAGCACATACTGGTTGGCGCCGCGGCGGGGGGTATCTGGGAAACCCGTGATCAGGGAGCGACGTGGGCCCCGCGCACGGACGGTGCCGCGACGTTGACAACGGGTGCACTGACCTTTGATCCCAGCCACCCGGCCCGGGTCTATTGCGGCACCGGAGAAGGCAACTGGTATTGGACGATGGGTGCTGGCGTTCTGGCATCCGACGATGGAGGAACGACCTGGACCCGGATCGCCTCAACGCCCTTTGTTGGACAGGGTTTCTACGACCTGGCGGTGGACCCCGCCCCGGCAAATCGCTCCCGACTATTCGCGGCAACGAGCGGCGGACTGTTCACCTCGAATAACTCCGGCGTGGCGTGGACGCAGCTTCGTCCCAGCAAAACCTGGGACATCTCGATCGCACCGGGCGGCGGTCCCGCGGCCGAGATCTTCGCCGCGTGCGCCGATGGGTTGTACAGGTCAACGAACGGCACGAGCTACCTTCGTGTGCCAATCCCAGGGTCACCGGCAACGTTCGCCCGACTCTCCGTTGCCCATGCGCCGTCGAATCCGAAGGTGGTGTGGGTTCTCGGGGCGACCGCAACCGAGGCCTTCCTCTGGCGTAGGAGTGCGCCAGGAAAGTGGGCACGGATACCCCTCCCAGCGGACTCGAACATCAAACAGACCTGGTACGACTGGTACGTCGCCGCATCACCCGACCGCGACGATCAAGTCTATGTCGGCCAGATCGACATCCTTCGCGGCGAGAGGGTCGGGACAACCTGGAAATGGACGAACCTGTCCTCGAAGGCCACGGGCAGCAGCATTCACCCAGACCAGCACGCCATTGCCTTCGCCCCCGGACAACCGCACGTTGTCTTTGCGGGGAGCGACGGTGGAATCTATCGCTCCACCAACCGCGGCAACACCTGGACCGCGACGAGCGCTGGACTGGCGATCACCGAGATCGAGTACCTCGCGCAAGATGACGCCAATCCCGCGTGGCTGCTGGCTGGGACCCAGGACAACGGATCGATCCGCTACACCGGATCTGATGTCTGGGAACACGTCGCCGACGGAGACGGCGGTGACTGCGGTGTCGATCAGACCTCGCCAACGCACGTCTACCACTCCTTTTTCGATATGGGCGTCGAGCGATCGACGGCCAAGGGTGATTGGCAGTCATTTCAGGGAGTCGGCCCAATTCTTCCCGATGACTATCCGTCGCTCTTCTATCCACCCCTTGAGGTCTGTGGATCCACCGTTGCCCAGGCTGGCGCAGACGTGCACATTTCGCGCGATCGCGGAGACAACTGGACCTCCGTCGGCCTGCAGGGCGGCGTGGCGTCCGCGATGTCGATGCCAACTCCGGGCGAGGTTGTTGTCGCGACCACCGATGGCCGCTTGTTCCGACTGCTTCTGGCTGGGACGGCCTGGGCGCTCACGTCCCTCACGCCTCCGCGGAACGGCGCCTGGATCAGCGACGTTCACGTCGCTGCCGCGGACCTCACACGGATCTGGGTGACCTCCACGTTCACCGGCGGCGGACGCGTGTTCCGCTCCGGCGATGGCGGTATGAGCTGGGTCGACTGCAGCGCCGGTCTCCCTCCGCTCCCGATCAACGCGGTTGTCGTCGATCCGGCAGACGCGAACCGCGTTTGGGTCGCTGCAGACCTGGGTGTGTACGAATCGCGCGACGCAGGTGCGACCTGGACGTCCTTCTCCACCGGCCTTCCGAACGCCCTCGTCGCCGACCTTCTTTTCCACGCTGTGGGACGTCTTCTGCGGGCAGGAACACGCAGTCGGGGCGCCTGGGAAATCGCCGTCGGACCATGACCACGAACCCGGAGGCACCGCGATGAACGAGCTTCTTCCCATCTTCCTTGGCATGCTGCTCGGGCTGTCGACGCATTGGATTCCCGTCCGCAGGAGGCGCATCGCCGCGTTGGCCAGCGGTTCCATCGCGTTCGGCACGATTGCGACCTTTGTCACCGGAGAGCACCTGATTTCCTGGGGCCTTGTCCTTATCGACATCCCGATGGTGCTGGCCACGGCGTCTGCCGCCGCGGCGCTTGCCTACCGCATCGCCGGACGTCGCACCGCTCACGCGGCCAAGGGTCCGTCGCCGCGCGAGAACTAGTGGCCAAGGGGTCAGACCCGGGTCTGACCCCGAATTTGGCCCTTTGTGACGGTGGTGCACATCCGTGGGTCAATTGCGTGCCGACTGGATACCAACCTGGCGATCGACCCAGGCGGATTGCGGATCGCCCGGGGGGAGGCCGATACTTGGCCTCGTGAGTACTTCCACGGCCTTCGCGACGCTCCGTCGAACGCGCTTTCGCGAGCTGATGCAGCGCCCAGCGACGCTCTTTCCAGCGGTGGGTCTCCCCCTTCCGGCAGCGATTTTGGCCCAACATCAGACCGGCAGCAACTTCTGGGCCGCCGGAGCCGCCCTTGCCGCGCCAATTGCGCTCACCGCCTGGCGCGGCTCTCAGGCCCGAAACGATGCCGAAAATGCCTTCATGCAGAGCTGGGGTGCCGGGCACGGCCTCGTCTTCGTCGAAGATATCGACGCGCTCCCTGACATCCCATTGCTCCAGCGGGGCGATGAACGTCGCGCAGAGAACGGCCTCTTGGACATTCGAAACCCTGCGCGGGACCTGACGCTGGCCCACTACGTGTACGTCGTCAAAAGTAGAGACAGCAACGGCAAACAGCGCCGCGAGACCCATCAGTTCACGATCTGTCACCTGACAATGAATGGCCGGGATTGGTCGGCGTTCCCCCATTTTCAGTTGCACCAGCGCGAGCCATTCACTCTTCGCCTGCCCGCCCGCCTTCGTGCGATGGTCTCAGACGAACGACTCGTCGAAATGGAATCGATTGAGTTCAACGACCAATTCACCCTCTCCGTCGCCGAACATCAGGACGAGCTGGGTGTGCGTCAGGTCTTCACGCCTGCGTTCATCGCATGGCTCCTTGACCAAGCCCCCAGCGATTTGATCTGCGAATTGGAGCGCGACACGCTCCTCGTGGCACTCCCCGGACGTATCCGGGACGCGGCGCAATTGGACGGGTTGCTGGATAGCGTTCTTCGCATCGAACACGATATTTCAAACGCCCACCCGAACCCGGAGATGGCACCCCGATGACCACCCTGTACATCGTCCTTGGCATTGTCGTTCTGATCGCGCTGTACCTGGTCGCGACCTACAACGGCATGATCGGCGCCCGTAACCGTGTTGACGAAGCATGGAGCGGCATTGACGTTCAGCTGAAGCGCCGACACGATCTCATCCCAAACCTCGTCGAGAGCGTGAAGGGATACGCAACCCACGAGAAGGAACTCTTTCAGAGTGTGACCGAGGCGCGCGTTAAGGCAATGGGCGCGACCGGTGCGGCCCAGGCGGGTGTGGCGGAGGGTGCACTGAGCTCGGCCCTGGGGCGCCTCTTTGCGGTTGCTGAGGCCTATCCGCAGCTGCGCGCCAGTGAGAACTTCATGGCGCTTCAGCAGGAGCTGGCTAACACGGAGGACCAGATCGCTGGCTCGCGGCGGATCTACAACGGCAACGTCCAGCGCTACAACACCAAAATCCAGGTCTTCCCGAACTCGGTGCTCGCGTCCAGCTTCTCGTTCACCCCGCGGGACTACTTCGAGCTGGACGCCCCGAACGCCGAGCGCGCCCCGGTGGACGTCTCGTTCAGCTAAATCGTCGGGGAGGCGACCCTAGAGGTTCGTTGTCGCCGTGGACCCCCCTCGGGCTGTCTGCTAGAAGATCACCATTCAGCGGTTTCCCGATACTCAAGTGAGGAGTTCCCCGTGCTGAGAACCTCGCCGTTTCGAGTCGTCGTGGTCGTGGGAGTGCTTGGTGCGTTGGCGCTACCCACGCCGGCGGGAGCGACGATCACGGCAAGTCGCCTCGACCCCCAGACAAGTCCCCTTGGCTGCGCAGATGTCACCGCTGCCACCACCACCCTTGTCGGCTCCGTCACATTCGCTGGCTTCCCCGCCGGAACCATCACCTCCAGGCCAGCAGTTGCCACCGCTTGTGCCGGAGGCGCTGGACGCTCTATTTCCTTTGACGGACCCCCTAGCGGCAGCATCGCGGGGACCGAAGTCGCCATTCGCGGGAACGATGAGACGGCGCCGCTGACATCGCACGTGGCCCTTGCGCGAGCCGAGGGCGCGAATATCCATCTGCGCGAGGTTCCGCCCGGATCCACGGTTAACACGGTCGCAGCCAGCGGGGCATCGGTGGATCTCACCCCAATTCCTGTCACGACGACGATCGCCACCACCGTCGGTGGCCGCGTGGTCTCGGTTCGGTACAACGGCGGCAACACCCCGAGCACGAGCCTCTCGGTAAGCGTGCGTGAGCCGCAAACCTTTGTTCAGATCAACGCCCCCCTCCCCGGAGTGCCAACCCTGGTGGAGATGAGAGGCCCCGATGGCGCCTTGGTCTTCAGCCGAAGCGTTGCCAGCACGGGATCCGGATCGATTTCGCTGGTTGGACCCGCACTGGCGTCTGGCTCCAGCGTTCGTATGGCGCAGTCCGGACTTGTCGATCGCACGCGTGCCCTTGGTATCGCCGAGTTCCGCGCTGATGGCTTCCGAGTAGTGCTCGCACCCGGAGCGACTGGCGGACGTTACTCCACGAACCTGGCACTCCACCCGAGGTCAATCACGACCACCGATCCGCTCGGGCCATGCAACACTCTCGCGCCCACTGCCCCGCTGGGAGACACCGAGTGCACGGGACTCACGGCCCCGCGGACGGAAGTTGTGGCCACCGGGCTTCTTCCGGTCGCAGGAGACAGTGTGTCAGTGAACAGCAACTTTAGTTCCGGCGACGCAACGGACATGGCAGTCGAACGACGGGGAATCTATTTTCAGCCCGCGTCAGGGGATATCAACATCTTTGGTTCCGGGTCTGGCGCCTTGGCAGCCACCCTCGTTGTGCCTCGGCCAAACCCGCAACCAGCAAGCACCTTCACACGAACCGGTATTTCGTTCAACATCTCCGATCAGGGCTCCGCGTTGAAGGGACCAGAGGCTTTTCCGGTGAAGATCGCCCCGCGTTCGGTTGCGACGTTTACCGGCGGCAACTTCGGGACGGCTGGCGTACAGGCAGCGCTGACGCTGGAGGCCAGTGTCCAAGGCGCATCCATTCAAGGGAGCGCGGAGCCGGGTGCCCGGGTTCGCGCAACCGGAGACTTCGCGGGCTTTACGGTCCTTGAGACGACGGTCACCGCGGCAGCTGACGGTGGATTCACGATACCGGTGGGTACGCTCCCTTCCGGAGCGGTCGTCCAACTCACCTCGGGGGACCCGGAGACACGAACTGCGGCCTTTCGGACACTCACATTGGGTCGCACGCCGTTCGCAATTGCGGGGGCAAGCGATCGACAGCTGCTTCGCGGGACGGTCAACCTCTCCCTGAACACGGCGTCGGGCGACCCCGGTTGGAGCGTCAGCGGCCAGCCATCTCGTACGCGAGCAAGGACGCTCGCTGTCGACACCGGTTCGTACCCGGATGGTCCGCTTCGTGTCGACGTTGCCGAGGGCAGCCAAGTTGATGACTACCTCTACTTGATCGTTGACAACACCGCCCCATCCGGCGGTGCTGGCCCGGACCAGCAGGTCCGCACCAACCGGGACACCACCCTGCTGACCAACGCGCGCGACGCGAACGGCGTGACCAGTGTCGTGATGGCATTTGGCGACGGGACGAGTCTCACTCAGCGCGGCGCCGAGGCGGGCACGCCGCTGACGCACCGCTACACCAAAGCGGGTCGATTCACCGCCTCCGTGACCATCACTGACACCGCCGGAAACACGACGCGCGACGACGCAATCCTCACGGTCTCGGCCGATACTGCTTCCAGGCTGACGGGCACATTGCCGAAGTCAGTCCGTCGCGGCAGGGTACTGCGCATCACTCAACGCCTGTCAACGCCGGGCACCCTCCGGGTGCAGCTCCTCACGAGTCGCGGCAAGGTCCTCTCGCGAGGCGCAGGTACGGCGCTGGTCGCCGGGTCAAGCGCCAGTGTCACCATCGAAACGAGGCGCCTGAAGCGCGGGACCTACATTCTGGTTCGCCAGCTGGTCAGCGCCGACGGCGACGCTGGCCCGATCCTGACCAGCACGATTGTGGTCAAGAAGTAGCCCGAACGGCTCTGGCTCGTCTCCCGTCGAGCCGGAGCCTATCCGGGTGCACCCTTGGTGACTTCAAGGTCGCGGAGCAGCCCATCAGCGATACCGTAAATCCATCCGTGGACGTTCAGTTTCTGGCCTCGTTGCCACGCATCCATGACGATGGTCGTCTGGCAGACGTTTGTGACTTGCTCGATGACGTTTAGCTCGGCCAGGCGATCCTCCCGCCCACGTGGATCGACAATCGCGGACAGCTCTTCGTGGTTCAGATCGGCAACGTCTCGGACATGACGCAACCAGTTGTCGATCAGCCCCAGTCGCACTCCGGAGATCGCTGCCGAAACGCCCCCACACCCGTAGTGCCCGCAGACGATCACATGTTTGACAGCGAGCACGTCAACGGCGTACTGCAACACCGACAGGCAGTTGAGATCCGTATGGACGACGACATTCGCGACGTTGCGGTGAACGAAGATATCTCCGGGTAATAGGCCCACGATCTCGTTCGCCGGGACGCGGCTGTCGGAGCAGCCGATCCACAGCGACTCGGGGCGCTGCTGATGGGCCAGCGCATCGAAAAATTGCGGATCGTCTTCCATGATGCGCGCGGCCCAGGCGCGGTTTTGCTCGAAGAGGGGCGCAAGGGAATCCATAGGCGACAGCCTACGTGTCGCCCGCACGAACGGCCCCCTGCGTCGAGCGGATCACACCTGCGAGTTCATCTGCCAAGTGAGGTGCGGTTAGTCTGTGACTGCCCGTCCCGATCTGCCCCATTCTCAGGTATCCCGTTGACCGACGCATCATTCGACCTTCTCGCCGCCTCCCTCCGCGCTGACGCGGGCGATGCGGCGACCTTTCTGCCGGTCCTCGCCCGCAAACTTGAAGACGCGCTTCCGCACCAAACCGTGGTCCGGCGTACGCGACGTCTGCTCGGGGGAGGGGGCCAGGTCCAGTCCCTGTCGGTTGACGTCGGCGACGAGCGCCTGGACCTCGAAATGGATGGTGGCCGCATCGTCGGGCGCCGGGTGCGTGTTGTGCGTGACATCGCGATCTCGTCGGCGGAACTGACCATCGCGGAATGGGTTGACGACCTCAGCCGACGCCTTGCAAGCGAGGCCGAGACCAGCGAGCAAGCCCGCCTCGCGATGGAGCGTATTCTCGGGGTCTAGACACGTACCAGACCGGGACGGAGCGACACCATGGGAATCTTTAGCCGCGGCTCAGACGACGAACCCAAGGACTCCCCCGCGACCGCACCAGACGGCTCATCGACGTACCGGCGGGGGTCCCTGGACGGAGTACCGGAGCACGGACGTGAACGTCTTGCCCAAATGCGCGGTGGCCTGTTCACCAGTGACCTGTCCGTCAACGAGTTTCTGCTGGTCAAACAGGCGGGATTCGAACCCCTTGGCATGGTCGTTGGCAGCTCGATCTACCACATTGGTTTTCAGCAGTCCAACTGGAGCAAAAATCAGGAGATGTCAACGCTCACCCAGGCGATGTACGCCGCCCGGGAGCTCGCGATGACGCGGATGGAGGAAGAAGCCGACCAGTTGGGCGCCGACGGCGTCGTCGGCATCCGCCTGGAGGTCGGTCGCTATGAGTGGGGTCCCAACATGGCCGAGTTTCTCGCCGTGGGGACCGCCGTCCGGCATACAGCCGGTGGGGACTACCGTTCCCCGACGGGGCGTCCGTTTACAAGTGATCTCTCCGGACAGGAACTCTGGACGCTCCTGGCCGCCGGATACCGCCCGGCCGGCCTTGTGATGGGCACCTGCGTCTACCACGTCGCTCACCAAGGCCTGCGCGCGACGTTCCGCCAGATGGGCCAGAACGTCGAGATGCCAAACTTCACCCAGGCCCTCTACGACGCTCGCGAACTGGCGATGGAGCGGATGCAGGTCGAGGCGATTGCGCTGAAGGCAGGGGGCATCGTCGGTGTTCGCCTGACCGAGAAGAGCCATGGTTGGGACTCGCACATCATCGAGTTCTTCTCGCTCGGCACCGCGGTCGTTGCAACGCGTGCGGACCACCAGATCCCGATGCCAAGTTTGGTACTCAGTCTGGACGGCGGCAACCGGGCAAACATTGGCGCCCAGGCCTACAACACGCCGTCAGCCAGCGAGTAGATCGGTGCGTCGAGCGAACCAGCGGTGATCGCTGCGACCTCGTCGCCGGGGACCGGACGGCTGAATAGGTAACCCTGGCCATAGCCACAACCAAGGACGCGCAGCGCCTCGGCCTGGGCCGTGCATTCGATTCCCTCTGCAACAGTGTCCAAACCAAGCGCCGCACTCAATTGCACGATGGATCCTGCCAGACGCGCGGGTGCCCCACCATCATGCATGTGCGCGATAAAGCTCCGGTCGATTTTGACGATGTCCACCGGCAGGCGGGCCAGCGAACTGAGCGACGAATACCCCGTACCAAAGTCGTCGATGGCGACACGGAGACCGATCCGTTTGAGGCCGCTCATCATCCGTGCACATGCATCGACATCGTGCATGAGGGCGGACTCCGTAATTTCCAGGGTCAGAAGCTGCGGTGGGAGGCCGGACTCTTCAAGCGCGTGCACCACCTCGCCAGCCAGCGTGGGCTGCTCCAACTGCCGGGTAGAGAGGTTGACGGTCAAGTAGACCGCCTGGCCCCCCGCTGGGCGGAGGTCTTGCCATCCCGCCGCTTCCCGGCAGGCCTCGTGGAGAACCCAGTTGCCGAGGGCGCCGATCAGACCGTGCTCCTCGGCCAACGGAATGAACTCGTCCGGCGTGATCGGTCCAAGTTCCGGGTGCGTCCACCGAGCAAGGGCTTCCATTCCGACGATGCGAGCGTCCTCCAGCGCGACGATTGGTTGGTAAACCGCGCTCAGCGCGCCGCGCTCGATCGCATCCGCGAGGTCGGTAGTCAGCAACATGCGTCGCGAGACCGCGTTTCTCATGTCGGTCTCGAAGACCTCCACGCGTCCCCTTCCAAACCGCTTCGCCTGGCACATCGCGATATCGCTGTCGCGGATCAACTCCACCGGAGTCGCGGCCGGGTCTTCCGTGAGAGCAACCCCGACGCTCGCCGTCGTACTGATCGTTCGGCCACCGATCACCATCGGCTGTGCGATGGCCTCCAAGATTCGTTCGGCCAGCGCACTGACTGCCTCTTGGCCGCCCAGACCGTCGACGAGAAGTGCGAATTCATCGCCGCCAAGGCGGGCCGCCGTATCTGATGGCCTCAGACAACCGGCAACTCTTCCAGCGACCTCGATCAGGAGGTCGTCACCGACGACGTGACCAAGGCTGTCGTTGATCGTTTTGAAGTTGTCGAGGTCCAAGAGCAGGACACCGACGTGCCCCGGATAGCGTGCAAGACGCGCGATCGCGTTGCAGGCGCGATCGATGAACAGGGCTCGGTTCGCCAGGCCAGTGAGGGGATCGTGAAAGGCACGATGTTCGAGTTCGGCCTGGGCCTCTTTTCGGTCGGTGATGTCGGTGCTGTTCAGAATGAAGCCACCGATGGCTGGGTCAAGCCGCTGATCGGTGCGCGACTTTCCACCGTGATCGTCGTCCCATCCGCCGCCTGCCAGTGCCATTCGACGGGGCGCATCGGACGTCCAGCGGGTTGGCTCAGCATCCGATCAAACGCCACAGTGGAGGCCCGCGTGATGACGTCGGTAAGCGATCGCGACTGCATTGCCTTGGCTGGTCGCTGCAGAACTCGTTCGACTGCCGGTGACGCGTACCGGACGACACCGTCCTTGTCCACAATCATGACCATGTCAGACGAGTTTCGAACCAGCGACCGGTACCGGTGAGCGCTCTCGCGCAGGTCGGCGTCGATTCGCCTCCTCGCACGATTCAAGACGACCCGCGCCGCAAGACCACCAAACGCCAGGGAGGCGACCAGCATCGCGAGGAGGATTCCGGCTCGGCGGACCGCAGCCCGAGCATCGTCGCGGCTGCTCGCCGCAAGATCAGCGTTCGCTTGCACCCAACCGTCGATCCCGCGAGCAGCATTCTCAGAGGGCACACGGAGGGCAACGAGTATCGACGCGGCGTTCGCGCCGCGCACTGCCTCGGCCTTCGCGAGAAGGAGACCAACTCGCGCGATCGCGCCCAGGGCGTCCTCGCGAGCGCGATCCCGGGAGGGGACGGGGGTCGGCTTCTTCAGCCGCTCCGATGCGTGCGAGTTTCGACCAATTCGAGGCGAACGACGCCACCAGACCACGGCGCAGCGGACTCTTACCTTCTGCCGTTAGCTTCCAGACCCGGGTTTCCTCGACGCGCAAGACATCGCGGGCGGCCACAAGCTCCAGGAGATGGGCGTGGGCCCGCCCCTCCCGGTCTTGCGCTCGAAGGATTGTCGTCCCGGCGAGATAGCCCGCAGCGCTGATGATGATGCCAGCCATCAGAAACGCCGCGAGTTGGACCAGCCCGAAGCGGCCAAGTCGGCGGGGCTCAGCTGTCCGCATCTCTGGCTGGTCGTTGGTCATCATGTCCGGTCGACGGGTGGCGGACGAGTTGCGCGGCGCTGGGTGCGAGTCTCACTACGGTCATCGACCTCACACGAAGTCGGCTTGAGCGACCCCGGCTCGTTCCGCGGGACGTTTCGGACTGTCACCGGCCGGATTGGCCTGGTCGCTGAAATCACCCCTCCGCGCTATACCGCAGTTCGTTGGGTCCTTTGACCTACGCTGATCGTCCGACGGGAACGCGATGTCCCCACGGGCCGCACGCGACGAGTGCATCGATTTCGTGGCCTGGTACCGGACGGGCAAGAAGGAAGCCCTGCACCTCATCGCATCCGAGCGACGTGAGTTGCGAGAGGGTGCCCTCGTCCTCGATGCCCTCGGCGACCGACACCATGCCAAGGCGTCCCGAGAGATCCACAAGGGCCGCCACCACGGCGGTGTCGCGGTCGCTCATCCCCATTCGACTGATGAAGGACCGATCGATTTTGAGAATCGAGACTGGCAAATTGGTGAGGTAGGTCAATGACGCGTGACCGACTCCGAAGTCATCCACCGCGATGCGGACGCCGAGCGCGGCGAGTTCGTTCAGGAGCTCCGTCGCACGCTCCGGGTTGGCCATCAACATCGTCTCGGTAATCTCAAGCTCCAGCCGGTCCGCCGGAATTTCGGCATCGGCAAGTGATCTGGCCACCATCTCAGGGAGGCCGTGGGTATGCAGAAGCCGTGCGGAAAGGTTCACCGCAATCGTGAGGTCGGGTGTCTCCCGCAGCCATCCCGCGAACTGGTGAAGGGCCGTGACAAGGACATGCTCGGTCAGCGGGAAGATCAGGGCCGAGCGCTCGATGCCTGGTAGGAAGGCGGCCGGAGGCAATAGGCCAAGCGTCGGATGGCGCCAGCGAACGAGGGCTTCAAGGCCGGTCAGGCGACCCTGCGTGACATCAAATCTCGGCTGATAGAAGACCTCGATCTCGCCGCGCGCGATCGCTCCGCGACAATCGCCCATCAGCGCCAGGCGGTCCGCGGGGTTGTCATCGCGGTCGGGATCGTAAAGGGCGTGCTCGCCACCGCCGGTCGCCTTCGCCTGGTACATCGCAACATCGGCCGAGCGCAACAGGTCCGTCGGAATGGTGCCGTGGTCCGGGTAGAGCGACACACCGATGCTCGCTCCGACATCGATCCGCATCCCTTCAAGCATGACGGGCTCTTCGAGCACCATCAATACCCGCCGGGCGACCTGCTGGGCCCGCTCCACGCTGCCAGCATCACTGACCACAACACAGAACTCGTCGCCCCCAAGGCGCGCAACCGTCTCGTCACCACGTAACGTCTCCTGAAGTCGCTGGGCAACCGCGCGCAGGAGATCGTCACCCACATGATGGCCCAGCGAATCGTTGACATCCTTGAACCGGTCGAGGTCAATCAGAAGCACCGCGACCTTTTGGTCCAGCGCCGATGCCTCCTCGATCGCCTCACTCAAGGAGCGCAGAAACATCCGCCGGTTCGCGAGGCCGGTCAGCTCGTCCTGAAGCGATTGCCTGCGTGACTCGATCAGGTTCGCGTTCTCGCGGAATGCGAGCCCGGTCCGAATGAGCGCGACAACGAGGGTCGCGGTCGCAAGCCAGATGGCCCCGGCATTCAACGGCGAGTAATGATCCACGACGAAGACACCAACCGTCATCCCTGCCAGACCAATCGACGGCAGGACGACGCGCAGTTGCTCTCCCCGACCATTCACGGTAGGGAGTTCATCGTCCTCGGGCAGCCACGCGGAGAACGCAATCAGCAGAAGCCCCACGCTATAGCCCGCGTTCACGAACGGCCCAAGCGTGAGATTGCCCTCGGCGACCGCGTATGAGTACACATTGTCTGCGACGACGAAGACCGCCAACCCGATCGACAACACCGTCCAACGCTGCGTCAGTTTCCACTCACACAGCGACAAGTGCCCGACGACGAACGCCAGCAGGAGGCTGTCGAGCACTGGGTACGCAAGGTTGGTGGCGACCGCGAGCGGCTCCCCGCCCAGGGTGTTCAACACCGCTTCAAGGATCACGGCGGCAGAGAGGGTCGCGACCCCGAGTGCACCCATCAATCCGTCAAGAATGGACCCCATCCGCACCAAGCGAATTCGTCCGAAAGCAAGCATTGCGAAGGCGGTGAGTGCCAGCGGATAGAACCCGAGCCAGAAGCCGTCTGCAACCGAGGGAAATGGCGGCCGTTCGAGGCTGGCATATCTGATGGTCCACACCAACATCCCAACCGAGTAGAGGAAGGCGGCCGCGGCGAGGACCATCCACGCGGCCCGATCCCGACGGGTTGTTAGCGCCCGCGCGGCCAGAAGGCCAGCAGCAACGAGCTGGAGACCAGAGCTCAGCCAACCGTTTAGGGCACTATTTGCCCAGAGTCCAAACGCTTGCACGATGAGGGTCAAGATACCTAACAGGGAGATCCCTGCAGCCCATCGGAGGGTCGAACGGTGCGGGCGCGGTTGGGTCACCGGGTCGCGCGCCGGCCTGCGGGAGAATCGGAGTCACTCACCACTCCGTCATCGGCCGGAAAGCCACAAATTCTGAGCAACGCGGGTGCCGTCGCCCTCCTCTCCTCGACAGGTCGTCTGGTGGGTGCAACCATCCAGCGCGTCCGCTCTCCATCCCGATCCCCCCGGAGCGTCGTCACCCCCCACCTCGCACGTCATGCGCGTTCGTCCCTGGACTGGCGCTGGCTGGCGGTCACAATCGGAACCGCGGCGCTCTCGGTCGGAGTCGTCGCCGAGGCCCGTGCGGCCTCGACCCCTACGCCTGAAGAAGCCGTCTCGCAGTTGAATGCCTGGCGCGCGTTGGTGGGAGTCGCCCCTGTCGCCTTCGACGCGACCAACACTGAGGGCTGCCGACTCCACGCGAACTACCACGGGCGCAACCCAACGACCTTCGGCCACTCGGAAGATCCCAGGCTGGAGGGGTACACCGCAGAAGGCAACGCCGCCGCGAGTTCAAGTGCCCTGGCGACGGGCCAGGGGTCACCAGATGGCCCGTGGCAATGGGCAGGGGCGGTATTTCACCGCACCTCGCTGCTGAATCCCGACCTCACCCGCTCCGGCTTTTGGTCCGAGTTCGACCTCAGCTGTATGGGAACGTTCGAGCAGGAACGACGGCCGAGCACCGAGCTATCGGTGCACCCGTATCCCTATCGCGGGCAGACCGGCGTGCCGACTTCGTTCGACTGTCGGGAAACGCCCAACCCATGCGACTGGCTCCCTGCTGCGTACCGCTCCGGGCCGGTCGGATTCATCCCTTCAGCTCAGTTCAACGGTCCGTGGAGCCGGGCAGGGGTTCCGACCCTGTCGAGCGCGACGCTGACGCCGGACGGCGGCTCGCCGGTGGACATGACGGCCCTGGACGCCACGAGCAGCGCCAGGGAATGGCTCGACGGTGGCGTCGCATTCGTTCCGCATCAACCACTCCTGTCGGGCGTTTGGTACACCCTGAGGGCCGCCGGAACGATTCCGGTCACCGGAGCGTCCGGGCGTGCCACTGAGCCCATTTCCTTGGCGACCCGCTTTCGCACGGGAAATCCGTTCGTCGACGCGAGACCCGGCCTTCGGTTTCTCCGTGAGCAGCGCCGTCGCGTGGTCCTCGGCCTTCGGCTTCCCGCGGCGATGGTTGGCGGCTCAGTTCGAGTGGCCGTGTTGGGCGGCAAGGCGATGACACGCACCTTCCCAGTCACTGAGCCCGATCTCAGGATCGTCGTTCCCCGTCCCAAGTATTCTCGTCGCCTGCGTGTCGAGCCGATCCTCCCAGCCACAGCACCTCCGGGCGTCGATTTCGGACTCGGGACGCTGAGCGTGCGGTTACGGCGGGTGACATGACCGGCACCCATTGGCTCGCCGCCCTCGCGCTCATGACCGGTGCAGCGGCCGAGGTGGCTGGTGCCCCAGCGACGGGGCCGTCGTACACCCAGTCGCCGCCGGTGGGCCGGTCGGTGCAGGGGCGGCCGATCCGCGTCGTTGT
>JAYTQG010000161.1:0-3778 GCA_043746815.1 Thermoleophilia bacterium | reverse complement strand
CCGGTGACGGCCACGACGCCGATCATCACCCTCGGCGAGGGCAACACGCCGCTCGTTCCCTTGGAGCGCCTGTCCGCAGCGCTTGACCTGGACATCCGTGCCAAGTTTGAGGGAGCGAACCCCACTGGCAGTTTCAAAGACCGTGGCATGACGATGGCGATCTCGAAGGCCGTCGAGGAGGGCGCAAGCGCGGTGATCTGTGCGTCGACCGGCAACACCTCCGCCGCAGCTGCTGCCTACGCCGCGCGCGCCGGACTGCGCTGCGCGGTGTTGATTCCCGATGGCAAGATCGCCGCAGGGAAGTTGGCCCAGGCGGTCATGCATGGGGCCAAAGTCATCGCTGTGGCCGGAGGCTTCGACGATGCGCTCCGCATCACGCGCGAGCTTGCCGACCGCCACCCGATTGCGTTGGTCAACTCGGTCAACGAGTACCGCATCGACGGGCAACGCACCGGTGCGTTCGAGATCTGCGATGAACTGGGTGACGCGCCCGATGCACTCTGCATTCCGGTCGGCAACGCCGGAAACGTGTCGAGCTACTGGCTGGGCTTTCAGGCCTATCGCGAGGCCGAGCGCTCCAAGAGTTTGCCCCGTCTCTTCGGCTTCCAGGCCGCTGGCGCCGCGCCGCTCATCTCGGGAACCTTCCGGCCGGTGGCGAGCCCGGAGACCATCGCGACGGCGATCCGCATCGGAAACCCGGTACGTGGACAGCAGGCGCTCGACTCGGTCGGAACCTCCGGCGGTGCGTTGATGGCCGTTACCGACGACGAGATTCTCGCCGCCTACCGAATGCTTGCAGCGAATGAGGGTGTGTTCTGCGAGCCGTCATCCGCTTCGTCGGTTGCCGGGTTGCTGAAGCAACACGCTGCAGGAGCGTTCAAACCGGGCGAGCGCGTCGTGTGCGTCCTCACTGGCCATGGACTGAAGGACCCCGACACCGCGATTGGCGGGGGAGAGAGCGTCATCCGGCTTCCCGCCGATATTGCCCGCGTTGAAGAGGCCCTCTTTGCCTGAGTCGCTGACCGTCACGGCTCCGGCGACCTCCGCAAATTTGGGCCCGGGCTTCGATGTCCTTGCCGTCGCCCTGGACATGACCAACACGGTCACCGTCACGCGCCGTCCCGGTCCACTTGAGGTCACCGTGACCGGCGAAGGTGCTGGGGAGCTTGCCGCCGACGCGTCAAACCTCGTCTGCCGCGCGCTCGCCGCTGGGCTCGACTCGCTGGACGGGCTCCTCGTGGAGTGCGACAACCGTATCCCCCTGGGACGCGGGCTGGGGTCATCGGCGGCGACAATCTGTGCTGGCCTCGTTGCGGCGAATGCACTGGGCCGACATCGCTGGGCACCCGATGAGGTCCTCGCCCGTGCGACCGCACTCGAAGGCCACGCCGACAATGCCGCCGCCTGCATCGAGGGTGGCATCGTGGCAGTCGCCCCTGGGCCGCGCGCCGTCAAGATCGCTCCGCCTGAGGGGCTGCTCTTCCTCGCGGTCATCCCAGCGGCACGAATCTCGACGGACGTTGCCCGCCAAGCTCTGCCTCCGCACATTCCCCACGGCGATGCCAGCTTTACTCTGAGTCGCGGGATCGGTCTCACTCTTGCCCTCGAGCGCGGTGATCTCGACGGCGTCGGGCCGTTTCTGGCAGATCGCCTCCACGAGCCCTACCGCGGGCCGCTCGTCCCGGGACTTGATCTCCTGCGCACATTCATTGACGGCGAGCGCTGCCTGGGCGTCACCATTTCGGGTTCCGGTCCGACGACCCTCGTCTGGTGTCGAACGGTCGGATCCGCCGACCTGCAGCGTGAGGTCGCGATGACGATGGGTGGAGCCGGACACGACGTGGATGTCCGCACCCTCCGGATCGCCCCCGGAGGCGTCCGGGCCCGTTGGACAGACACTCCACCAACCGCGTTGGCACGCGCGATCGGATGATCTGGCGCCACGCTCGCGGCGAGCTAGACTGCACGCGCGGGCATGTGATTGGAATCGTCAACGCGACGCCCGACTCGTTCACGGATGAGGGTGCCCACTGGGGTTCCGAGCGCGCGACCGCTCATGGACTTCGGCTTGCCGCCCAGGGCGCGAGCATCGTCGAGGTCGGCGGTGAGTCGCTTCGCTTTTCGACGGAGACACCAGTCGAGGAAGAGATCGCCCGGGTCGAGCCGGTCATCCGCGCCCTGGCCGCGCAGCTACGCGTGCCCGTCGCCATCGACACGTACAAGGCACCTGTGGCAGAGGCCGCTCTTCGTGCTGGCGCGGTGATCGTGAACGACCCGACCGGACTCCGTGATCCGGCCATGGCCAAGGTGGTCGCACGCGCGGGCGCCGGGGTGGTCGTCACACACTTCTTTGGAGAACCTAAGGTGCGCCCGACGAGTTTTCCCGAGGTGGATGTCCCGGCGACGGTTATCAGTTGGGCGCATGCATCGATTGAATTAGCGATCGCTGAGGGTATTGATCGTGACTGCGTTGTGATTGACCCTGGCATCGGCCTCGGAAAGTCTCCGCCTCAAGATCTTGCCCTCCTACACCGACTTCACGAACTGCAGACCCTGGGTCGACCCATCTTCGTCCCGATTTCGAACAAGAAGGTAATTGGTGCGGTTACGGGATCAACCGCGAAGCAACGCCTGGCGGGAACTACGGCCGCGATGGCGATTTGCCGGTTGAACGGAGCGACCATTTTTCGGGTCCATAATGTCAAGTTCCTCGTCAAAGCACTTGCAATGGCCGACGCGATCGTCGCTGGAAAACCTGCGAATTGGTATGAAGTTGTGAAGTAATAGCGTCAACTACTTGGTAAATTCACCTTCTCTTGACGTGAATCTGACATGCTTGTTGGGTGAGCGCGAGGCGCATCCCGCGACCAGGGTCGCGACCCCCGACTGGCATATCAATTCGATTGCCGCGCTTTTGGCTCGCCATGGTGGTCTCGCTTCCTCTTATCGTTATGACGATTGTCGGCGCTGCTGCCTTGGCTCAGCATGTGGACGGCACCGAGCAACAACTCCGCGAGGCGCGCGGTCGGGATGCGGCAAATCTCATTGAGGGTCTCGGTCGACAATTTCACGCGGGCCTTCGCGCCGGCTCCGTCGCGGCAAGAGCAGCGAGGGGTGATCCACAACAGTTCGTGGACAATATGCGAGGGCTCATTCCTTCGACAATCGCATCGAACGTGTTTCTCATACGGCGGGTTGGCGCTCATGGAGTAGTTGTCGCGCACACGGGAACGGGGAAACCCGCCCTTCTCGGACCCGACCAGCACCCGAATTGGCCGGGTATTTGGGGGGCATCACGTTCGCCGAGGCCACGCCATATCGATGTTCGCGGAGTGCGTGACGGGCGGGTCATCTCCTACGCCCTTTCGGGGGGAGCGCCGAGTGAGGCGGTGTACGCCGAGGTGAATATCGCGCAGACTGCACGACGGGCATTTCGGTCTGAGACCCAGCTTGACGGTGCCGTGTACGTCGGTCCCGTTGAATCGTCGCTTACCTTTCTTGGGGCTACGACCACCCGCCTTCCCATCGGTGGACGTCGCGTCGCCCGGCCCGTGAACTTCGGGGACGGGACCTCCGGGCTCCTGATCGTTGGGGGACGAGGGCCGCTCGTCGGACGGATTGTCGAACTGTCCCCATGGCTGGTGTTGATCGTGGGTGCATTGGTTTCGGGGTTCTTGTTCTGTGTTACCGAGGCGCTGCGCAGGCGACGTGATCGCGCCGTAGGACTAGCCGAGCGTCTGCAGGGGACGAACGAGATGCTCGACGGCCTCAGCGCACA
>JAYTQG010000160.1:0-3791 GCA_043746815.1 Thermoleophilia bacterium | reverse complement strand
CCTACGCGGCGAGCGCCTTCCCATTCGGCTTTCTTGCGGATCGCCTCGGACCCCGGCGGCTTTTGGTCCTCAGCATCCTCTTCCTGGTCGCGGCCGACGTTACCCTGGCGACCGCCGGAGCCGTGTGGGTCGGGATGGTCGGTGCGGGCATCTGGGGACTCCATATGGGCGCCTCTCAGGGCGTCATCTCGGCGATGGTGGCCGACCGGGCCCCGAACGACCTGCGCGGAACGGCCTTTGGGATGCTGAGCCTGGTGACCGGTGTCGGGCTACTGGTGGCCAGCGTGCTTGCCGGTGCGCTCTGGGCCTCCGTTGGTCCGAGCGCGACCTTCATCGCAGGGGCCGGGGTTGCGACGGGCTCACTCCTCTGCTTGGCCCTCGTTCCACACCCGGGCGACTGACCGCTGCCTTGCGCGGTGTGACCCCGCTCGTTTGTGCAGATCTCAGCGGGCGAAACCGCTCGGCGTGGACTCAGGCGATGAACTCGATCTGTGCTCCCAGTGCTCGGTAGGTGGCAATGGCGCGAGCGTCGCCCGTGAGAAGTGCGAGCTGATGATGGATCGACGTCGCTGCCACCAACGCGTCGTAGATCGCGCCGCCAGCAATACCCAGGGCGGCACACCGCCGCGAGAGTTCTCCGGCCGCCGCCTCGGGTAGCCAGCGGGTCTCGGGAAAGTTTGCAAGTAGGGCGCTTGCGACTTCGGGGGCTGGCCGGCGTTGCGGCGACGGAAGTCGCGTGAGGACGGAAAAGGTCTCGAACCAGGCGTGACCGGAAAGGCCGACACGGCGCTCCCTTAGGGCCGACACCGCTGCTGCGTGGCCGGTGTGGTCGCCAAGCATCGCGGCGATTGCGACGCTCGAGTCAACCAGTACGACGCTATCGCTGGTCGCCAAGGCGAAGCTCGCGAACGTCCTCAGGGGACAGTGTCATTCCAGACGCCGGGATCACGAGAAATCCGCCCTCGCTTTCGAACCCTCCGACGGACACTGGCTCCACCCGGAGCCCGGCGCCGTCCACCGACAACTCCACCTGGCTTCCAGGCGCGAGACCGACTTCATCACGCAGCCGCTTGGGAATTACCAAACGTCCGACTGAGTCAATGGCTGTCTTCATGGGTTGACAATACCATTGATTTGGGCGAACGCCTGCTGGCGTCCTACGACGCCCAGTCGTTGGATGATCTCGTGCGCCTGGTGCGTGACGAACTCGACGTTGCCGGGCCGAACCAGCTGTACGTCGATGGCTTCGGTGCGCCTGCGGTCCGGGGACCGCCCTGTGGAAACAAGTCCACGCTCTGGGTCTTGGATCGAAGATCTTCGAGTCGGCGCGGCGGCGAGAACAGGTATCCCTGGCCAATCGAGCAACCAAGTCGCACGAGTTCCGCCGCCTGCGCGCCGGTCTCGATCCCTTCGGCAATAACGTCGATGCCCAGGGTTGCGCCCATTGCGATGACGCCCGCGACGACCGCTTGTGCGCCAACGGAGGTGTCCAGCTTGTTGACGAATGATCGATCGATCTTGAGGCCGTCGATCGGGAACTGTCCAACCCGTTCGAGTGACGAGTAGCCGATCCCGAAATCGTCGATCTCGATGCGGACACCAAGCTCACGCAGTTCCCGAAGCGTGGCGATCGCGTGCGGTGCATCCTGAACGAGCGCGGTCTCGGTAAGTTCGAGGATGAGGCGCCTTGGATCGACTCCGCTCTCGTGCAGTGCGTTTCCGACGAGGCCCACAAGATCTCCGTGGGCAAACTGGACGGCTGAGACGTTGACCGAAATCGTGGTGTCGGGTCCGACGTCGGATCGCTGGGCCAGCGATGCGTAATCCCGGCAGGCGCGTCGAAGCACCCATGCACCTACGGGGACGATGAGGCCGCTGACTTCCGCGATTTCAATGCACTGCACAACGGGTACTTGGACTCCGGCGCGGTGCCACCGCAGGAGCGGCTCGTACCCTACGACGCGAGCGGTTTCGATCTCGACGCGCGGTTGGTAGGCGAGCGAGAGTTCGTTGCGCTCGATCGCACCTCGGAGCGCGGTTTCCAGTTCGTGAAATTCGTGGACGGCGATCCGCATGGACCCTTCAAAGTCGACCACTCTTCCCCGCCCGAGCGCCTTCGCACGGTAGAGGGCGATGTCCGCGTCGCGGAGCATTGCGAGACCGTCTTCGTGGTCGGCAAGCTGCACGACCCCGATGCTGGCCCCGACGAAGACCTCCCGGGCCCCGAGGTGAAAGGACTGGTTCAGGGCAGTGCCAATGGTATCGGCGATCGCTAGAGAACCATCACGGCCCATGTGACTGGAGACAACGAACTCGTCCCCACCGAGGCGACCGACGACGCCCGCTTCAGCAACGGCTGCCGCGAGGCGCTGGGCAACATCGATCAGCAACTGATCGCCAGCACCATGACCGAGGCTGTCGTTGATGACCTTGAAGCGGTCGAGGTCAATGAAGAGGACGGACAGGGCTGTTCCCGCCCTCCGGGCATCGGTGATCTCACGATTCAGCAGCGCAAGGATGTTGCCGCGGTTCGGCAGGCCGGTCAGCGAATCGTGCGTGGCCTGATGCGTGAGGGCGCCCTCGGCATCCCGTAGCTGCTGGCGTTCCGCTTCGAGCTTTCGGAGCAGCAAAACCATCCGGGAGATCGCAAGGCCCGTGAGTACGGTTGCCCCCGCGATGTAGACGGGAAGCTGCGCCGAGTACCCAAGGGCGATGGACGTCAAAAGGAGGGCCGGGGCCGCGATGAAACCGATCGCCACAAGCGCAAGGCGTCCACGGCTGGCGGAGCGATCGGGGGTGTCGGTTGGCGCCGCCAGAGTCCGGGCTGAGGAATGTAGGGCGCCCTGGGCCATCATCCAGAAGGCAATCTGGAACGCCACCTCGCTGGCGATCAGAAATCCGGTGTCCGGATCCCTGGTCCAGGCACCGAGCGCGAGATCGCCCACGAGGAAGAACGCCATGAATCCGCCGAAGAACACCAACGGTTCGGGCCGTCTCCCGGGGACGAGCATCAACGCAAACAGGGACGAAATCAAGATTGCATCCATCACGGGGTACGACGACATCACGACTCGTTGGAGCACCGACGCAGCGGAAAGTTTGTCGGTATTCGTCACAAAGATCTGCCACGCGACTAAGACCGCCACAGAGCCGATGATGGCCGCGTCGACGATTACCTCCCGGACGCCGTGACGGCACCGCCCGAGCAGCAGAATCAGGATGGCGGCCGCCGCGCACGGAGCGGCGAAGAGGTAAAAGACGTCGGCGATGGAAACGGTGGATGGGCGGCCCAGATACCCATAGAACGCGTCGGCAATCGCGGTCGTGGTGCCGACCGCACCCATCAGTGCCCAGAACCAGCGAATGTTTCCGCGCACCTGACACGCCCGGTTGAATGCGACGATGCCGACGAGGAGTTTTCCAGCCCCTTGGACGTAGTTGTTCGGGGAGTGCCTGGTGGTGGCCAGGGCCACGACGATCAATAGGACGTAGGCGGCCGTGAGTAGCGCAAATGCGGAGCTTTGAAAGTAGCCCTGGCGCAGGGTGGTCTTCGCTCGCTGCATGGGGGCCTGCGGCGCGTCCTCTGGGTCGAGACCTCGGATCGTGAAGTATGGCAGCCCTCGGGAATCGGTCCCGCCGGTGCACTCGGAGTCGCTGCTGCTGGCGACTCCGAGTGCAGGGGTCGGATTAGTTCAGGTTCGTGAGAGATCCGGTCGCTGCCGCGGAGTCCCTGTGCTGCAGGGCGTTGACGAGTCCGACGACCACGACGACGAAAATTACGAGTCGGTTGA
>JAYTQG010000159.1:0-3796 GCA_043746815.1 Thermoleophilia bacterium | reverse complement strand
CGTCCTCCGGCTTGATGAGCGTCAGCGCCGCTCAATTGGAGGGGACCCGGCGGGCCCCCGCGCACCCCTACCAACGCCGGTTGTCGGAACTGTCACTCGGATGGTCCAGTTGGCTTGAGACTCGAATCGATAGTGGTGCCCAGATGCGCTACCGCATTGGAGAGTTGCTCGCCGCTCGGGAGCTTGGCGGAACCGTTGCCAGCACCGGTGAACCTCATGTAGCCTAGGCCTGTGGGCGCCAGCACCGATATCGACCGCGCCATTGCCCTCCTCGGGCGTCAGCTGCTGCTCCTCGCCCGGTAGGGCGAGCGATCTGACACCCACGCCCGCGCTCGACGCGGGCACCGCGTTCGGAAATCCGTTGCCGAGGAGAGGCATCTGCCCATGAGCACCACGCCAGACGTACGGCCCGAAGATAAACGCGTCAAATTCTTCGACACGAGCCTTCGTGACGGGGAACAGGCCCCCGGGATCCACCTGAACCAGCGCGAGAAGCTGGAGATCGCCCATCAGCTCGTCCGTCTCGGTGTCGACGTGATTGAGGCTGGCTTCCCGATCTCCTCGCCCGGCGACTTTGAGGGCGTTCAAGCAATTGCGCGCGAACTGGATGGCGACGTTGTTGTCGCTGGGCTGGCACGGGCGGTTGAGGGTGACATCGACCGCTGCTGGGAGGCCGTCCAAGATGCACGCCACCCGCGCATCCACACCTTCATCGCGACCAGCGACATCCACCTCAAGTACAAGCTGAAGATGAGCCGCGATGAGGTTCGCGCGAACGCCGTGGCCGCAGTCCGTCAAGCCGCGAGCCTCTGTGACGACGTGGAGTTCTCGTGTGAGGACGCGACGCGCTCGGATATCGCATTCGTGGCCGAGGTCGTCGGCGCGGCGATCGCCGAGGGCGCCACGACGATCAATATTCCGGACACCGTGGGCTACACGATGCCGACCGAGTTCCAGGGCTATCTGCTGGATCTCTACGAGCGCTGCCCCGCCCTTGCGGACGTCACGCTGTCGGTCCACTGCCACAACGATCTGGGCCTCGCGGTCGCGAACTCGCTGGCCGGGATGCACGTCGGCGCGCGCCAGGTCGAGTGCTGCGTGAACGGTATCGGCGAGCGGGCCGGGAACGCATCGCTGGAAGAGCTCGCCATGATCCTGCGCACACGCGCCGAGGATGTCGCAGGCCTGTGGTCGGGAATCAACACCACCGAGATCACGCGCTCCAGCCGGATGGTCAGCCGCCTCACTGGGTACACGATCCAGCCGAACAAGGCCGTCGTCGGCCGGAACGCCTTCGCCCACGAGGCCGGTATCCATCAGCACGGGATGCTTCAGAACTCGCTGACCTACGAGATCATGGACGCAACCAGCGTCGGCCTGGCAAAGAGCGAACTGGTGCTCGGCAAGCATTCCGGTCGCCACGCGCTGCAGCATGCACTTGAGGAGCTGGGCTACCACCTGGAGCGCGAGGAGATGAGTACCGTCTTCGCCCGGTTCAAGGAAATTGCCGACAAGAAGGGCGAGCTGTCCGCGCTTGATCTGGAAGCCCTAATGGGCGACGAGATGCGGGTGGAGGCCGAGGATGGCTACGTGCTGGCGGAGTTCGCGTTGAGCCTCGGCGGGGGCGCTCCCCCGAGTGCCCGAGTCGAGATCGCCGGACTGGACGAGACACGCCTTGCGGGCAAGGCCACCGGGGATGGACCCGTGGACGCCGTGATGAAGGCCATCGACGCCGCGGTCGGCACCAACGGGACCCTGCTGGAATACGCGGTGAACGCGGTGACCGGAGGCAAGGACGCCCTCGGTGAGGCGCGTGTGGTGTGTGACATCAACGGGCGCCGTCACACCGGCCTCGGCGTGTCGACCGATGTCCTGGAAGCAAGCGCGATCGCGTATCTTCGCGCCGTCAATGCGAGCCGCCGCGCGGATGCGCGCGACGATGTCGCCGTCGGGGGAGTGTGATGGGAACCACGCTGTTCGAGAAGGTTTGGCAGGCCCACGAGGTGAAAGCTGCTGACGAGGCTGGCCCGCCGCTGATCTACATCGACCTGCACCTGGTGCATGAGGTCACCTCACCGCAGGCCTTTGAGGGCCTTCGGATCGCGGGACGAACCGTTCGTCGACCCGACCGGACGCTTGCGACGGTGGATCACAACGTCCCGACCACCGATCGTGACGCGCCGATCGCGGATGAGGTCTCCGCTGCCCAGCTGGCGGCCCTGACCACCAACTGCGCCGAGTTCGGTATCCCGCTCTTTGACGTCAAGAACCCCCGCCAGGGCATCGTCCATGTCATTGGGCCGGAGCTCGGCGTCACGCAACCCGGCATGACCATCGTCTGCGGTGACAGCCACACCGCCACCCACGGTGCCTTTGGTGCCCTGGCGTTCGGGATCGGCACTAGTGAGGTCGAACACGTCCTCGCGACGCAGACGCTCTCCCAGGTGAAACCAAAGACGATGCGGATCAACGTCGTCGGCCACCTTGGAGTCGGCGTCACCGCGAAGGACCTGATCCTCGGGATCATCGGCCAGATGGGCGTATCCGGCGGTGCCGGGTACGCGATTGAGTACGCAGGTGAGGCTGTTCGTGGCCTCTCGATGGAGGGCCGCATGACGGTCTGCAACATGACAATCGAAGGCGGGGGCCGCGCCGGGATGATCGCCCCCGACGAGACCACCTTCGCCTACCTTGCGGGTCGCCCCGGCGCGCCCGTTGACTTCGACGACGCGTGTGCCGACTGGCGCGTGCTCGCTACCGACGACGATGCCGTATTCGACCGCGAGATCACCGTGGACGCGGCCTCCTTAGTGCCGCAGGTGACATGGGGAACCACCCCCGGCATGGTTGCTCCGATTACCGGGCGTGTGCCGACGCCTGAGGACAGCGACGACCCGGCGGTGCAGGACGCAACCCGCCGCGCGCTTGCCTATATGGGCCTCGATGGTGGCGAAATGATTGAGGACATCGCCATCGACACCGTGTTTCTTGGCTCCTGCACCAATGGCCGTATCGAGGACCTCCGCGAGGCAGCGGAGATCCTCCGTGGCCAGCACGTGAAAACCGGAATGCGGGCGATGGTTGTGCCGGGCTCAGGCCTCGTGAAGGCGCAAGCTGAGGACGAGGGTCTCGACAAGATCTTCATCGCCGCGGGCTTTGAATGGCGAAACGCGGGGTGCTCGATGTGCCTGGCCATGAACCCGGACATCCTGCAGCCCGGCGAGCGCTGCGCCTCCACATCGAACCGCAACTTTGAAGGCCGCCAGGGCCAAGGTGGGCGCACCCACCTGGTCAGCCCTGCGATGGCAGCCGCGGCCGCGATCACCGGTCACCTGGTGGATGTCCGTAACCTCGACTCTCGGTTGGTGAACGCATGAGGCCATTTACGTCGGTGACGGGGCTTGTTGCCCCCCTGGACCGTGCGGATGTCGATACGGACCAGATCATCCCGAAGCAGTTTCTGAAGCGCATTCAGCGCAGTGGTTTTGGTGAGGGGCTGTTCTTCGACTGGCGCGGTCAGCCCGATTTCCTGTTGGACCAGCCCGCCTACGCCGGTGCGGAGATTCTTGTGGCGGGGCGCAACTTCGGTTGCGGGTCGTCTCGTGAGCATGCGCCGTGGGCGATCGAGGACTTTGGCTACCGGGCCATCATCGCGCCGTCATTTGCCGACATCTTCAAGTCCAACTGCACGAAGATCGGGCTCGTTCCAGTGGAGCTTCCGGAGGCGGATGTCCGCGAGTTGATGGAGGCAGCCACCGAGGGTGGAGCCACGGCAACTGTGGACCTGGAACGCCAG
>JAYTQG010000158.1:0-1687 GCA_043746815.1 Thermoleophilia bacterium | reverse complement strand
TTTCTGACCGGCATCGAAATCCACCCGGGGGCCACGATTGGGCGGCGACTCTTCATCGATCACGGTATGGGAGTGGTGATCGGGGAGACAGCCGAGATTGGTAACGACGTGACGCTCTATCAAGGGGTCACACTGGGAGGGACCGGAAAGGACAGCGGCAAGCGGCACCCGACGGTTCGTGATGGCGCGATCATTGGGACAGGGGCGAGCGTGCTTGGTCCATTGACCGTGGGCGAGAACGCCAAAGTCGGCGCCGGAGCGATCGTCGTCAAGAACGTTCCACCAAACTCGACGGTCGTCGGGAACCCAGGGAAGACCGTCATCCTCGACGGGCAGCGCGTCGTCGGTCCAGACCTCGACCACACCCGCCTACCCGACCCGGTTGCCGAGGCGCTCTCGTGTCTTGTCACGAGGGTCAACGAACTCGAGCAGGACCTGCGGGTGCTTCGCGCCGGACGCGTTCCCGCCGAACGCCCAGACTCGGACCGCGATTGCCTTCCGCCGCAGCTCCGGGCAGCGCTCGCGATCAACGGTGACCGCGAGCCGCCAACAAGCTGAACTCGTCGAGGGCGGAGGTTGCCCCGCGACATGGAATTGCCTGTCAGCCGTTGCCGATGAGGGCGTACCCCATCCCTGACCCTTGGTTGAAGCCGAAGTCGGGCAGCGGGGTCGTGCACGCCGTGGCGGTTGCCCCGGCCCACGCGACGAGCTGAAGGCGGTACGTCCCGGGCTGGGCAGCGTAGGTAGCACCGAACACCTCAGGGAAGGTCCCGCTCAGGAGGATACCGGTGACCGAGAGCGGCATGACGACGTCTACGGCGGTTGGCGCCGAGTTGTCGTAGTCCCACGCGGCGTGTGAAATCGCGAGCGTTTGTGTGTCGGCAGCGTTACGCAGACGCAGCCACACCGCGTACTCCGCCGTGGGTGCATCCCCGTCCCGAATCGAGCCGTTGCCGAAAGCGAGGATACGTGAAGTCTTGGTCAACACGATCGACTGCTCACCCACCACGTTTTCCGTGTTGCAGCCGATGTCATTCTTGTTGGGGAGCGCCTTGCTTTCGCCAAAACTCGGTCCCGCGGAGCCGGCGACGCCCTGAACACCCTGATCGCCCTTCGGGCCCTGAGGTCCCGACGCCCCCGTAGCGCCAGTTGGCCCGTTCGGAAGCGCTCCGCTTGCGAATAGGTCCGCGCGCAAGGTTCCTTTGCGGATGTCCCGTGCGCGGAGATCCCCGTCCCGGATATCGGCGCTCCCGATGGTGCCGTCTGCGATCTGCAGTCCGGTGATCTTCGTCGCGGCGTAGGACGTCCCCCCAAGCGCCACGAACAGCGCGAGGTAGGCGACGGCGTTTTGGCGCAGGTGGAGCGTGAGGCGGTGCACGGTTGTCCCTTCGACGTGTGGACCATTCTCTATCGCACGACGAAGCCAGCGCGCAACTCTGATCACTGCGGACGTCGGGGGGTACCAGCGCCTTGCGCCCAGGCGAGTGTCTACGCGGCCTTGACAGGAGCCGGATCCGCTCTCGGCCCGTTGTCGACCAACCCAGGGAGGGTGAGTTGGCGATCTGGGTTGTCACCACCCTGCGCCCTACGAGCGGTCTGCCGGATCCGCGAGGGCGCAGGGCGGAGTTTGTGGGCGGGCCGCTGGCGGGCCCGCTCTCGATCAACAAGGCGGCGAACCTCGGCCCCG
>JAYTQG010000157.1:0-8625 GCA_043746815.1 Thermoleophilia bacterium | reverse complement strand
CGACCGTGGCAAGCACCGCCCACCTGGCGGCCCGAGCGGGCATCGAGGTCTTCGCGACCGGTGGGCTGGGCGGAGTGCACCGAGGAGCGAGCGAGAGTTTTGACGAGTCGGCAGATCTTGTCGCGCTGGCCCGGACGTCAATCGTGGTCGTCTGCGCAGGCGTGAAGTCAATTCTCGACGTCGGCGCCACGCTGGAGCGTTTGGAGACGCTCTCCATTCCGCTTGTCGCCTACCGCAGCGACCGCGTCGCTGGCTTCTATCTGTCGGATTCGGGGTACGACGTGCCCTGGCGGGTGGATCATCCCGAGGAAATCGCGGCGTCCGTCCGTGAACGGCGAGCAATCGGACTCGGCGAGGCGACCATCGTCTCCAACCCTCTCCCCATTGCCGAGCAAATGGACGCGGACCTCCACGACCGCGTTCTCGCCGAGTCCCTCGCGGCAGCCGAACGTGAAGGGATTGCTGGGAAGGACCTGACCCCGTTTATCCTCGGACGCTTTCACCATGAGACCGCTGGCGAGAGCCTGCGGGCCAACGTTGCCTTGGTTCTCCAAAACGCGCGTTTGGCCGCCCAGATCGCCTGCGCGCTCGCGTCGGGGTGAGCGTTACCGTTCTGGGCGACGTCATGGTGGACGTCATCGCACATGTCGAGCGCCCGGTCATCCCTGCGGGAGATACCCCGGCGAGGGTGCAGATGCGGCCAGGCGGGTCGGCCGCGAACGTCGCGGCATGGCTTGGGTTTCTTGGCATCCCGACGACCTTCGTCGGTTGCATCGGAGATGACACGTTCGGAAGGGAAGCCAGGGTCGCCTTGGAGGCCCACGGTGTCGTCACGCACCTTGCTGTTGCGCCAACGCTTGCGACCGGGACCTGCGTCGTGATCGTCGGCGCCGACGGAGAACGCACGATGCTGCCGGATCATGGCGCGAACGCCGCCTTCGGTATCCAAGACCTGCCGCGATCCGCATTCCCTCAGGGCGGACACCTCCATCTGACGGGCTATTCGTTCTTCGCCCCCACCGTTCGGCCTGTGGCGCTGGCTGCACTGCAACGTGCGCGGACGCGCGGAATGACCCTCTCGGTCGATGCCTCCTCAGCCGTGCCGCTCGCGGAGTTCGGCGGGGCCGCGTTCCTTGCCCTCATCGGGAGTATCGACACGCTTTTCGCAACCGTCGACGAGGCAGACGCGCTCTGCGGCAGCCGAATCCCAAGCGAGATCGCCCGATTGTTGGAACCGGTCGCCAACTCCGTTGCGTTGAAGTTCGGCAGCAAAGGCGCGTTCCTCCTCTGCAACGGGAAGGTAGACGCCAAGGGGTCGGCGCAGAGGTCGCCAGCCGCGGTGCTCGATACGACGGGAGCAGGCGACGGCTTTGCGGCAGGATGGATTGCAGCCCGCCTCACAGGGGCGACTGCCCGAGCGTCGCTCGACCGCGCTTGCCAAGCGGGCTCCGACGCGGTGACCCTGCTCGGAGCGCGCCCGTCGTCGGATCCACGGTCGCCACGCTAGTCTCAACGCGAAATGCCGACACAACAGGAACTTGAAACGATTGTTGCCGGAGGCGATCCAGACCTCGCCGCGATGGCGCTTGTCGACCTCGGCCAACTCTTCGAACATGACGGCCTCACCAGCGAGGCCGAGGCCGCCTACCGCGAGGCGGCGGCGACCGGCCATCCCGGACAGGCGCCGCGCGCGGCGTTCGAACTCGCCCGCCTGCTGGAGGCGCGCGGCGACAACGAGGAGGCCCTGGCGATCTATCACTACCTCCTATCGGGTGGCATGACCGAGTTCGTTGGCCCGGCAGTCTGCGGGATGCGGCGACTCGGCAAGGGCGGCTGACCCGAGCAATTCGCTCCGCTCGGCCAGGGGCCACCCCGGACCACCACCCACGTTTCAGGGTAATGGTCTGGGCCGTGTCGCCGCACGAAACCATGTGCCACGTTTGTGACAGGTTCGCTAACTGGCCCCAAGGGCGGAAAAACCGGGCTTGATGACATCCTCAATCAGGGCGAGGCGTTCATCGAAGGGTAGGAATGCGCTTTTCATGGCGTTGATCGTCGCCCAGCGCACGTCCGCGATCTCCCAACCGAACGCCTCACCCAAGTGCATGAACTCGTCGGTCAGGGTAGTTGCGCTCATCAGGCGATTGTCGGTGTTCACCGTCACGCGAAAACGCAGCTTTGCCAGTAGCCCGATCGGATGCTCGGCGACGGACTTCACCGCCCCGACATGGACATTCGAACTCGGACAAAGCTCGAGCGGCACGCGACGGTCACGCACAAAACTCGCAAGGCGACCGAACGTTGGTGTCCCATCCGCGGCGACCGCAATGTCATCAATAATCCGCACACCGTGGCCGAGCCGTTCCGCTCCACAGGTGTGTAGCGCTTCCGCAATCGAGGGCAGCCCGAAGGCTTCTCCCGCATGAATGGTGATGTGGAAGTTGCCGCGCATCGCCGCTGAGAACGCCTCCAGGTGGACCGCCGGAGGGTTCCCCGCCTCGGGCCCGGCGATATCGAATCCGCAGACGCCTTGGTCGCGGTGGCGCATCGCGAGCTCGGCGATCTCGGCACTTCGTGCCTGCTGACGCATCGCGGAACAAATCGTCCGGACTCGGATACTCCGGCCTGCGCTCCCTCGCTCGAACCCGGCCAAGACCGACTCCACGACCTCATCCAAACTGAGGCCTTGCTCACGGTGGAGTTCTGGAGCGAAACGGATCTCGGCGTAGACGATCCCGTCGGCAGCGAGGTCCTCGGCGCACTCAGCGGCCACACGCTCCAGGCCATCCCGCGTTTGCATCACGGCGACTGTATGGGCGAACGTTTCGAGGTAAAGCACCAGATCGTTTCGATTGGCTCCCCGTGAGATCGCGCTTCGGAGTTCATCCGGGTCGGTACTCGGTAGGCCGCCGTAGCCCACCTCCTTAGCGAGCTCGATGATCGTCTCGGGGCGAAGGCCGCCATCGAGATGGTCATGCAAGAGAACCTTGGGAGCACTTCGCACGACGTGTTCGATCACTGAAATATCCTCGCTGGAGCCGGCCGGGAACCTGCCGGAGGCTACTACGGACAGGGCTGCGTTAACATCACCGTATATGGCAATTGACGTAGTCGGAATCGACGCAGACGACACGCTCTGGCACAGCGAAGGCCACTTCGTTTTCACCGAGGACCGGTTCCTTGATCTCCTCGCCCCGTGGATCGACCGGGCGGACGCCTCGGCAGCCCTCCTCGAAACGGAGCGGCGCAATCTGCGCCTGTTCGGGTACGGGGTCAAAGGCTTTACGCTGTCGATGATCGAAACCGCGCTTGCGCTCTCGCAACACCGCATTTCAGGCCAGGCGGTCGAGGAGATCATCACGCTTGGCAAGTTATTGATGGATCATCCCGTGGAACTCTTGGACGACGTCGCAGAAACGCTGGATCGACTGGGGCAGCGCTACCAACTTGTCCTCGTTACGAAAGGCGACTTGTTTCACCAGGAATCCAAGGTGGCCGCATCCGGCATCGCCGAGCGATTCGCCCGGATCGAGATCGTTGCTGAGAAGGACTCCGCGACATACCGGCGGATGCTCAGCCAGATTGGAAGCGCCCCGGAGCGATTTTGCATGGTCGGAAACTCGGTGCGCTCGGACATCGCTCCGGTACTCGAAATTGGTGGCGCAGGTGTCCACGTTCCGTACCACATCACCTGGTCGATGGAACTCGCGCCGCTGGAGCATGAACATCCGCGCCTCGCCCAGATCGAACACTTTCGCGATGCCCCCGACGCAATCGCCGCGTTGGCGGTCTGAGCACGGAATTTGCTGGCGTGGCACTGCCACCCTTGAGTACTCGAACGGACGCGAATCAAAGAAGAAGCCCGGTTCGCACCCCGATTGGCCCGCGCGGTCGTATCGTCGGGCCGACGCCGCAGTTTGGCGCAAAGTTGACGCGTTCAATGCTGACGCCGTCACAACATGCGCACTACGCTGAAACCGGGAGGGGGTCCGGGGTGGCCCCTCGAAATCCGCGGGGATTTCGGCCAAAACTCGAGAGGGGACGGACGTGAAGTACGTCCTCATTATCCACGAAGTCGATGCGTACCCGGAGTGGAAGGCGGTGTTCGACGGCGCCGCCGCCATCCGCCGCGCCGCGGGTGAGATCAGCTACCAGCTCCTCGCAGACGAGACGGACGAAAACCGAGTCGTCCACGTGTCCCTGTGGTCGTCACTCGACGACGCACGAGAGTTCTTCCAGTCTCCCGAGCTGGTCGAACTGCGGCAGCGGGCGGGCGTCAAGGCCCCCGAATTCATCTACCTCGACGAGATCGAGCGAGGCACGTTGGAGGGGCCTTAGGCCGGAATCAGCTCCGCGGTCAGCTCCGAAAGCGGCACCAACGGACGCGCGCCCAGATGGGAAAGCACCTCTGCCGCCGCGACCGAGCCGAGGCGCCCGCAGGTTTCCAGGTCGTAGCCGCGGGCCCATCCGAAGAGGACACCCGCGGCGTAGAGGTCGCCCGCGCCGGTGGTGTCGACAACCTCATCAACCGGATGAGCCTCAACGGTGACGAACTCGCCATCCCGGAACAGCGTGGATCCCTTCGCCCCGTGCGTAATGGCGCCGCTGACACCAAGTTCCCGCAGACGGGTCGTCGCGTCGTCCACGTCATCAGTCTCGAAGAGGCTGCAAATCTCGTGTTCGTTCGCGAACACCAGGTCGACGTGTCCGGTGATGAGTTCAAGGAATGCGTCACGGTGGCGATCAACACAGAACGAATCGGACAACGTAATCGACACCAACGTCCCCACGTCACGCGCGTGACGAGCCGCGACGCGGAAAGCTTCTTGGGCGTGGGGCGGATCGAAGAGGTAGCCCTCCAGGTAGAGGATCGCGCTGGAGGCGATGACCTTGCGATCGACGTCCTCAGGGCGGAAATCCACTGAGGCGCCGAGGTAGGTGTTCATCGTGCGCTGGGCATCGTCGGTCACGAGGATCGCGCAACAGGCCGTGGCCGGACCGCTCGACGCGAAGGGGGTCGTGAACCCCACGCCGATCTCACCGACCGAGCGGGAGAAGGCATGCCCCAAACGGTCGTCGCGAACTTTGCCCATGTAGTGGGCACGCCCACCCAGTGACGAAATACCAGTGATCGTGTTCGCAACCGAACCTCCCGCCACCTCCAGCGGGGCGGTGAGCCGAGAAACGATCATCGCCGAGCGCTCCGCGTCGACAAGGTTCATGGCGCCCTTGATCATCCCAAGCTCAGCAATCAGAGCATCCGGTTCATGGGCAATCAGATCCACGATGGCGTTTCCGATACCAGTCACATCGATAGGGCGAGGGGCTATTTCTTGCTCCAAGTTCGTCGTCATCGACGGCGAGTCTAGCCGCGGCTGGCAGGCAGATGCCCGGACCTTCGGTGCCGAGGAACCTGCCCGCCTAAGATGCACTGAATGGGGGTTGACATCAACTGGGAAGAACTTCGTCGGGGCGCTCGATCGATGACGCTGCGCTCGTATGCGCCGTATTCCAATGTGCGCGTGGGAGCGTGCGGGCTCGCAGAGGATGGACGCCTGGTACACGGCTGCAACGTGGAGAACGCGAGCTACGGGCTTGGCCTGTGCGCCGAATGTAGCCTCATCAGTGACCTCGCAGGAACCGGCGGCGGACGCCTCCTTGCAATTGCCGTAGTCGCCGCTGACGGCGAGCCCCTCGCGCCATGTGGCCGGTGTCGGCAGGTGCTGTTCGAGCACGGCGGCGCAGTGCTCCTTGTGGACCGTCCTGGTGGACCGGTGGCCCTTGGCAGCCTTCTCCCGGAGGCGTTCGGTCCCGATGACCTGAGCCGCCAATGAACATCGTTGACGTGATCCGAGCCAAACGGGACGGCCGGGAGCTGACTGACAAAGAGATCCGCTTTTTCATCGACGGATACACCGCAGGCAGCGTGGCGGACGAGCAGGCGTCGGCGCTCCTCATGGCAATTGTCTTTCGCGGGCTGAGCCCCGCGGAGCTCTCTGTCTGGACCGAAACGATGATCCGCTCGGGCAAGCGTTTGGATCTCTCATCGCTCGGCAAGCCAAGTGTTGACAAGCACTCCACCGGTGGCGTCGGCGACAAGATCTCGCTGCCACTTTGCCCGCTGGTCGCGGCATTCGGTGTCGCCGTTCCCCAACTCTCCGGGCGTGGCCTTGGCCACACGGGGGGAACCCTCGACAAACTGGAGTCGATCCGAGGCATCCGGACTGACCTCACCAGCCAGCAGTTCATGCAGCAACTGGCCGAAATTGGCGCTGTCATCTCGGCCGCCGGGCCGGACCTTGCCCCGGCGGACCGCAAGCTCTATGCACTGCGCGACGTCACCGGCACGGTCGAGTCGATTCCGCTCATTGCCAGCTCGATCATGTCCAAGAAGATCGCTGAGGGAACGAACGCGCTGGTCTTGGATGTAAAGGTCGGCGCGGGCGCGTTTATGCGTGAGGTGGAACACGCGCGCGAGTTGGCCCAGACGATGGTCGCCCTTGGAGCCGATCACGGGGTGCGCACGGTGGCGCTGCTCACCAACATGGACACTCCCCTCGGACTGACCGCGGGCAACGCCCTTGAAGTCGAAGAGTCGATTGAGGTCCTACAGGGTGGCGGCCCGCCGGACGTTGTCGAGGTGACCCTGGCCTTGGCGACAGAAATGCTGGCACTGGCCGGTGTTGACGGGGACCCGGCAGCGGCGCTGAAGGACGGACGGGCAATGGACGTCTGGCGCCGCATGGTCCGAGCACAGGGCGGCGATCCAGATGCACCTCTCCCGCGCGCTCGCCTCATGGACGAGATCCGGGCGGAGCAGGGCGGCGTGCTCGAGAGGATCGACGCGCTTGCGGTCGGCCACGCCGCGTGGCGCCTCGGGGCGGGGCGCGCCCGAAAGGAAGATCCCGTCAGCGCAGGCGCGGGCGTCGTCCTTCGCGTCGCCCCAGGTGCCGAGATTGTCGTCGGGCAGGTCCTCGCGGAGCTGCACGCCGACGATGACGCGCACCTCGCCGCCGGACGGGCATCGCTCTTCCCGGCATTCGCGATCGGAAACCGCAAACCGCGGGCAGTTCGGCGCGTCATCGAACGAGTTGGATGACGACGACGTAGCGGGCGCCCCGACCCCCGCTGTATAACGATCAGACAGGCGATGGAATGGCCCGTCGCCGGGGGGATGAGGAGATCACATGAGACGAGGCCGTTCAACCGTTGGGGTCTTGGCCGTCGGAATTGCCGCAGCGGCCGCGATTTCAGCGACCGCCGCGACAACCGCACCGGTAACCGTAGGTCTGGTAAGCGACATCGGTCGCTTTAACGACCAGGGCTTCAACCAGTCAGCACTCGACGGTGTCAAGAAGGCCAAGAAGGACTTGGGCGTCGCCTACACGGCGATTGAGTCCAAGCAGCCGTCGAACTACATCAAGAACCTGAAGACGGTGGCCCAGGCCAAGAGTTCGGTCACCATCGGCGTGGGCTTTGCAATGGCCGATGCAATCGACAAGATCGCGCGGAAATACCCGAAGCAGAACTTCGCGATCGTCGACTACTCCGCGGCGGCCCTTCCCAGCAACACACCCCCGCCGAATGGCAAGGGCAAGGTCGGAACGGTGAAGAACGTCCGCGGCCTGGTGTTCTCGACCAACGAGAACAGCTACCTGATTGGCTACATGGCGGCGAAGATGGCAAAGGCCAAGGGCAGCGACACCATCAGCGCGGTGGGCGGGCTCCCCTTCCCCTCAGTCACAATCTTCATGGCTGGCTATCAGGCTGGCGCGAAGGCGGCGAACCCGGATGCCAAGGTCATCATCGAATACTCGAACGACTTCGTGGACCAGGCAAAGTGCAAAGAAAAGGCCCTCAGCCAGATTGAGCAGGGATCGCAGGTCGTGTTCCAGGTTGCCGGTGGCTGCGGACTTGGCTCGCTGGATGCCGCGAAGGAGAAGGGCGTCTGGGGCGTCGGCGTCGACAAGGATCAGTCCTTCCTCGGGGCACACATCCTCACCAGTGCCGTGAAGCGGGTCGACACGGCCGTGTTCGACAGTGCCAAGGACGCCAAGGCTGGCAAGTTCAAGGGCGGCGACAAGCTCTACACCCTGAAAAACGGTGGAGTCGCGCTTGGCAAGATCAGCGATCAGGTGCCAGCCGCTCTGAAGACCGAGGTCGATGGGCTGAAGGCAAAGATCATCGCGGGGACGATCAAGGTTCCGACAGAGGTCGCGAAGTAACGCAACGGTCAGCGGAGGGAACGCTGACGGCCATCACCGGACATACGGCTGCTCCTGACGCTGAGGCGTCGGGGCAGCCGCCGGTGCTGGAATTTGTTGGGATTACCAAGCGCTTTGGCAGCGTGACGGCAGCCAACCTGATCGATTTCGATCTCCAGGCAGGTGAGGTCCACGCCCTTCTCGGCGAGAACGGCGCGGGCAAATCGACCCTCATGAATGTTCTCTATGGCCTATATACGCCGGACGAGGGAACCATTCGGGTACGCGGGAAGCTGACGACCATCGCATCACCGCGAGACGCGATTGCGCTCGGTATTGGCATGGTGCATCAGCACTTCATGCTCGTCCCGGTCATGACGGTTGCCGAGAACATCGTCCTTGGCGAGGAACCGCGCCACGG
>JAYTQG010000156.1:0-1701 GCA_043746815.1 Thermoleophilia bacterium | reverse complement strand
TCGGACCGAGCGCGCGGCCCACGCGGTAGGTGAGAACAGCGTCGTCATGGACATCCACCCTTCTGATCGATGTAACCGACTGGTCGGTAGGTTTTAAGCAGATTGAGCATCACCGTTCGAGGTCCATCCGCAGGCCGATCGCCCGTGCCACGAACCCGAGGTACTCCTCAATGGCCGATTCCGAGAGGTCCGTGCGTGAGAGGTCGGCGAGCTGGTCCATCCCGCAGTAGGCCGACACGCAAAAGCGCGCTGCCGATGCGGGGTCGGTGGCGAGATCGAGGTCGCCCTCCGCCTGAGCCCGGGTAAGGAGCTCGGAGGTCACCTCAATCCAGTCGTGATAGGGAAGGACACGATCCGGATTGATCTCCGGCTCGCCGCAGACCTCCTCGCAAAGCCGCCAAAGTGCTGAGACCGCTGGCGCGGAACGCTTTTTCGCGCCTACGGCGCGGACCATGGCGGCAAGCTGATCGGAGGCCCGATCGTGCAGCCCCGTAAGGGCCATCACGTCCCGGCGAAACTGAGTGCGCGTCGTCTCGATCACTTCGATCGCGAGCACCGCCTTCGACGCGAAGTGGAAGTAGAAACCACCCTTGGTGACCTCGCTGGCCGCCAAGATCTGGCTGAGCGACGTGCCGCTGTAGCCATGCTCCAGAAAAAGATGCGTCCCGGCCAGCGTAATCCGCCGACGGGTGTCCGCGCCTTTCTCAGTGATTGTTGGCGGAACCACAGCCAGCACGCTACCGACCGACTGGTCGGTTTGTCAACGTCTTGGGGACTGGAGGCTAGGTGACATCCAACACGCCGCATCCTGGAACGGGCATTCCACTCGACAAGAGTCAGCCGTTCGCCGTTCACCAGGTGGGGCGGATCGGGGGTAGCGATCCGTCGAACTCGGCCAACAGTACGTCGGTAAGCGCGGTGCGTACACCCTCCAGCTGATTCACCCCGATATGCAGTCCCCACTCAGCTTCGAGTTCGGCGTAGATGGCTTCTACGGCGGTGAGCAGGTGGAGACCGACCGTGGTGATTTCGACGTGTTTTGCGCGTGCGTCTTTGGGGGCCCGATGGCGGGTGAGGTGCCCCTCGCCTTCCATCGCATCAAGGAGTTGCGATGTTGCCTGCTTCGAGATGCCGAGGAGTTCGGCGACTGCCTGTCCGGTGATCGGGCGCTCCCGAGCCGCCAGGAGCACAAAGCCGTAGGGGCGGCGTACGCCCGTCCATCCGCGAGCGCCGAAACCGGACGCTTGGGGTCAGGTCTTGCGTTCCATCTACACCGTAAGGCAGCCATCATCCTTGCCACTCGAGTCTCGTCAGGAGTCAGCTATGCAGTCGCGACAGGGGCCCGACCGATCGCGTTGGACCGGAACGTCTGCCGCAGACTTACGCCGTAGATCAAACGCAAGACCTGACCCCGACCCCGACCAGGACCTCGACCACTGCGGATCTTGGCTGCGGGCGCGAGGCCGATGATCTCCCGCCTGGGCCGTCTTCGCTACCGGTCGGAGTCGCGGCGCGGAAATGGCGGTGCGCTCGGTGACCGCTCCCCTCATGCGTAGTTTGCGCAACGCATCTGCGAGGGCCGAGCCCGGCGGGCGCGCCGGGTCGACGGAGTCCTAGGCGTTTAGCCGAGTGGCCAAGAAGGCAATAGCGCTAGCGGCGCACGACACGCACAGGGTCGCTTCCGCGACCCCGATCGCGCGA
>JAYTQG010000155.1:0-3845 GCA_043746815.1 Thermoleophilia bacterium | reverse complement strand
GCCGTCGATGAGGGACCATGCAAGAAGCCGAGAAGATTTGGATGAATGGTGAGCTGGTGGACTGGCCCGATGCCACGGTTCACGTGCTCTCCCACGCGCTGCACTACGGCACGTCCGTCTTCGAAGGGATTCGCGCCTACGACACGGCCGACGGCCCCGCGGTCTTCCACCTTCAGGAGCACCTCGACCGCCTGCAGCGCTCGGCGGCCATGTACTACATGCCGATTCCCTTTTCGGCAGAGGAGCTTCGCCAGGCGGTCCACGACGTCGTCGCGGTGAATGGCCTGGGCGGCTGCTACATCCGCCCGATTGTCTTCCGCGGATACGGCACCATGGGCCTCTTCCCGTTGGAAGCGCGCGTGGACGTCGCAATTGCCGCGTGGGAGTGGGGCGCGTACCTGGGTGAAGAGGGCCTGAAGAACGGCATCCGCGCGAAGATCGCCACCTGGCGGCGCATCGGCCCGAGCACGGTCCCCGCGACGGCGAAGGCTGGCGGGCAGTACCTGAACTCGATCCTCGCGCGGGTCGAAACGCACAAGGGCGGCTACGAAGAGGCGATCCTGCTGAACGAAGCCGGATACGTGGCCGATGGCTCTGGCGAGAACATCTTCATCGTGCGTGACGGCATGCTCGTCACCCCGCCGCCGCAGGCCTCCATCCTTGAGGGCATCACCCGGGCCACCGTCATGCAGATCGCGCGCGATGAGGGGATGACCGTCGTTGAGCGCGAGATCGCACGGGCGGAGCTCTACAACGCATCCGAGGTCTTCGTCACGGGCACCGCCGCCGAGGTCTGCCCAATCCGCGAGATCGACGATCACCCGATCGGCGAGCCCGGCCCCGTGACAAAGCGCATCCAAGAGGTCTTCTTTGCGGCGACCGCGGGGCGCGACCCGCGCTACACGCACTGGCTGGACCATGTCACCGTTGCGGCGAAGACCCCATGAGTGGCGAGCGCATCACCATCTACGACACGACCCTCCGCGATGGTCAGCAGATGGAGGGGATGAGCCTCTCGGTCAACGAGCAACTGCAGATCGCGCTTCGGATCGCGGGGATGGGTGTCGACATCATCGAGGCGGGCTTCCCGTCGTCGAACCCAAAGGACAGCGAGCTGTTCCGTCTGCTGGAGCGCGAGCACCTTGGCGACACCCAAGTTGCCGCTTTCGGGATGACACGCCGCCGCGGCGTTGCCGCGAATCAGGACGCTGGCCTGAGGACGCTCGTCGAGTGCTTCGCCCCAGTCACCACGATCGTTGGTAAGACGTGGGCGCTGCATTTGGAGAAGGTCACGCGGGTCAGCCGCGAGGAGAACCTCGCGATGATCGAGGAGTCCGTCGACTTCCTGGTTCGCCAGGGGAAGATGGTCGTCTACGACGCCGAGCATTTCTTCGACGCCTACCGCGAACATCCGGACTATGCGCTCGATTGCCTTCGCGCCGCCCTGGCCGGGGGCGCCACCTGGCTGACCCCCTGTGACACGAACGGTGGCACCCTCCCGAGCGAGGTGGCCAGGATCGTCGGTGAGGTCCGCGCCGCGCTTCCCGATGCGAAGCTCGGCATCCACACGCACAACGACGCGGAGTGTGGTGTCGCGAACACCCTGGTGGCCGTCGAGCAGGGCGCCCGCATGGTGCAAGGCACGATGAATGGCTACGGGGAGCGCGTTGGGAACGCGAACCTCACCTCCATCATCCCGTCGCTTGCACTCAAGATGGGCTACGACGTGCTGGACGAGGGCAGCCTCCAGGAGCTGACCGGTACGAGTCATTTCGTTGCCGAGACCGCCAACTTGCACCCGAACGACTGGGCGCCCTACGTCGGCCGGAATGCCTTTGCGCATAAGGGAGGGATGCACGTCGCGGGGATCGACCGGGACGCCTCCACCTACGAGCACATTGACCCGACGCTCGTCGGCAACATGCGCCACGTGCCCGTCGGCGAGCAGTCGGGCAGGGTCACGATCGTCGGCAAGCTTGAGGAGCTGGGCATCGACCCGGAGCTCGAGTCGGCCCGAGTCCCGGCGATCCTTGAGCGCTTGAAGGCACTGGAGCACGCTGGCTACCACTTTGAGGTCGCCGACGCCTCGCTGGAACTCTTGATCGAGCGTGAGCTTGGTATCCACGAGCCGCTCTTTACGCTCGAGGGCTACCGCGTCATCACCGAGGCCGAGGCGAACGGGCACGCCCAGACCGAGGCGACCGTGAAGCTGATCCACCGGGGTGAGCGGATCGTCGCGGTGGGTGAGGGCAACGGCCCCGTCAACGCCCTGGACGCGGCGCTGCGCACGGCGCTTTCGGACCGCGTTCCGGAGCTTGCGCACATCGAGCTTGTCAACTTTAAGGTCCGCATCCTGGATGAAACCAGCGGCACGGGCGCCATCACGCGGGTCCTCATCGACTCCAGCGACGGCGAGCACACGTGGGGGGCACTTGGGGTGAGTGGGAACCTGATTCAGGCCTCATGGGAGGCGCTTGTCGACTCGCTTCAGTACGGGGTGTCACGTCGCGCCCGGGCTCGGGCCGCCTCGTGAGCGAGGCCGTGGAGCGCATTCCGCTTGCTCGCCCCCTCATTGGGGACCGCGAAATCGAACTGGTCACTGAGGTCCTGCAGTCGCGGCAACTGTCGCTCGGCAAGCGCGTCACCGACTTTGAAGAGACATGGGCCAAGCGCATCGGCGTGAAGTACGCCGTTGCCTGCTCCAGTGGCACGGCTGGCCTGCACTGCTGCTTGCACGCGCTCGGCCTTGGACCGGGCGATGAGGTCATCACCTCCACGTTCTCGTTTGTGGCCTCGGCTAACGTCATCCTCTACACGGGGGCGACACCGGTCTTTGCTGACGTCGACCCATTGACCTTCAACATGTCGCCCGGGGCCGTTGAGGCGGCGATCACGCCACGCACCAAGGCGGTCCTGATCGTCAGCATCTTCGGATATCCGGCGGACATTCCCGCCCTTCGGGACATCGCGGAGCGCCACGGGCTCGCGGTTGTCGAGGATGCCTGTCAGACCATTGATGGCAACTACGATGGCAAAAAGCTCGGCACCTGGGGGCACCCGGCGGTGTTTGGCTTCTATGCGAACAAGCAGATGACCACCGCCGAGGGTGGTGTGATCCTGACCGACGATCACGACCTCTACATGGAGCTAAAGAGCCTGGTCAACCAGGGGCGCTCCGATGACGGTCAGTGGCTGGTGCATTCGCGCCTTGGCTTCAACTACCGGCTTTCGGACATCCATTCCGCCATCGGACTTGCTCAGTTGGAGCGCCTTGACGACATTCTGGCGCGCCGGGCTCGGGTGGCGAGTTGGTACCAGGCCCGCATCGCCGAGATCGACGGCGTCAGCACCATGTACGAGGGGCCGCAGCAGCGCTCGTGGTTTGTCTACGCGCCACGCCTTGACGCGGACTTGGACCGTGACGCCGTGATCGGTGACGTCGACGCGCAGGGGATCTCGGCCAAGCCGTACCTGCCAAGCATCCATTTGCAGCCGTTCTACCGCGAAACCTTCGGCTACACCGAGGGGAACTTCCCGGTGGCCGAGGCGATCAGCCGGTCGACGATCGCGATGCCCTTCTTCCCCGAGATGACCGAGGATCAGGTCGAGCGCTGCTGTCGGACGCTTGCCGAGGTCATCCGCGCGCACCGTGGGTAGCGAGGTGCGCCTCTGGGGCGGGCGCTTTGCGGGAGGACCTGCCGACGCCTTCGACCGCCTGAACGCCTCGCTGTCGGTGGATATCCGCTTGTGGCGTGAGGACATCGCGGGCTCTCGGGCCCATGCCCGCATGCTGGGCGCGCAGGGGATCATCCCGGCCGAGGACGCCGAGGCGATTCTGCGGGGTC
>JAYTQG010000154.1:0-3848 GCA_043746815.1 Thermoleophilia bacterium | reverse complement strand
ACCGCCCGGAGATCGTCTTCCACGCAGCGGCGTACAAGCATGTGCCGATGATGGAACTGAACCCGGTTCAGGCGGTCGCGAACAATTCACTGGCAACGGTGCTGCTCGCGGATCTTGCCGAGCGGTTCCGGGTGGAACGGGTCTGCCTGATCTCCACGGACAAAGCTGTCGAGCCGAAGACCGTGATGGGTGCCTCGAAGGCGCTCGCCGAGCGTGTCATCGAGGCCCGCTCAGATCATTCTCGCACGCGCTTCGCGGCGGTTCGCTTCGGAAATGTGCTCGGCAGCTCCGGCTCGGTGCTCCCGATATTCCAGCGTCAGATCGCGTCGGGTGGGCCGGTGACGATTACCCACCCGGACATGACCCGTTACTTCATGACGATCCCCGAGGCCGTCCAACTCGTGATCGAGGCGACCGGTATCGCCGAGGGCGGCGACATCTTCGTCCTGGATATGGGTGAACCCGTGAAGATCATCGACCTCGCGAACAACATGATTCGTCTCTCCGGCCGCGAGCCAGGGCGCGACATCCAGGTTGAGGTTGTCGGTATCCGGCCCGGGGAGAAGCTCCACGAGGAACTGCACAATGTCGACGAGACCGTCACCCCGACCCGGTACAGCAAGATCCGCCGCGCGACCCGGCCCCAGCTTGACCCGATCGCCCTGAAGGACGGTTTGGAGCAGATTGAGCGCGCGGTCCGCGCGTCCGATCCCGATCTGGTCGCGGACGCGCTCTGGGCGACCCTTCGCGACGGCCAGAGTCGCAGCGACCGGCTGAACTCGCCGACGAACAACTAGAGGGCCGGTCCGCCCAATGGATCTGCGCCAGCTCGCGACGCTTCGCGCCGCCGTTGAGCACGGCTCCTTCTCCGCGGCCGCAATCGCACTTGGAATCTCCCAACCCGCCGTCTCTGCACAGATTCGCTCGCTTGAGACGCGCGTCGGCCAGCGCCTTTTCGATCGGGCGGGCCCGCGCGTCTCGCTCACGGAGGCAGGACGGACCGTCGAGCAGTACGCCCGGCGGTTCGCCGATTTGGAGTCCGAGCTGGACGCGGCCGTGTCTGGGCTGGGCTCGGAGGTCGCTGGGCGCCTGGAGATCGGTTCGTCCACCGGCCCGGGTGAGGTCCTCCTTCCGCGGTTGCTCGGAGCCTTCGCCCGTCTGCATCCCGCCGTCATCGTTCGGCTGCAAGTGCACGACACTCAAACCGTGTGCGACCTTGTGGCGTCTGGTGAGATTGAACTCGGCGTGGTCGGCGCCGATCGCCCACAACGCGGCCTGGTCTTCACGCCGTTCATGCGTGATGAGCTCGTCGTCATCGCCCTTTCCGACCATCCCCTCGCCGCGCGCGGTGAGGTTGGCCTTGAGGAGATTCTGACCTTCCCGATGGTGCTCCAACAGGAGGGCTCGGGGGTGCGTCTGACGCTGGAGGGGGCAGCCAAAGCGAAGGGACTGCATCTGTCGACGGGACCGGCATCGCTCGAACTTGGCCTCCAGCAATCCGCGAAGGCGGCGGTCCTCGACGGCCTTGGCATCACGGTGATCTCACGGCTTGCCGTCGAGCGGGAACTGGCCGATGGCAGCCTCGTCGCGGTCACCATCGCCGGGGACGCCCTCGCCCGAGACTTCTCCCTGGTCCGCCGCTCCGGCCGCACTGGCTCGACCCGCGCAGAGGCGTTCGTCGCGTTCGCGGAGGAAGAGCGCAACGTACCCCTATCGACAGGCTAAAGGTACTGTAGGACCAGAACCTACCGTTAGAAACCGTCCATTTGACGCGACTCCGCGTCCGAGTGGCTAAGGGGTCAGGTCTTGCGTTCGACCTACGGTGTAAGGAGGCTCCCGGTCGGCACGACCAGCATCGCGTGGACTGCATAGAAACCTCTTGTCCCACGTTCGTGTGGGCTCGCTGAGACAGCTACCGGGAAAGACTTACGCTGTAGACGGAACGCAAGACCTGACCCCAAAAGCCAAGTGCCACTCCAAGACCTGACCCCAAAAGCCAAGTGCCACCCTGAGAACTTGCCGCCGCGAAGGTAGGTATGCCAAAGGGCTACCTGAGCAACCAGTGGAGGCTGTCCGGACCGTTCACGTTCGTGCCCTGGGGATGTGAGCCTTCCGGCAAGTGCACGTCTTCAAATGAACATGGAGCAGTCCAGGCTAGCTGTGGTCGGCCGCGGATTTCGCCTTTGGCGTGGACCGGCTCTGAATCCCGCGAACCGCGACTGTAAGGCCATCTGATTCGCGCGCGCCCAAAAGCGGGCGTCTCGGCCTTCTGCGGAGCCACCGAGGCGGAGGAACGAGATGCTCTCGATCGGCAGGGCTACGAATTCCGACCCAGCATTCCCCCACGGAATCGAAGTTCTTGTCGAGGTCCCACCGGACACGATAAGCGTCGTGCTGGACGGCCGTCCTGGCCTGATCGAAAGTGATGCGGTCTTGTTCGCCGCGGTCTCGGCGGGCTCGAAAGGCCATCTGGTTGTCACGCGTCCACAAGGAACGATTGACGCTCGCGTTCCTACTTCCTAGCATTCAGTGGCCTGAAACAAGGGCCCGCTCCCTACGCCGACCAACGGTCACGTCCATGCATCTCGCAGCGCCTGCGCGTCGACCGATGAGGGCGAGAATCCCTGCGTGCGTTCTCTGTCTCGCGGCGGTCGTCATCGTCAGCAATCCCAGTGCGCGGGCGCAAGCCGATCCACCGAGAGCGGCCCTCGTCAGGATTCTCGATTCGTCGATCACCAACAGCCGTGGCTTCTTCTGGAACCGTCTCTACGCGAGGCGCGCCATCTACCCGAACAACTGGATGGACTGGAGCACCGCGTACTGCAACCGGACCCCAATGCCATCCGGGTATGACTTCAAACGAGCGTGTGTCCGCCGCGATTTTGGATACGCAAATGTCTGTGGGTTCAACACCAGCCGAGCCAAGATGCCGATGATTGATGCCAACTTCCTCGCGGACCTGCGGGCGACCTGCCATGCCCGAGGAGCCGCTTGCGAAGTCACTGCGACGGCGTTTGCACGCCGCGTTGGTTCGCCTGCCTGTTGACCGACGAACCCTGGGGCGAGTTCCGCTGCATGGGCGGCGCCGGGATCGAGCAAGCGTAGGAACCGTATGATTCACGGGTGAGTCCACGCACCTGCGACGTGCTCGTCGTCGGAAGCGGCGGGGCCGGGATGTCCGCCGCGCTGGAGGCCCAGGCCGCGGGCGCGTCCGTCATCTTGATCACGAAGTCGGCGCTCGGCGCGTCGAACACCAGTCGCGCCCAGGGCGGGATTCAGGCCGCAATGGGTGACGGCGACAGCACCCAGTCCCACTACGCCGACACGCTCGCCGCGGGACATGACGCCGGGCAGCCCGAGCTTGTTCGGACGTTGACCGACTCGGGCCCGGAGGCGATTGCCTGGCTGGCGCAGATTGGCGTTCCGTTCACGCGCGACGGGGATACGCTCCGGATTCTGCGATGCGGTGGGGCCAGTCGACCGCGGCTTCTGCAATCCGGCGAGCGGACCGGGGCGGAGATGGTGAAGGCACTGCGTGCGTCAGTGCGGGTGAGTGGGGTGGAGGTCATCGAATCCGCTGCGCTTCGGTCTCTGGAACCGCGTGCCGCCGACAACTGGCGTGCCCTCGTCGCGACAGCGGCCGGGGATTTGGAGATTGATCCACGTGCCATCGTTCTCGCGGCCGGTGGCGGCCTTGGCGGAGAGGCGAAGCGGATCGGGATTGGGAGCACCAACCACCCCGATGCGACGCCCGAGGTTCTGGAACTCGCGATCGCGCTCGGTGCCGAGACTGTGCATCTGGACAGCTGGCAGTACCACCCGACCGGATCGGTCTGGCCGGAGCCGCT
>JAYTQG010000153.1:0-1713 GCA_043746815.1 Thermoleophilia bacterium | reverse complement strand
TATTCGGGCTATGAGCATTACGATTTCCAGGTTCCCCTCGGCACAAACGGCGATGCGTACGACCGCTACTTGGTGCGGATGCGCGAGATTCGCGAGTCAGTGAAGATCATCGAGCAGTGCCTTGACGGGATGCCTGAGGGCCCCCACATCTCGGACGATCGCAAGGTGGTGCTGCCACCGCGCGGCGAGCTGATGACCTCGATGGAGGCACTGATTCACCACTTCAAGCTGGTCAGCGAGGGCTTCATGGTGCCCGCCGGTGAGACCTACGTCCCGGTTGAGAGTCCGCGCGGTGAGCTTGGCTGTTACCTCGTTTCCGACGGTGGCCCGAAGCCGTACCGATGCCACATGCGCGACCCCAGCTTTGTGAACTTGCAGGCGCTTCGGCCCATGTGCAAGGACGCGTATCTCGCCGACCTCATCGTGATGATCGGCAGCCTCGACAACGTGATGGGTGGCGTGGACCGATGACCGCCGACCAAATTCGCGCCCACATCGACCCGATTCGGGATCAGTTCGCCGAGCAGCGGTCCTTGGTCCTCCCGGCGCTCAAGTTCGCGCAGACCGAAAAGGGCTACCTCACGCCCGACGACCTTGCCGCGGTGGGTGACGCGACCGGCCTGACGCAGGCCTATGTGGAGAGCGTGGCAACCTTCTACGACCGCCTCTATCTCTCGAAGACCGGCCGCTGGGTGATCTCTGTCTGCATCACGCTGCCCTGCATGCTTCGCGGCTCGGATGAGCTGATGGAACACCTCTGCACGAGCCTCGGCATTGATGGACATCACGGCGGGACAACTGGCGACGGGATGTTCACGGTTCAGCCCGCTCAGTGCCTCGGTGCCTGCGACCGAGCGCCCTGCCTGCAGGTCAATGCGGACGACACCGCAGGCCCGCTCAGTAACGCCGACGTCGACGGTCTGCTGAATGATTTGCGTGCAATGGCCGCCCCCGGGGAGTACCACCGCTAATGCCGACACTGAACAGCGTATTTCGCCACCGCGAAGCCGGAAATTCACTCGCGACGTTGGATGCGTACCGGGCCGCGGGTGGCTACCAGGCGCTCACCAAAGTCCTCGCCGAGATGACTGCTGACGACGTCGTCTACGCGCTGACGCGCTCAAGCCTTCGTGGACGCGGCGGCGCCGGATTCCCGATGGGCCGCAAAGCCAGCTTCCTTCCGAAGAACGCTGCCGGCGATACCTACCTGGTCTGCAACGCCGATGAGAGCGAACCGGGAACCTTCAAGGACCGCGAAATTCTTGACATGAACCCCTTCCAGCTCCTGGAAGGGATGGCAATTGCGGGCTACGCGATCAGTGCAACCCGCGGATACATCTACATCCGCGGCGAGTACGAGCACCAGGCACGGGTCCTTGACCGAGCACTGGCCGGGGCCCGGGCGGCTGGCCTGCTTGGTCCAAGCCTTTCGAAGGACGGCTTCGATTTCGATATCACCCTCTACCGCGGCGCCGGTGCCTACATCTGCGGCGAGGAGACCGGGCTGTTGGAGAGCCTGGAGGGCAAGCGTGGACAACCACGTCTGAAGCCTCCGTTCCCGGCGGTCGCGGGTCTCTACGGCCGCCCGACACTCATCAATAACGTCGAGACGCTGGCCGCGGTGCCGCCGATCATCACGAAGGGCGCCGAGTGGTACGCGGGTCTCGGGCCGGAGAAAAGCCCCGGCACGAAGTTGTTCTCCGTCTCGGGCCA
>JAYTQG010000152.1:0-3867 GCA_043746815.1 Thermoleophilia bacterium | reverse complement strand
CTGGGCAAGATCACAACACGCTCGGAGGGATCTTCGAAGTCTGGTGCTTCGGCCTTCCGCCCGGGCTTGGATCGCACGTCGCCATGGACACGCGACTGGACGGGCGGATCGGTCAGGCCTTCCTCGGGATTCAGGCCATTAAGGGCGTCGAGATGGGCGCCGGGTTCGAACTCGGGCGCATCCCCGGCAGCCTTGCCCATGACGAGATCTACCGGAACCCCGAGGGCGACTACTACCGTCAGACCAACCGCGCCGGAGGTCTCGAAGGCGGCATGACCACCGGGATGCCCGTCGTCGTGCGGGCCGTGATGAAGCCAATCTCGACCCTTTCGCGTCCGTTGGCATCCGTTGACGTGACCACCGGTGACGCGACCGCAGCCTTCAAGGAGCGCTCGGACATCTGCGCCGTTCCCGCTGCCGCCGTGATTGGTGAGGCGGCGCTGGCCTTCGTGATGGCGCAGGCACTGATTGAGAAGTTCGGCGGCGATTCGGTGAGTCACTTGGACGCCGCGGTTGAGCGGTACCGCTCGGAGATCCTCCGCCTCCCCTCGTGAGCTGGATCGTCCTCGGCGGGTACATGGGTGCCGGCAAGAGCGCGGTCGGTCGTCGCCTGTCGTCGCGACTGAACCTGACGTTTGTGGACGCTGACCGAGAGGTTGAGTCCCATGCAGGGATGGCAATTCCGGAGATCTTCTCGAAGCGCGGTGAGCTGTGGTTTCGCCGGACCGAGGAAGATGTGATTCGTGAGATCCTCGGGCGCGAGCCCGCGGGAATCGTTGCCCTCGGCGGAGGTGCCCTTGAGAGTGCGAAGACACGGAGTCTCGTCGGCCGGACCGCCCGCCTGACCTGGCTGCGCGTCAGCCCGGAGGTTGCCTGGGAGCGCGTCACGGGGTCCAATCGTCCACTCGCCACCGACCGTGACCGCTTCATTCGCCGCGCGATCGAGCGCGAGCCGAACTACCGTGAAGTCGCTGCGTTCAGCGTCGACGCGGATGCATCGGTGGAGGACGTCGTCCTTCGCGTCAGTGACTGGATCCGCAGGGGAGAGGGATGAGCACGAGTACGGTTGAGATCGGCGCGAGGCGCTACCCCTTGTACCTCGGTAAGGGGGAGATCGGGAACCTCGCCGCCGCCTGGTCGGACGCAGCGCTTACCAATGCGGCACTCATGATCTACGACGCTGGCGTCACCCAGATCGCGGAGCGAGTTCAGCGCGTACTGGAACATCACGGCGTTCGGGTGGTCACCGCTCCGGTTGTCCCAGGCGAGGCGTCGAAGTCACTCGGGGAGCTCGAGCGACTGTGTCGAATCGCCGCGACCAACGGCATTCGTCGACGCGACGCAGTCGTTGCCGTGGGCGGCGGAGTGGTTGGGGACCTCGCTGGATTTGTCGCGGCTTCCTACCAGCGGGGTGTGCCTCTGGTGCACGTCCCCACGACGCTCCTTGCGATGGTGGACTCCGCGATAGGCGGCAAAACCGCCGTGGATCTTCCGGAGGGAAAGAACTACGTCGGGGCCATCTGGCAGCCTGCCCTGGTGCTGATGGACACCGAAACACTGGAGACGCTGCCCGCGCGGGAACTTTCCTGTGGGTTCGCAGAGGTCATCAAGTACGGAATCCTCGCGGGTGAGCCGTTCTGGTCCGTTGTTCGCGATTGGCCAGCGCTTCCCGGACCAACCGACGCCCTCGCCGAGCTGATTGGCCGGTGCATTGACCAAAAGCTCTCGGTCGTCCGTGAGGACGAGCAGGACCTTGGCCGCCGGGCGATCCTGAACTTTGGTCATACGATCGGCCATGGGATCGAGGCGGCCGGTGGGTACGACCGCTATCGCCACGGCGAGGCCATCTCGCTCGGCATGCTGGCGGAGCTCCGGATCAGCGAGCAGGTGCTCGGTTTGCCGCCCACGTGGCGAATGGAAACGCTCGAGGTGCTCTCGCGTCATGGCCTCCCGATCACCCTCGACGCCGATGTCGACATGGTGAGTGTGGAGGAGGCAATGGGGCGCGACAAGAAGGCCGATGGAGCATCGTTGAACATGGTGCTGATGGCAAATGGCGGCGACCCTCGGACACATCAGGATCCGCCCCGGGAAATGGTGATCGCCGCGATTCGGGAGCTCGCCCAGTGAAGCGCGTCGCCCTCTTGCACGGCCCGAACCTGAATCTCCTCGGGCGTCGTCCGTCGCAGCACTATGGAACGATGACGTTGCCGGATCTCGAGCGTCAGGTGCAGGGGTGGGGAGTGGAGCGCGGGATCACGGTCATCCCCTTCCAGACGAACTACGAGGGCGCATTTTTAGAGCACCTCCACGGGCTGATCGGCGCGGTGGACGGTGCGATCGTGAACCCAGGCGCGTGGACGCACTACCAGTGGTCGATTCGGGACGCGCTTGAAACCCTGGGCGCGCCATTCGTCGAGGTCCACCTCTCCGATATCGAAGCGCGCGAGCCGCACCGGAAGATCTCCGTCATCCGCGATGTGGCGTTCGCGGCGGTGTGGGGGAAGGGCCCTGACGGCTACCGCGAGGCGCTGGACATCCTGGCGGCGGAGTTCGCATGAGCACCCACGAGGAGCGTCAAGAACGGCTTCTCGCCGTCCTCGGTACCCGCGATGAAGCGGCGTTGTTGGTCACCGACCTGGACAATGTGCGCTACCTCACCGGCCTCGCCAGCTCGAACGCGATTGCCCTGATCGGCCCAACCGTCCGGATGCTCTTCACAGATTCGCGCTACGCGACCCTCGCCCGGACCGCGGCGCAGGGCGCCCAGGTGGTCATCGCGGGGCGCGACCTGATGGATCGTCTCGCCGAGCACGTCCGCGAACTCGGGGCCGGGGCGAAACTGGCGATCGAGGCCGAAAACGTCACCCTCGCCCGGCGCGACAGGATTGCCGCCGCGATCGGCACCACGGTTTCGCTCGTCCCGACGACGGGTCTCGTTGAGGACCTGCGCGTCATCAAAGACGCAAACGAGATCGCCACAATGCGCGAGGCATCCCGAATCGCCGATGTCGCCTTTGCCTGGTGCGAGACGACCATCCTGGTGGGGCGGAGCGAGCGTGACATTGCGTGGGAGCTTGCTGGGATCCTTCGGGAGGAGGGCGCCGAGGGCCCGAGCTTCCCGATCATCGTCGCAGGGGGCTCGAATGGGGCCTTGCCGCACGCCGTTCCGGGCCCCGATGAGATCCCCGCGAACACCCTGGTGGTCGTTGACATGGGCGCGCTCTTCGGCGGCTATGCGTCGGACTGCACGCGTACCTACGCCACCGGCACGCTCCCGCCTCGACTGGCCGATGCCTACGACGCCTGCCTGGCCGCTCAGCAGGCTGCCGTTCTGGCCGTTCGCCCAGGAGCGACCTGCGGAGAACTTGACGCCTTGGCGCGTGACATGATCTCCGCCGCTGGCTTTGGCGACGCCTTTGGGCATGGCCTCGGCCACGGAGTAGGACTTCAGATTCACGAGCGCCCTTGGGTCCGGCCTGCTGGCGCGGAGGTGTTGCAGAGTGGGATGGCGATCACGATCGAGCCCGGGATTTATCTGGAAGGGCTTGGCGGGGTACGAATTGAAGACCTGGTGATCGTCACCGAAACCGGTGGCGAGGTCCTCACCAATCGGCCGCGTGAGCGGCACATGAACTGACGAAGAACGAAAGCAGCGGCAATGGCCATCACCACGAACGACTTGAAGAACGGCTACGTGATCGACCTCGACGGCGACCTCGTCTCGGTGGTCTCGTTTCAGCACGTGAAGCCCGGCAAGGGGCCCGCCTTTGTGCGGACCAAGCTGAAAAACCTGAAGAACGGCTCCGTGCTGGACCGGACCTTCCGAGCCGGTGAAAAGTTGGAGCGCGTCACGACCGATACGCG
>JAYTQG010000151.1:0-1723 GCA_043746815.1 Thermoleophilia bacterium | reverse complement strand
CGCTCGCCGCGCCGACCACCGGCGACCCGGCGGCGGGAAAACCGCTCTTTACGGTGAACTGCGCGGACTGCCATTCGCTCGCCGCGGCGGGCTCAACTGGCACAGTCGGACCAAACCTCGATGTCCGAAAGCCATCGTTTGCAACGGTCCAGCGGCAGGTGACGCGGGGCGGCGGGTTGATGCCGGCCTTCTCCACGAGCCTAACCGAGACGCAGATCGCGAACCTCGCGGCGTTCGTGAGTCAGGCGACAGGCGAGCCCACGCCGAGCCCGACTCCGGCACCGGCTCCGGCTCCGACGACCGAAACGACCCCGGCGCCAAGCCCAACGGTGGAGGATCCGACCCCCGACACACCCGTGCGACCGCCCCCGTTCAAAAAAGTGGAGCTGACCCTCAGCACCTCGCGGTTGGTCACGTCGACGCAAGTCCTTGCGGCAGGGGCCGTGATCCTCACACTGCGAAACCGCACGAACCGACCGGTTCGATTCTCCATCGTCATTCGTTCAGGCAAGGTCAAGTCGCGTTCGATCGGGCCGCATGCGACGAGGACGGTCGCCGTCAGCCTCGCTCCGGGTCGACACCGCATCACGATCGGCACACGCTCAACCGTCATCGTCACGCGAGCGACTTCGTAGACCGAAACCCTTCGCGGGCAGAACTTCTCCAACCGATCGCGCCCGCAGATCCGTAGGTGCTGGCAGAGGCTCGACACCGGGCCAGCTGTCGACCAAGGAGAACCACTGTGAAGCGCACCGCCCTCGTACTTGCCGCCGGCGCGATCCTCGCCGCGCCGATTTCAGCTCAAGCTGCAGCCGCTCCGACGAAAAACATCGTTCAGACTGCCGTTGCTGCTGGGAACTTCAAGACGCTCGTCAAGCTGGTGAAGGCCGCGGGTCTTGCGGAAACCCTTTCGGGGAAGACGAACTACACCGTCTTCGCACCGACCGACGCGGCGTTCAAGAAGGTTCCGAAGGCCACACTTGCCGCCCTTGGCGCGGATCCTGCGGCCCTCAAGCGCGTCCTGCTCTACCACGTCGTTCCGGGCAAGGTCACGGCGGCGAAGGTCGTCACGCTCAAGTCTGCGAAGACCGCCGCAGGCCCGAAGGTGACCATCACGGTGACCGGTAAGACCGTCCGCGTGAATAAGGCCAAGGTCATCGCGGTCGACGTGCTGGCCACAAATGGCGTGATCCACGTGATCGACACCGTTCTGATCCCTCCGTCCAAGTAGCAAGTGACAACGCGCGAGCGGCGTCAAGGAAGACCCGTTGGCGCGCGCGTCTTCGTCATGGGCGCCGAAGTAGTCCGGCCCTGGGTAGCTGGCTGCTTCGGTGCCCGACTCGTGTTTGATACGCAGCGAGCGGATGGTGCATCTCTTCCCCAGTCAATGGCCCGCATGGGCCACGTCAGCGGCGCGCCCGTGATCGGGCGTCGAGCGATGCGTGAGGATCGGCAACTTGTCCGAGCGCTGCAGCGTCAGGACCAAGCAGCCACGCACGAGCTGTACAAACGCTTCGGCGGTGTGACCCTCGGGATGCTGACGACAATGCTCCGGGACCCTGCGGCGGCCGAAGACGTCCTCCAAGACGTCTTCCTCGACGTCTGGAGGCGCGGCGCGAGCTTCGATCCGGCGCGCGGATCGCTTGCCACCTGGATTCTCGCGATTGCCCGCAATCGAGCGATCGACGTGCTGCGCAAGCGCACTCCTGAACCTGTCGACCCT
>JAYTQG010000150.1:0-3891 GCA_043746815.1 Thermoleophilia bacterium | reverse complement strand
CCGCCGGAACTCCTCGTGCGAGAACAAGGCCGAGATCGCGAAGACTCGCCTTGACCACATCGGTCCGCGATGCGATCTCTGCAAGCCCAGCGTTGTCCAGACCAATATGGACATGGCCATCCAGAACGGCGATTGTGGCCGGCGTCGCCCCCTCCCGGCGCACGACATCTTCGATCTCGCGGGCAATACGAAGGTTGTCTGGCCGGGGCAGACCATGAGCGATGATCGTCGATTCCAGCGCGACGACGGGCTGACCGGCTGCAAGTGCAGCGCGAACGCCGTCTTCGACAACAACCATCAGATGCGGGCGGGGTGCCACACGGTTTTGATCTGGCAAAACGCGTTCGCGGTACCGAGGTCTTCAGTTCCATTTGTGCGAACGACATGCTTGACGTTTGCGGCGGCGCGGAACTCGATGTCGGTGCGAAGCGCATCCGACGCGCCGGTCGTGTCGACGAGGTCAACGTCGTCGTGGTCGGCGAGCCAGGGCAAGAGTTCGTCATGGCTGCCGGTCAGCAGGTTGACGACGCCACCTGGGACGTCTGACGTCGCGATGGCCTCGCCGAGCGTGCTCATCACCAGCGACGCCAATCCGCCTGTGACCGCGACGACGGTGTTGCCCGCCATGATCGCGGGGGCCAGGAGGCCGACAATCCCTCGCACGCCGCCGTCATCCGGACACACAAGCGCGCAGACGCCCAATGGTTCCGGCGTCGAGAGGTTGAGGAACGGTCCGGCGACGCCGTTTGTGGACCCGACGAGCTGGTCCAGCTTGTCGGCAAATCCCGCCCAGTAGACCACGCAGTCAACTGCGCGTTCGACGTCCGAACTCGCGGCTACCGCGTCAATGCCAAGTGCGACTTGCTCGGCCACAAACTGTTCAGCACGACCCTCCAATACCTCCGCGATTCGGTAAACGATCTGCCCGCGGTTGTACGGGGTCCGGTCCGCCCAGGACTGTTGCGCTGCGCGGGCGGCGCGAACGGCGTCGCGCGCATCCTTGCGGGATGCCTTGGCTACCTGGGCGACTGTTCCGTCCGGACCGTTGACCGGAAACGTCCGGCCCGACTCTGACCGTGGAAACGCCCCACCAATGAAGAGTTTGTAGGTCTTTCGAACCTCCACTCGGTCGCTCATCTGGGCGTGAGCTCCAGATACTCGGCGAGGCCCTGGCGTCCGCCCTCGCGGCCGATCCCAGACTCCCGCATACCGCCGAACGGGCTGGCCGGGTCAAGCTGGTTGAAGGAGTTTGCCCAGACAACACCGGCGCGCAGTCGCCTGGCGAGGTACAAAATCCGCGCACCCTTTTCGGTCCAGACGCCCGCGGAGAGTCCGTAGCGCGTCGCATTTGCCTTGGCGACGGCCTCGCTTTCGGTACGGAAGGTCTGCACCGTGAGTACCGGCCCGAAGACCTCCTCACGGGCGATCCGTTCTGACCCGCCAACGCCGGTCACGATCGTCGGCGGAAACCAGAAGCCGCGTTCCGGAAGGGGTTGGCTGGGTTGGTGGATCCCGCACCCGGCCGCCGCTGCCTCGTCGACAAACTCGCCGATCCGTACGCGTTGGGCATGCGAGTTGATCGCCCCGACGTCGGTGTTCTTGTCCAGCGGATCGCCCACCCGGAGGAGTTCGATCCGGCGAATCAGTCGCGCGGTGAAGTCTTCCGCGATCGTCTCTTGGACGAGCAGACGCGAGCCAGCGCAACAGACGTGGCCCTGGTTGAAAAAGATCCCGTCGACGACACCCTCGACCGCCTGATCCAGGGCGGCGTCATCGAAGACCAGGTGGGCGCCCTTGCCACCAAGCTCCAATGTGAGGCGCTTACCGGTCCCCGCCAGGGTTTGGCGGATGTTCTTTCCGACGCCCGTCGAACCGGTGAATGCGACCTTGTCGATATCAGGGTGCGCGACGAGTGCCGCACCGGTGGGTCCGGCGCCCGTGACGATGTTGACGACGCCCGGTGGCAGGTCTGCCTCGGCGATGATCTCGGCAAGCAGCAGCGCGGTAAGTGATGTCGTCTCGGCGGGCTTTAGGACCACAGTGTTCCCGCAGGAAAGGGCAGGGGCGATCTTCCACGCAGCCATGAGCAGCGGAAAGTTCCACGGGATGATCTGGCCGACAACACCGAGTGGCCGGGCGTCCATCCCAGGGGCTGCGTATTCCAGCTTGTCGGCCCAGCCTGCGTGGTAGAAGAAGTGCGCGGCGACCAGCGGAAGGTCGATATCGCGTGACTCACGAATTGGCTTGCCGCCGTCGATTGACTCCAGCACGGCGAGCTCGCGGGAACGCTCTTGAATGAGGCGCGCGATCCGGAACAGGTACTTGGCGCGCACTCGTCCCGGCATGTCCCGCCAGTGGTTCTCGAATGCGCGACGGGCAGCCGCGACGGCCAGACCGACGTCAGCCGCGCTGGCCTCGGCGATGTCGGCGAGGTGTTCACCGGTTGAGGGGTCGATCGTTGAAAACGTCCGCCCATCGGTCGCCTCGCGCTCGACGCCGTCGATCATCAGGCCATACCGGGCGCGGATCGTGACGATGTCGCGCCCCTCGATGGATGGGACATAGGCCGCGAAGCGCTCCGCAAGTGTCGTCGCTGAGGTCGTCGTCATCAGTCGACCGGCAGATCGGAGAGGCGGGCGTACCGGCCCGTATCCTGAAAGTGAAGTTGCATCACGAGATCGTTCACCAGGGTGGATGCTCCCAGACGGAAGCGATCGGGCGTCAGCCAGTGAGCGCCAAGCGTCTCGGCCACGATTGCCAGATAGCCAAGCGCCTGCTTTGAGGTGCGGATTCCGCCTGCAAGCTTCAAGCCCACCTCCTGACCGGTCTGCTCAGCGTAGTCCCGGATCGCCTCGGCCATGCACAGCGCAACGGCAGGGGTGGCGGAAATGGGCAGTTTCCCGGTGGAGGTCTTGATGACGTCCGAGCCCGCAGCCATCGCGATCATCGAGGCGCGCCGGATGGATCCGTACGAGCCGAGTTCGCCGGTCTCCAGAATCGTCTTGAGGTGGGCCGAACCACAGGCCGCCTTCGATGCGGCGATCTCCTCTGCGACGGTTTCGTCATCGCCAGCGAGAAAGGCTCCTCGGTTCATCACGATGTCGATCTCGTCGGCCCCATCGGCAACCGCGCCGCGGATTTCCTCGAGGCGCTCCTCAAGGCTGGTTTGGCCAGCGGGAAAACCTCCAGCCACCGACGCGACCCGAACCGCGCTTGCCTTCAATGCGTCAGCGGCGATCCGCACCTGCTGCGGATAGACGCAAATCGCGGCCACCGGGCCGATCTCCGGATTGTCGGGATCTGGCCTCAGCGCACGGGCGCAGAGCGCTCTGACCTTCCCAGGGGTGTCGGCGCCCTCAAGCGTCGTGAGGTCCACGCACGCCAGCGCGAGTTCAATCCCCGCTCGCTTGCTGTCACGTTTGATTGACCGCGAAGAGAGTCGTGCCGCCCGAGCTTCCAGGGCATAGCCGTCTACCGGAGTGACGCGAAGATTGACGCCGCGCCACGCCAAGCGGTCTCGATCAATGCTGTTCGAGGTGGTCACGACATGAATGTTCGCACGCGCCGAGCGAGTTGGCGCCCGACGTGGTCGGTCGTTTGCGCGCCGACGCAATCAAAAAGGGGTCAGACCCGGGTCAGACCCCGAATTTGCTGATGTGCGTCTGTGGTGGGCTCGTTTGAATCAACTCCGTGTCGAGTTGTCGGGCACCGCCGGAGGGCGCTACGAGTGGTCTGACTCCGGTTTGGTGTGCCAGATCCGGCCGGCGAGACCGAGCGAGGCAAGGACGACGATCTTTCCTCGTATCGGGAATACGTGGGAAGTCTCGGACACAGCATCGCGACGCGTCGCAGCCGTCGGGATGGTGCGCCAAATCCAAGTCAGACCACTAG
>JAYTQG010000149.1:0-1730 GCA_043746815.1 Thermoleophilia bacterium | reverse complement strand
GAAGCGGCATCGGAGAACATGCGCCTCGAGACGCTCCGTCACATCCTTGACACGCTCTCGTACCGTGAGCGTCGGGTCCTGGAGCTTCGCTACGGCCTCGCTGGTGAGCAGCCGCGGACACTCGACGAGGTTGGACGCACGTTCAACGTCACACGCGAGCGGATCCGGCAGATCGAGAACCAGTCGCTGCAAAAGCTGGCGAGCATGTCTGAAGCGCGTCGCCTGCAAGAAGTCGCCTAGTGGTCTGACTTCGATTTGGTGTGGCAGATCCGGCTGGCGAGACCGAGCGAGGCAAGGACGACGATCTTTCCTCGTATCGGGAATACGTGGGAAGTCTCGGACACAGCATCGCGATGCGTCGCAGCCGTCGGGATGGTGCGCCAAATCCAAGTCAGACCACTAGGCTCATCAGCGTGCATCGTGTCCTCGCAGCGACGATTGCTCTCGGTGCCGTAGCTGCGGCATCGGCGGCACGGCCGCCCGACCTCGTGAGCGATCCGTTGACTCGTCAAGCCTGGATCGCGCGTCAGGCCGTGTACCGGATCAACACCACGGTGAGGTTCAGCGCCATCGTCCTGGACGGCACGTCACATCCACTGCGCGGGGGCTCCGGCCATGACATCGCCATCCTCGGAACGGGCTTCGCGGTGGTGGAGGGTGGCACGCTGGTCACCGCGGCACACGTTGTTCAACCGAGTCGACGCTCAGTCGCGATTGATCTTGAGCGCGAGCGACGGCGACTGGTAGGCGACGTGCCGAACGAGGTGACGCTCCGGAAATGGGCCGATAAGCACAAGGTTGGCGTGAGCGGCCTTCGCGTGGTTCGCCGAACGGCGACACGGGTCACCGAGCGCGGCGAAACCACCCCCCAACCGCGACCGCTGCGGTTTCGATTCCTCCATGAAACAACCCGTCCAGCGATTGATGTCGCCAACGACCTTGCTGTGGTCACGGTGCATGCACCTGGCAGCCCCGCCCTCACACTCGCCACCATTCCGAACGGCGGTCAGCGGTCTGCCATTGTCGGGTTCGGCGCGCCCAGCGACGGCCTCAGCCCGACCACAAAGGTCGGTCTGACCGGCGCAGAGGGTCGGGACTCGGGGGGACGTCGCCTCATTCCAATTGCCGCCGCTGTGCGCCAAGGTGACTCCGGAGGACCCGCCGTCGATGTTGATGGGCAGGTCATCGGGATGGCAAGCCTCACGGATGGTCGAAACGTTGGAAATCTGACCCCCGTGCAGCAGATCCGCGAGCTCATGGAACGTGCTGGCCTGGCGAATCACCCAGGTGAACTGAGCGACCACTTTCCAACAGCCATGCGGCACATCTGGGCGTTCGAGCTCGATAGCGCCCGGACAGAACTCCGCCAGGCGCTCGGCGAAGATCCAGACAACGGGTCCGCGGCGTTCGAACAACGTCGGGTGAATGAACTGAAAGGTCAGCGGTACCGGGTCGCCAGCGAACGCCAGCTTGACGGAGCGCTGGGCGCGCTTGCGCTCGCAGCGCTCCTCACCTCTGCCGCGCTCGGAGCCGCCGCGGTCCGGCGCGTGTCAGATCGTTAGTAGTCTGACTTGGATTTGGCGCACCATCCCGACGGCTGCGACGCATCGCGATGCTGTGTCCGAGACTTCCCCCGTATTCCCGATACGCGGAAAGATCGTCGTCCTTACTTCCGTGTTGGACGATGGTCCAACACTCCAGACGCTGGGGACGCCTGACGGCGGCCCCAG
>JAYTQG010000148.1:0-1731 GCA_043746815.1 Thermoleophilia bacterium | reverse complement strand
ACTCGATGGTCGGATCAGACGAAGGTCTCTCCCGACTCGGACATTTCGAGCCGACGGCGCCGGGCCGGGAAGGCCGTGATGACGACGCGCGTCTTAGTGGGATACTCCCCTTAGCGACGGGATCTTAGCGGCTTCAGGGGTCGCTCGGCCGGGCGGGCGGGCGGGCGGGCGCACACCGTCCGGGAACTCACCCTATGGGCGCAATGACCCACAACAGATTCGCCGGACGAGCCTCTACCGGGGAAGTCGGTAGCCAACCGGCGGGGTCGTCCCAGCGACACTCGCGACGAGCACCGCTGGCCCCTCACTCGCGCGGCGGCGTAGATCCATGAGCGCCTCGGGAAGGTCAGTGGGATGCTCGACGCGTGCTGCGCTCGCACCGAAGCCCTGGCAGATGGTTTCAACCGAGAGTCCTGGTGTGACGAGCCCTGGCCAGGCGTCTTGGGCTCTACCGGTGAGTCCTTCAAGACCTGCGCGAAGGATCTCGTAGCCGCCGTTGTCGGCCACCACCACCGCGATCGGAGCGTTGTGATGAGCAGCGCTCCACAGCGCGTGGACCCCAAAGAGGAGGCTGCCGTCCCCGTGAAGGCAAATCACGGTACGACCGGGACGAGCGAGTTTGACGCCAACCGCTGCGGGGAGTCCCCAGCCAAGAGCGCTTCCTCGGTGTGAAAACCAGGACCCCGGGGCTCGCCGCGGCACCATCGTCCGCAGTTGCCGCGCAGCGGTGAGCGATTCCTCCACAATGATGTCCCGGGGCCGAACCGTCTGGGCGACGGCCGCGCTGAACGCGGCGGGGCCGATCTGCGGACCGATCGTCTGAATCAGGGTGGCGGCCCGCGCGGCCCGACGGGAGCGGCTGATGTCTCCGGCAACCTGGTTGCGACGCGCCTGGACGCCCTGACCGGCTGGCCCGAGGGCTTCGAGGAGGGCATCCAGCCCACGCTTCGGACATCCCACCAGACCGACGCTTGGGGTGATGGTCTTGCCCACCTCGTTCGGGTCGACATCCATGTGGACAAGCTCGGTGCCCTCAGCGAGCGGGCCGCCTGGGCTCCATCCGAACAGGCGAAAGACCGGCATTCCGATCGCGACGACGAGATCGTAGCCTTGGAGTCGTGTGCGGATGTCGCTGGCAAAGCCCGGCAGCCAGCCAGCCCAGAGTGGATGCACGGGGTCGATCGCGACCTGGGCCGCGAACGGCTCGGCCAGTATTGGCGCACCAAGGCGCTCGGCGAGCCGGGCGAGGACGGGTCCCGCACCCGCATGCGCGACTCCATCACCGCAGAGAATCACGGGGGCCCGGGCCATCTGGAGGCGTTCCGCGGCCGCCAGAATCGCGCTTTCCTCCGGGGGTGGTGCGGGCAAGGCGACGAGTGAACCGACGGGCGCCCGAACCGTCGCGACCTGAACATCCAGCGGCAGCGAAACGACGACCGGACCGCGAGGATGCGTCAAGGCCGTCTTGGCGGCCCAGACAATGGTCCTCGGAAGGTCGCGTGCCCGATCAACTTGAACGGCTCCTTTGGCGATTGGTGCCGCCATTGCGACGAGTTCACCGCCGAGAAATGGGTCTCCGGGGAGGAGTTCCATCATCTGTTGCCCCACGGTGACAAGGAGCGGAACCCGCGCCCGAGCGGCGTTCAAGATTCCCGCCATCGCGTTTGCGAGGCCCGGCTGGACGTGGACGTTCACCGCAGCGAGCTGTCCTGTCGCCTGAGCGAAGCCGTC
>JAYTQG010000147.1:0-1759 GCA_043746815.1 Thermoleophilia bacterium | reverse complement strand
AAGCTGGGCCAGCATCGAGAACGTTGACGGTGGGTAACCGCGGGTGGCTGGTGGTTCGCCCGCTGACAGACCAATCTCACGCTGGGCCATGGCGAATCTCGTGAGGCTATCCATGAGCAACAACACGTCGTCGCCGTCGCTACGAAACGATTCCGCAATGCGCGTCGCGGTGAGCGCAGCACGCAAGCGGACGAGCGGAGGTTCGTCTGAAGTTGCGACGACAACCACGGAGCGGGCGAGACCCTCGGGGCCGAGATCGCGGGCAATGAACTCCTGCACTTCTCGGCCGCGTTCACCGACTAACGCGAGCACCGAAACATCGGCCTCCGTACCCCGAATCATCATCGACATCAGGCTCGACTTACCCACGCCCGAACCGGCGAAGATCCCCATCCGCTGACCCCGTCCACAGGGCACGAGCGTGTCCATTACCCGCACGCCGAGCGGGAGCTGTTCGGTCACCGGACGGCGGCGCAACGGATGCGGAGCGGCGCCGGTGACCGTCACCCGCTCGAGCCCCGCGGGTAGGGGACGACCATCAAGGGGCCGGCCCAAACCATCGAGGACCCTACCGAGGAGAGCCCGGCCGGTGAAGATCGTCGGAGCACCGCCGAGAGCCACGGCCGCGCCGCCAATCCGTACGCCCCGGAGGTTGCCGAACGGCATACAGGTGGCGGAATGATCATGCACCGCTACCACCTCGCATGGCACGGCACCGTGTGGCCCCTCCACCGAGATGGCGTCGCCGATAGCAACGTCGAGTCCAACGACGTCGACTTGGATACCCAGGAGTCGGCTTACTCGGCCAATTCGTCGCGGTGCGGCGGCGGCGAGTACCTGCCCGAGAACGTCACGATCGAGAAGCAACGGCGTCGTCATTGGAATTCGTCCCCGGTCTCGGAATCTGCTTCGGCCTTGCTCTGTTGCCCTACCAGTTCTCCCTCTCCCAAGACGACGCGGCGCGCCCGGGCAACGGCGTCGGAAATTTGGAACTCAATTCGTCCGGTGGGAAGCGACACCACGCAATCGCCAACCGCCACAGTGACATCGGCCACGATGGTGAGATCTCGCCCGGCGAACCGTTTGGAGGCGTCGCCCAACTCATCTACGTCGGTGGGGTTGAGTCGAGCGACACACGCCATACGTTCCGGGGCCAGTGACAGCGCAGCAAGGAGCGCGTCGGCGCCTGATCTTGGATGCTAATGAACCTCGCGACCGATGATTGCTTCGGCGATTTCAAAGGCTGCATGAAGGAGCGCGCTGGTGGCCGCCGCCGCGCGTATGCGTTGATCGTCGATGACCAGGCTTGCCGCCGTCGCTATGTGTTCGATGAGGCTCTGAGCGCGGCGGTCGGCCGCAGCTTGCTCCATCGCAGAGAGGGCGCGACCGCAGGCTATTCCCTCCGTCATCCCGGATTCGTACCCCGCCGACCAGGCAGCCCGGTCAGCGTGGACAGCGGACTGGGCCAAGAACGCGCCGTCGCGCAGTTCGTCGTCGAAGCGGTGCCGGGAAAGACCTGATGTAGGTGTACCTACGTTCATGGGGACGGACTGAGCGGGTGGGCCGAGGGGAGAGCGAAGCGGGCGCACGACGGCGACGGCTCGCAATGAACGATCAGACAACGAATTCATCTGCGCCTCTCGCTAGGACAAGCTGGCCGGCCTCTTCGAGGGCGCGAATCACTCGCACGATTGCCCCCTGCGCTTCCTCCACTGCCTTGATACGCACCGGACCGAGCATGTCGATTTCCTCTTTGAGG
>JAYTQG010000146.1:0-1763 GCA_043746815.1 Thermoleophilia bacterium | reverse complement strand
GGCCGTCAACCGCCGTGACACACGCCGTGACACGCCCGAGGCCGAGGACCGCAAGCGTGATGTCGTCACCGATCGCCGGAGGCGCCGCTTGGCGACGGGATGGAGATGCACAGATAAGCGGGATTGTGCCCCATCGATGGCCGTCGCGGGGAGTTCCGGCCCGAGGGTCGTTGGCGAGCCGTCGACTGCTGCATTCATCGCGGCGGCCTCGTCGACGATGCCGCCACACCGCGTTACGGGAGCGGCAAGCGCAGGGACTGGGCGGACGGTGCGGCACAGTACCTCCTCAACTGCTGCCGGCGTGAGGCCGGGATTGATCGCAAGGATCGTCGCGACGACTCCAGACGCGTATCCAGCACCCATCGACGTACCCCCCCAGCCCAAACCGTGCCGGTCGATCACGTACGGGGTCTGAACAGCGAAATCCACGACGGAGCCGACATTCCCAGTCGGCGTCCGGTCGTCAGGGTCCATCCCTGTAACCGTAATCATCCCGGGACATGCCGCCGGATAGACCCGCCGCCCGGAGATATCCACGCCAGCGTTTCCGGCGGCAGCGACCATCGCTATCTCAGGGTGAGCAGCAATTTCTCCGCAGAGTCCAATGTCGTCGCTGACGAACGAGAAGTTCGCAACCCGTGCCCCAGCAGTCGCGGAAGCGTTCATCAGCTCACCCCACATCGGGTAGACGGTTCCGTTTCCGCCGGAGCCGTACGACCCCGTCACACGTACGTCCACGATGGGCACATGCAGTGGGCCGGACGCTGACGTCAGGTTGGTGGAGCGTCGCAGGGCCTGAGCGACGAGACTTCCGTGCTCGGCCTCCGGGTCAGACGGGTCGTCCACGAAGGCGCGGTCGTTTGGCTCGATGTGGACGGTCGCGCCGAGCCGAACCCGGTCCGCCTCACCGATGCCCGTATCGAAAATTGCAACGGGGACCGCGCCCGACGGTGTGACCATCCGCGCCGCAAGGGCGCGCGCGGCGATGTTGGACTCAGCGGCGGTCGGCACCGCCGACGCGGGCCCAGCAAGCAGGCCGACAAGCCAAACACATGCTGCGGAGCGTGTCCATCCTCGTCGCGGATGCGTTCGGAGCGGGGCGGCCATCGTTGAGCCGGTATCGGCTCAACCGCCCAGCCAACTGAGACCCGCGGTAACGCGTGAGGCGAGGCCCCTGAGTGGAGGATACCGGGCTCGAACCGGTGACCTTCGCGCTGCCAGCGCGACGCTCTCCCAGCTGAGCTAATCCCCCTGGGCGACGTCGTCCAGTATAGAGACCGCCGCTGCGACGGCCAACGGTGGCTGGTCGTCCACGATGATCTCTTGCGGTGCGCGGCGCCACAGGCGGTCCAGACGGTAGAAATCCCGAGACTCCGGCGTGAATACGTGGACGATCACGTCAAGAAGGTCAATGAGGATCCACTCCCCCTCCTTATCGCCCTCGACCCGACGCGAGCGCGCACCTTCCTCACGCAGGCTGCGGCGCACCTCAGCCGCAATCGCCTTTGTTTGGCGTGACGTCTGGCCGGTGCAGACCACCATGTAGTCGGCGAACGACACCAACTCGCGCATGTTGATGACGACCACGTCGGTCGCCTTCTTGGCAATCGCGTGACGCGCCGCGGAGATGGCAAGCTCGTGGGAGGCGTCGATCGGTTGATCCAGCTGTTCTGCAGTCGTCATGTCCCTTCAGGGTACCCGTCTCGCGCGGACGCCAGCAAGAGGCCAGATGCTCGCAGCACCCGTTCGACCGCATCTGGCAC
>JAYTQG010000145.1:0-41858 GCA_043746815.1 Thermoleophilia bacterium | reverse complement strand
CCGGGTAACATCTTCAGGCGCCGGTTGCGCGCTCCCATCGTCTAGCGGCCTAGGATTCCGCCCTTTCACGGCGGCGGCACGGGTTCGAATCCCGTTGGGAGTACTAAAGCGTCAATGTTCGAAGGCTTGGGTCTGGCGGCGACGGTCGCGCCTCACAGGTCCATCGTGCTTCTTCGCCGTTCGTTGGACCCGGTCCGATGGCCGTCAGAGTCCTACCTTCGGCTTTTCGGCCCCAGGCGCGCATGGATTCTCCCGTCTGGTCGACGTGGTGCGGTGACCCAGTGGAGACCCGTTCGGCACCGGCAGAAGACTCTACAAGTGTCCTTCGAGGACTGGTGCAGCCCTGGGCGCGACGGGGCCCGTTGTCGAACTTTCCCTCCGTTCAGATGCCTCCAGTCTTGTCGTAGCGGACGGACTTGTCGGGCCCGCCACTTTCCTCGAGACGTTAGGCTTAGTGTCTTACTGCAGTTATTTTGGCCGGAACAATGAAAAGTCGGGGTTTCAGCTTTGTCCATGATGCGACTGGTTGGCGCTCGCATTACGAACTTCCGATGTTTTCGCGACTCTGGATACGTCCCGCTGGAGGCGATCACTGTGCTTCTGGGAGAACGAGAAGGGGAAGACCTCGTTCCTGCAGGCCCTCGGGTGGTTCTCGAGTAGAACTCCCCTTGACAAAGACGACATCTGGGAGGGTGCGTCGCCGACCGAGAGCATGGACTTGGTGGCAGTCGACTTTGCGCTCTCCCCGAATGCGGCAGAGGCCTTAGTCGACCACGTTGCCAACGTACCGAGCGTCGCGCGGATCGTTCGGCTCTCGAACGGCAAGTATGACGTTCGAGAGCCCGACACCGGCCGGCCGCTTACTACACATCACGGCCCACAGAGCGCTGACGCACTAGCGGCGGCGTTCGAAGCGGTCTCTACCGTCCTCAGAAACTGTCCTGAGTCTGACCCGTGTTTCGATGAGGCTGCAGAGTTGCTGGAGACGTTGGGTAGCCGTCCACCTAGTCGGGGGCAGGCAATCCGGCACGCCGAAAGGTTTAGGGAAGGTCTCGAGACCCGGGTCTCCTCTAACGCTCTTCTTTGGTCCGACCTGGAGGCGCCCCTGGCAGCCTTCGTGGAAAAGAGCAGAGCCCTCGACGGAGCACCACCCCACGCCTACACGCTTTTGGCTTCCTTCATCCCTCGGTTCGTCTACTTTGACGGCGAGTTCGAGACTTTGCCTGACCGAGTCATCTATCAGGAGGCGATCGACGATCCCGATGCTCATCGGACGAGCCTGAGCCTGGCCACGCTCGCCGGTTTTAGTTTCGAGAGCATCCCTGGTGACGGACATGTCCGGCAACGCGACTCACGGAGCGTCTCTCTCCACCTCAGCGAGATTATGGGCGAGTACTGGGATGGGCATGAGGTCTCCTTCGAGTTGACTTTTGAGCCAGAGGAAATGATCGTTAGCGTGCTGTCTCGGGGGCGACATCAGAGGCCGAGCAGGCGGAGTCGTGGCCTTCAGTGGTATCACGGGTTCTTCGTAAACGTTGCGGGGGCAACCAACGAGACATACGAGGATACGGTCCTACTTCTGGATGAGCCCGGACTGGCCGTCCATATCAAGGCCCAGAAGAAGCTCTTGGAGCTTTTCGATGAATTGGCTGAGCGGAACCAGATTATCTATACCACGCACCTTCCCGGCCTGATTCCCGTCGCGGACTTTGCGCGCATTCGACTGCTAGTCAGTGAAGGGCCGGGCCAGGACGGCACGGTTACCGTGCAGTCCCGGATCCACCATGGCTCAAACCGCGATGTCATGAAGCCGGTCCGAGCGGCGCTTGGACTTGGCATCGCCGAGTCGGTCATGCTTGGGCGAAGGACCCTCGTCGTTGAGGGCGTCTCAGACCACTACATTCTCAGGGCGGCAAGCGCGTTTTGCGAGCGGAACGGGCAAACGAGCCTACCGGACGATGTCTCGATCCTGCCTGCGGGAGGGGCCTGTCAACGGCCACTAACGGAACAGTGCAGCTGTCTGCCTTCCTCGCCGGCGAGGAAATGACCGGTGTCGTCTTGGTGGATGACGACAAAGAAGGTCGCATCGCCGAGAGGCGCATTTTGGAGGCCTTCCATGGACTGGTCCCGGTCGTTCGCACGCACGCGAAGTCTGGCGATAAGGAGTCCAGCGGCCACGAGCTGGAGGACCTCTTCGACCGCGCCTACTATGTCGATCTCGTCAATGCTTCGCACCTAGATGTGAAGGGTTTCGAGCCACTTCAGCCGGAGGCTCTTGATTCGTCGATGCCAATGACCGATGCGGTGGCGAAGGCTTTCAAAGACGCAAAGCTCGGCAAGTTCGGGAAGCTGCGCCCTGCGCAGGAGTTCTACGCTCGAGTGGAAGTGGGCAAGGCGCCGTTGGCGACGACTCGCAAACGGTTTGCGTCCTTGTTCGAGCGCCTCAACCGTGAGTTCTGATTCGACCCTCGGCGCGGCGCAGAATGCGAGACGGTTCGACTTCAGCCGGAATCCGGCTACGTGTATTTTCGAACGTCGCCGATTTAGTCTACGTGGCGGGCCTCAAGTTGGACGCCGCTAAGGCCCGAGCGCCCCAATCGGAATGACGTGGACTCCATCAGCACGGACGAAACCGTAGCCGGTGCCGATGATCACCCCGAGGACTGCGGGCTCGCCTCTCCGGGAGGTATCCACGCGTTCCGCGAAGCGGGAGAGGTTATCCGCCGCCGCGTCGATTTGCCCCGCACCGAGCTTGACCTCAAACGCGCCCCACGAAGTACCGACGTCCACGATGGCATCGACCTCGAGGCCGCTCTCATCACGGTAATGGAAGAGTTGCCCGCCAAAGGACTGGGCGTACACCCGGAGGTCTCGGAGAACGAACGACTCGAAGAGTAGACCAAGCGTCCGAAGATCAGCCGTTAGTGTGGAGCGAGTCGCACCGAGCGCCGCCACGGCGAGCGATGGGTCGACGAAGTGACGGGTCGGACTCGTGCGCAATCTGTGCCGCGAACGCAGGTGTGTGTTCCAGGCCGGAAGGTCTTCCACAATCATCAGACGCCGCAGCGCCGAGAGGTAGTCGCCGACCGTGTCGTCGCTCACGCTGGCTCCGTGGCCGGACGCATCGCTCGCGATGCTCGTAAGTGAGGCCTGCGTTGCGACGTTTCTTGCCAGGCTCCGGATGACGGCCGCGACCTGCTCCGGGTTGCGGCGAACTCCGTCGACGCTCGCGATGTCGGTGCGGCAGATGCGATCCAGGTAGTCACCGATCAGTCGGGAGGCGCGCTCGGGTGAGTGATTGCGCTGGGCCGGCCAGCCACCCCTGATGATCTCGTCGATGAGATCGTTGAGCGAGACTGAGGTATCGGGGCTCCGGCTCTGCGCGCTGTTGAACAGGTCCGAGAGCGAGATCGCGTTGCTACTGCGCCCGAGCTCGCTCAACGTCATCGGTCGCATTTGCAGTCGAGCAAACCGACCTGCCCCGCTGTGGCGCGTCGTATCGTCAATCGGAGTCGCCGAGCCAGTGAGGATGAACTGCCCGGGCATGCCTCTCGAATCGACTTCGCGACGAACGTGGTTCCAGAGAGTCGGATAGATCTGCCACTCGTCGAGCAGTCGGGGAGTCGCTCCTTCAAGAAGGATCCTCGGATCGATCGCGACCGCCTCCTCGGCAGCTGGGTCGATGTCAAGCAGGATCTCGCTCGCAGCATGCTGGCGGGCAGTCTCGGTCTTGCCACACGCCTTCGGGCCGTCGATTATGACGGCTCCCGCCGAGGAGAGAAGCTCCCGAACCTCCTGATCGACGATACGCGGAAGATAGTCCACGGTCTGAGCGTAACCCATCAACCGGGATTATGCGAGACTCCTGGGCGGGACTTTGCGGTCCATGCAGACGGGATATTGCGCTTCCACGAACCGGGAGATTGCGGGATGGCTCCCAAGTCCTGGACGTGCCACACGGCCGTATCCAGATTCAGGTCGAGGGTCAGCCTGTCCAATTTGCTGACCGGAGTCCGCCCGGCGGACCGGGGTACGTGGAGGCTTTCACATCAAGCCAGAATCGTCGAGCAGTTGACCTGGCACGTGCAGCAGACCCAGCGGATTCCACTTCATCCCGGAATCTGGGCGAGATGTGTGGGGTTTTAACGTCCGAGTTAGGTCACTCCGCCGGAGCGCTCGTTGAGGTGCCGGCGGCGGAATGGTTACTCCGCGACCGAGGCTTGGATTCTTCTTGCCCAGGCAGTCGCGTTCGTTCCGGCCTCCAGCATCTGGTCGGTAGAAAGCTGAGCACCTGATGCAAACTCGTAGCGAAACTCAACCGCGGACGGATACAAGGCGCTAATTGCCTCGATTGACAAGGGCACGTCAACGCCACAGTCTTCGAGAAGCCCGCGTAGTGCCAGGAGATCGTGCGTCCGAGGTGGATTCACCCCGAATGCGGCCAACACAGACTTCAGCGCCTTCGACAGTTTGGCCAGCGCACGCTTCTGCCGCGGCGAGGTCAGCGGCGGCCCGCGCCGCCAAATTGGCGGCGAGTTGCCGAAGTTCAGGCGGCGTGCTCATAGAGGACGATGCCCCTCGCGAGCCCCTCCGCAACAACCGGGCTGGATGGATTGGCGATCTCAGCTTCGCCGATGACGAGAATGTCCATCGGAAGCCGATAGTCGTAGACCGCTGCCCGGAGTCTCCCCGCTTCCGCGCCCCGATCGGCGACGCCCGGCTGGACGACGAGGAAGTCGAGATCCGAATCGTGCCGTGCCTCGCCGCGGGCGTGCGAACCGAACAGGAGCACCCGAGACGACGGTCCTGCGGCGACACCGATGCGTCGCGCCACCTCGCGAATCGTGGAGAACTCTACGGTTAGACTCATGCTGGCACTGTACTGCGAGCACGGGCCACGTCGCCCAAACGTTCCTCAGTCAGGATGTCGCATCCGCCAGGACATCGGTTTCAGTCGGTCTTGCGCGAGTTCCTTGCCCCCGAAACCATCGCGACGATGCCAGCGACAAGGATCGTGAGGACCCCGGCAGCGCAGACCCCGAGACCAGCGATTGCCTGAGTCAGGCCATCAAATCCGGGCTGGGCGGTCTTGACGATGATGGCTCCCACGCCAATAACGGCGGCTCCACCGACTGCCCAGTAGCCCGAGCAACGGACGGTGCCAGCTCTGGCTGATGTTGGCAAAACTGGAAATGCGTTTGGCTGCGTGTTCAACGTGGTCTCCCGTTCGTGGTGTTCTTGGAGGATCCGCCCTGGCGGTCACGGACCAGTCACGAAACGGTCACGGGTAGCGTTCCAACGCGCCCCGGGCTTTGGCCAGCCCTGACAGGATGCCGCCCCGTGGCTGCTGCCCCCCGAAATCTCGTCAGCTTGGAAACCGTCTCGAAGGAGTACGGCGCCTCCCCGGTCCTCGTGGACGTCTCACTCGGTGTTGCCGAGGGCGACCGCATCGGCGTGGTCGGCAAAAATGGCGACGGCAAGTCGACCCTGCTGCGGCTGATCGCGGGCCTCGAAACGGCCGATACTGGGCGCGTCACCCGGACGTCAAACCTCTCGCACAAGCTGATCAGTCAGGGAGACGACCTGGACGGCACGCTGACGATCCGAGAGGAGCTCGTCGGCGGACGGGCCGACCACGAGTGGGCAGCCGATGCGGGCTTCCGCGATGTGCTCGACGGACTCCTTGGTGGTGTCGCCATGAACCGCTTCGAAAACGGTCTGGATACCGTCATCGGATCGTTGTCGGGCGGCGAGCGACGGCGGGTCGCGCTTGCACAACTGCTCTTGGATCGGCCCGAGCTCCTCCTGCTCGATGAGCCCACGAACCACCTGGACGTCGAAGGGGTGGACTGGCTTGCGCGTCACCTCGCCGCGCGCCGGGGGAGCTTCCTAGTCATCACCCACGATCGTTGGTTTCTGGATGCCGTGTGCACCAGCATTTGGGAGATCGCCGATCGGACGGTGTTTCGGCACGAGGGGAGCTACTCGGCCTACGTGCTGGCACGCGCAGAGCGGGCACGGCGCGAAGCCGTCACTGAGGACCGACGTCAGAACATCCTGCGCAAGGAACTCGCATGGCTGAGGCGTGGACCTCCGGCTCGAACGACGAAGCCTAAGTTTCGGATCGACGCCGCGAATGCCTTAATCGCCGACGAACCTGAGGTTCGCAACCGCGTGGAACTCCTACGCTTTGCAACCCAGCGCCTCGGAAAGAACGTGCTTGACGCCGAAAACGTTGGCGTTTCGTTCGGCGAGCGAACGATCTTCCAGGACGTCACGCTGCGCCTCGGCCCAGGAGATCGAATCGCGCTTGCGGGGGTCAACGGCTCTGGCAAGACCACCCTGATCCGCCTCCTCGCTGGAGCGCTGGAGCCCACCCAGGGTGAGGTCAAGCGCGGGCTGACCGTGCGCCTCGCCCACCTGTCGCAAGACGCCGTCGAGATTCCTGGCCACCTGCGGGTCTTGGAAGCGTTGGAGCAGGTCCGCCTTCAGACGAGCGTCGATGGACGTGAGGTCACGGCGGCCACCCTCTGCGAACGGTTCGGCTTTCGCGGCGCGAAGGGGAGGACCCTCGTTAAGGATCTCTCCGGCGGCGAGCGACGGCGCCTTCAGTTGATGCGTCTCCTCATGGACGAGCCGAACGTGCTGGTACTCGACGAGCCCACCAATGATCTCGACATCGACACACTGACGGCCCTTGAGGACCTCCTCGATGGCTGGCCTGGGACGCTGATCGTGGTCAGCCACGATCGCTACTTCGTTGAGCGTGTTTGCGACATGGTTTATGCGCTGATGTCCGACGGCGGGCTGCGCCACCTTCCGGGCGGCATTGACCAGTACCTTGAGCTTCGCCGTGGTGAACAGGACTCAGGTCCCGTCATTCAGCAACCGGGAAGCGCGCCCGCTCCGGGAACGGTTCTTCGAGCCGCGCGCAAGGAGGTACAGCGCATCGAACGCGCGCTCGAGCGCCTCACGAAGCGAGAACTGGAACTCCACGAGCAGATGGCGGCCAACGCCACCAACTACCCGCACCTCGCGGACCTCACAAGCGCCGGCCGGGAGCTAGCGGCCGAGCGAGAACGCCTGGAGGCCGAGTGGCTGGAGGCCGCGACGCTTCTGGACGTCTAAGCGTCCAGGTCGCGGATCCGCTTGGCTCGGAACGTCGGTAGCTGAGTTCCGTCGGCGTCGTTCACCCATTGCGCTTTCGGGAGAAGTTCCGCGCTGACGCGTAGACCGTCGTCAACACTGATCTCGTTTGGCGCAATCTTGTTTCCGGCTGCTCCGGTGACGACCGTGGTTGAGTCGACGAGGAGACGCGCCTTGCCCTCAAGTACCCGCCGGAGGCGACCGCTGACACCCGGCACACGCGTGATGTCGACGACGAGCGTGCCGCCGTCCGGCTGGGTGCTCAGTGCCGTGACGTCGGCGACGAGGCGAAACAGTCGACCGGCAGGCTTTGCCGGAGCCGGAGCCGGAGTGGCGGGAGCCGGGGTTGGTGCAGTGGTCTCCGTTGGGGCTGAGGCAGCCGGCGCTGGGGCGGGGGCGCTCGGCTCCGGAGTGGGCGCAGGGATGGGGACGGGCGGTTCCGCGGACGTGCCACTCCCAGGGAGAATCCCAATGACGTTGACTTCCATCCGGCCAGTCGCGGAGATTGGGGTCGAGAGTTGAATCGATGCGACGACGCGCTTTCCTGAGGCGAGCGCTGAGATCGGGACCCCCCGCCCAGCATTCCAAACGTGCACCGAACCCGGCAGCGTCGCAACGATCTCGTGTCCAACGAATCCATCGGGGAGCGCTGTGTGAGCACTCAGCGGCATGACCGTTCCACTACCGACCTTGATGGTGATGGTCGCCTGCCCCCCGGACGTCGCCACCGCATTTACCACGCCGCCGACAACGATCACCGCCCGCCCGCCGATGCCGTTGCCAACGCCGGCCAACGCTGCCGGGGGTACAGCGGCCACCGACAGCGCCAAGAGGGTTGTGGTGAGCTTTTTCGGGGTCATGCGCTTTGCGTCTCCTGAAGGGGCGTCCGGATCCGCCGTCGGCGGACCGTACGTTTGTATCGGCCGAACCGAGGAACTTTGCAATCACGCAGAACGCGCGATCCTGACGTCGATCGACTGCCCTCACGTAGGATCTCGCGGTGACGATCCATCAGGACGCGGTAGCCAACGCGGGCACCAATATCTCCCCGCCAGCCGTCGACCGTCGCGCGCGCCTTTTGCCATGGATTGCGGCGGAACGTTTTGTACGTGGGCTGATCTTGATCGCTGCGGGGATCGTGCTGCTGACGCACATGAGTACCGACTGGGGCGGTGTGGTCCGCCGCTTCGCGGTTCGCCTCGGCCTCGATCCAACTCGCCATCTGGTTGCAAACACCATCGAACACGCGCGGGCCCTCAGTCCCCACAAAGTCATGCTGTTTGGCCTAATCGCCCTGGGCTATGGAATTCTGGAAGGCGTCGAGGGGGGCGGTCTGCCGCTCAAGCGGCGCTGGGCGGAGTACCTCACCGTCTGGGCGACGGCAGTGTTCATCCCGCTGGAACTCTGGGAAATCTCGCGACACCCGACGTTCTTCAAGATCGGAGGACTGATCGCGAACGTCGCAATCGTCGTCTACCTGGCCCGAATGCTCAAACGAAACCGACACGCAGGCTGACTACCATGGAAGCACGCACCCTTGAATCGGTCTTTCCGACCGACACGAACCCGCGGGGACGCCTTTTCGGTGGCACCCTTGTCGCATGGATGGACAAGGTCGCTGGCTATGCGGCCATGCGTCGAGCGCGGAATGTTGTCGTTACGGCATCGATTCAGGAGATCGTTTTTCGCGTCGCCGTCGAAGTGGGCGATCTCGTGGAGTTAATCGCACGCGTCGAGTCAGTTGGCCGGACCAGCCTCAAGGTCCGGGTAGACGTCTTTCGCGAGGATGCGGTCAGGAACACGCGCGAGCTCTGCACCACGGGCCTCTTCACGATGGTTTCGGTGGACGAGCACGGAGTGCCGCTCGCGGTACCCCCGGAGGAAGCCACCACCTAACGGGGTGCAGAAGGGCGGGAGAGGCTGGTAATCTTCCCCAGCGCGGAGGGACCACGGGCGGTTAGCTCAGCGGTGAGAGCGCCTGTCTTACACACAGGGGGCCGGCAGTTCGAATCTGCCACCGCCCATCGCCTCTCATTACGAGTTGTTCCGGGCATGTTGGGGGTGTAGCTCAGCTTGGTTAGAGCGCAGGACTGTCAATCCTGAGGTCGCGGGTTCGAGTCCCGTCACTCCCGTCCCAAAAACCCTCGCTTTTGCGGGGGTTTTCTACGTTCTAGGGCCGGACCGCCGAGGGGCCAAAACGCGTCTGAATACGTCTGAAGTTGTTGCCGCAGCGTCTCGCGTGTTGCCGCGAAAATCACATTCGCCGCCCTCACTGGACGGTCTTTGACGCTTCCAACTCCAGGCGGATGGCTTCGTGTGCCGACCCGACGGTCGCCGGATACCGACGATGGACACTGCTAGCCCTCGGCCATGCGTCTCTTCATCGCCGCCCAAAACGAGCGAAAGGGAGGGATTTACTCACCCCTTGGCGCGACGTTGTGCTGAGGTAGCTGGCCCGGATCGTCCGGCACGCTATCGGTCGCGGTGCGGTGCGACGGTTGGCCAGGTGGAGATGACGATCAGGCAGTAGATGGCCACGAACACGGCGATCCGGCCTGCCGTGACGATGTCCCAACCCTTGTCGGCTCCGATGTCGTGAGCCACCGCAACAGCGATCGGCGCGCTGGCGACGGCGAGCAGTCCCCGAATCCAGCGTTGCCAGTCGTCACGCCACAGGGCAAGCGACGCGCAGACGACCGTGGGAAACATGATCGCTCCCGCAGCTACGAACAGTCCGAGCGAAAGGACCGCCGCCAGCGAGCGCACGATATTCAGCCGCCGCCCCGACCATCCAGCGCGCCGAACTGACCACACCACCGCTTGCGCGGTGCCAAAGAGTGCGAATCCGAGGAGGATCCCGATCGTGCCCGGCCAGGTGAACTCGGGGTCCGTGGAGATCCACCGCATCCAACCGCGCGCGATCACGCCGGTTGCAGCACCGGCCAAGAACCCGGCAGGGATCATCCACCGTGGTGGCGGTAGATGATCCCCCGGGTACGCCACCCAAGTGTCGATCGTCTATCCCGTCGGGACCTGGGCGGTTGGTTCGGCCTGCCAGAGACAGAACTCGTTCCACTGTGGGTCGTTACAGGTCACAAACCCGACTATTCCGGGTACTGGCATCGGCTCGCCCGCATGGGCCGCCGAGTTCGCGCATACGCGCCGCGCCAGGCCAGTTTTGTGGTGGTCGAGGTCGAAGTAGGCGCGCGCCACTCTTGCCCGGCTCCATAGTCGTGATCGTCGCGCCGGGACTGGTCGTCTATCCGGGTCTCGGAGTAGTCGGCATGGCTCGGGAATGCCTCGAACTGGCAGCCGAAGAGCGAACCCCAAGACGCACGCCCTTGGCCGGTGTCGTCAGTCGGTGTTTCGAAGTGGACGATCTGACGGGACATTGTCAACCCCCCTTTCGCGTCGAAGGCCCCGGCCCCTCCGCAGGCTTTGCAAGCCACCGATAGGGCTTGGCGGGGGCCGCCTCGTGGTCCATCGACGCTAGGTCGAGCGTATCCCGCGGTTTCACGCAGCGCAAGGCGCTGACCGAGCCAGTCGCCGTTGGTAGGCGACTCCGGCGAGCCGTTCTTCCCCAGGGGCCCTGACCCCTCATCGACAGTCAATCCGCTCTACCCTGGACAGGTAGCCGCGGCTGATCTTCCGTCCTCCGCTGCCACCTCTCGCATCTTCAGGTCGGCGCCTGCACGAAGGCGCGATACGAGGAGGAGGCACTTGGGGTGATTCTGGTGGTGTGACACGGCTGTTGAGATCTCCAAGGGTGTCCTGCCAGCCTGGCTCTCCCCAGGCGCAGCGCTCAGACTGCGTCGTTCCGAGCCCTATTGGCCCGAAGTCCGCTTGTTGCGAAGGTGGGGCGCGCAGCTGCATCGAAGTGAAACGGTTGGACGATCTCGACTCCGCCGCCCTGACAAGGCTTATCAGGCTTGCCACGCCGATCGAGCGTGCCGGAGAAGTCGAAAGGGGTCTCGCGACCGGACTACCCGGGGACAACCCCGACCGACGCCACCGTGGTGTGCCCGACGCTCGAGCGAGCATCCACTTTGCAGGTGACCACATGCCCACGGTCGGCGCGGGTCAGCCGGTAGCTGGAGCCCGACGCGCGCCGGATCGCTCGACCGTTTCGGCGCCAGTAGATCGTGAACTGGGTCGCTCCAGTGAATTGACCGGTCGCGCAGCGGAGGGTTCGGCCCACGCGATATGTACCGACGATCTTGGGCTGGACCACAAGCAGCGGCCGGGTGAGGACGCTGGTGGCCTGCACGTTGGGCTCTGGGGTCCGAACGACCTGCGTGGCGGGTGCCGGGGTCGCCGTGACCACGTTGGCGCGTTGCGCCGGGGGTTGCGTGGGACTGCCTGGGCCCACGGCCTGCACGACCCACTTCGAGCCGTTGAACCGACTCCACAGCGCCGTCGCCGTTCCATCTGGTGCGACGGCAACTTGTGGCGAGTCGGCGTTTCTCCCGACGGGCGAGAGGTCCCTGAGGCTCGTCAGCTCGCCCCCCGGCACCAGGGTTCTTCCCTGGGCCACGACGTTCGCGCCGTCGTACCGACTCCACACAACGGTTGCGGCGCCGTCCCACGCGGCCCGTACCTGCGCATCAAACGCTGACGCGCCTGGGAGAGATAGCTGAATGGCGGTGGCGAATGTTCCACCGGCGGCCTTTCGGGAGGCGACGACGACTCGATCGGGGCCGTCCAACCCCATCCATGTAACGGTTGCACTTCCGTTTTGAGCGAGAGCGATCTGCGGCCTGCGCGCGTCTCGACCGAGCGGCGAAAGCGATTCTGGAGCACCGAAGCTACCGCCCGCTGCACGCGAAACGAATCGCGTGACGAACTCCGATCCGGTGTCCTCACTCCACACAACCGCCGTCGTGCCATCGAGACCTGCCGCGATGCTCGGGCCGGTGTCGGTGCGTGTTCCCGCTGACGACCCGAGGTCGATTGCCGGTCCGAAGTTGCCCCCGGCGGGACGGGTGGCCGTTTGAACCCGTGACGTGTCCGTTTGCCAAGCGATCGTTGTGGTTCCGTCGGGTCCAACGGCGGTCGCGGGCGCGCCAACGATTTGGCCCGTCGCAGTGATGTCGACCGCAGCCTCAAAGACGCCGCCGGATGCCCGAGTAGATGACTGGAGGTGGACGGCGTTTGAGACGTACGCGCTCCACGTGACGACCGCTGTGCCGTCTTGACCCACGGCAAGTGCTGGCGAATAGGCTGCCGCGGCGGGAGCCGAAATCGTCACCGGCGGACCGAATGATCCACCTGGCGGCCGCGTCGCCACCTGAACTCCGCTCCCCGCACTCTGGGTTTGCTGCCAGACCGCGAACGTCGTCCCGTCTGGGCTCACCGCCACCTCGGGATGACTGTCGGACTGGGGAGCCAGCGGGTTCGTCGGGGACGGAACGGAGAGCTGGACTGGGGGACCGAAGGCGCCGTCGCTTGGTCGGGTCGCGGCCTGAACGACGGCCGTCCCATCACGTTGTTCCTCCCAGATTGCCGTTGCGGTCCCATCGGCCGCGACGACGATCCGCGGGTGCTCGGCGTCCCTAATTGGAGTGGAGAGTTCGACGACCGTCCCCGCCAAGGGAGTGTCAGCCGCCACCGCAACGGTCGGCGCCGAGAGCGCGACAGCAGTGGCAACGATGACCTGTACGGATGCGCGGCGCACGAGGGAGTCCCTTCGGTTGTAGGTCCCCTATCTCGGCACCGACAGACCTGGTTCCGAGGCGCGGTGTTCCGCTATGACCACGGCGCTCCTCGTGGCTCAAGGTTCACCGACCTATACCTGCGGCGCCCCCGTCCTGTCGGTTCGGTTGGCGCTCTTGACGGGGACCTGCGCAACTCTGAATGGGACCCACGGAAGGGAAGTTTCCATTTTTCGCCCAGCATCCCGGCGACGCCGTCGCCTCAATCCCGGTGTACTCCTCGCAGGTGCAAGCGCGCTCGCCGTGCTCGCAGCGGCGGTCCCCGCCGTCGGCGGCCTCGTTTCAGCGACCGTTCGCCCCGTTGCGAACTATTGGAAATGGGAGGGCAACGCCGAGCACTACCGCAGTGGCGGTCATGGCAAGGATGCCAGCGCGCTCGCAGATCGAGCGCAGAACACCCGCTGCGCGGGTGCGTCCTTTCGGCGTTCTCATCTTGCGTTTTGCCCGGCCACCAGATCCCGGAGTCAGATCACCGCCGTGCCTGCGGGGCGGCGCACAGCGAACGAGGTCGTTAACACCGGCCAGTGGGGCTTCGGCCCGACCAACCCAGTGCGTCCGAGTCCGTTTCTCCTCCCGAACTACGCGATCAACCAAGTCCTGCTGCCAACCGGCAAAATTCTCCTGATCTCAAAACCGACGGAGAGTCCCACGGCACCCGAGGTGAAGCCCGACGCTGGCAGCGGGATTGCCCACGTCTTCGATCCGCTCACCGGTCAATACCGCGCGGTGGACCCACCAACGATTTCCGGCCAGGGCGCGAGTGACACCACCGTTCCCAACCTCTTTTGCTCGGGCCATGTTCAGCTCGCCGACGGGCGAATCCTGGTGGCTGGCGGAGAACTGACGGGAGTGACCGCAGAGCACGGCATTGAGGGTCAGCGGGGGCTCTGGATCTTCAACCCGTGGACCGAAACGTGGAAGGCACAGGGACTGATGCACCACGGCCGCTGGTATCCGACGCTGACCCTGCTTGCGGACGGACGCGTCGTGATCATGAGTGGCTTCGATGAGTTCGGCCGGCCCGCACGGGCGGCCGACGCAACGCACCCTGCGGTGGATGGCGAGCGGATCAACCGCGAGGTGGAGGTCTTCACGCCGAACGCGGATCAAAACTTGGCAGGAACGTTGGAGCGCGTTTCACCGGCACTGCCGGACGACGTCTACAGCGACGCGCCGTCACATGCAATGGACCTCTACCCGCGCAACGTCCTCCTGCCGGACGGACGTATCCTGATGGCAGGCCCCTCGACAATTCCTGCGGTTCTCACTCCGCGGCTTGCGGGTGCTGGCTACTGGAGCTGGCAGGACCTTCCGGCGAAGTCCACGTTCCCTGGTTCAGGGGGCGAGTACGGCAACTGGTCAACCGTCGTGCTGAGGCCGTTTCAGCTGGACGCCCAGGGCGCCGCGGCGCCAACGAGTGTCACGTCGATCGGTGGGACCGGCTCGACCAACCACGGCACGACGCATACGTTCTCGCTGAGCACCGCCGCCGTGTCTGCAGGCTTCGCGAAGGTTCCGACGGCGAACAGCATCCACATCCCCCGTGCACACCACAACACCGTCCAGCTCACGGATGGATCGATGGTCACGATCGGTGGTGGTATCGGAAACCTCGACCCGGGGGAGTCTCCCGAAATCGTGGACGGCAACCACCTTTACGACCAACCAATCTTTTCGACGGAGATTTTCCAGCCCGGCACGAATAGTTGGACGACTGGCCCCTCGAACATTCAACGCCGGACGTATCACTCGACCGCCCTGCTGTTGCCGGATGGGCGCGTCATGTCCGCTGGCGACGATCGGGAAACCAAGCGAACGCATCCCGATCAGTGGAGGGCGGAGTACTACTCCCCTGCGTATCTCTCTCGCGGGGCACGGCCGACGATCACAAGCGCACCCGCCGCTGTCGGATACGGGATGCAGCTGGGGATCAACTCCGCAGATGCCGACACGATCCGCTCCGCGACCCTGATCGTGCCAGCGGCGGTTACTCACGGTCTCGACATGCAAGCCCGCATGATCTCGATGCCCGTCTCGCACACCAGCTCGACGCGTGTCACGGTCACCTCACCGATTAATCCGAACGTCGCTCCTCCGGGCTTCTACATGCTGGTCGTCGTCAATACGCAAGGCATCCCATCGATCTCCCGCTGGATTCGGGTGGATCGCAACGCCACCGCGGAAGTGATTCCGACAGCGAGTCCGGAAGTAGACGCGCCAGCGCCCGTCCTCGCCGAGGTTGCACCCGCCACCCAGCCGACTGCGCTAGCGCCCAATCGGTCCCCCGTCGCACCAACGCCTGGACTCGGGCCCGTCGGCGCCGTCGCGGGAGTGCGGGGTGTCCCGACTCGCGCCCGCTGACCGAACGGTCAGGCAACTCCTAACGTATTGACGGTTGGCGCGAAGGCGTCGCTCAGGCAGGATCGCCCGTACGTCGTCGAAACGAGCGAGATGTCCGTGGATCGTTGCGCCCGAGGCCGTTTCAGGCCGACCCTTCTTCTTGGAGCCGCTGCTGTACTCGCGGTCGCGTGCGCTGCGGTACCCGCGTTCGGTGGCTTTGGCACCCGACCCCATCAGGCGGCGAACTACTGGAAATGGGAGGGGGATGCGGCCCACTATCGTGGGGGCGGTCACGGCAAGGACGCAAGCGCCAAGGCGGATGCGAGGCAAAACGCCCGTTGCCGCGTCACCGCGTATCGACGTGCGAACCTTGCCCACTGCCCTGCAAACGGAAGCCGTTTCCAGCCGGTCTTGAAACCGGGGCAGCGCCGTGCGAATGATGGTGTGAGCAGCGGCGAATGGGACTTCGGGCCGGCGAACCCGGTGCGCCCCAGCCCATTCCTCGTTCCGGACTACGCCATCAATCAGATTCTGTTGCCGACCGGCAAAATCCTTCTGATTTCTAAACTGACGGACTCGCCGACACCGCCCGAGCAGCGCCCCGATGGCGGGAGTGGAACCGCTCATCTGTTCGATCCGGCGACGGGGCAGTACACGGCGGTTGATCCACCCAATGTGCCCGGGCAGGAACCTGGCGATACCGCGCTTCCAAACCTGTTCTGCGTCGGTCATGCGCAGCTCGCTGACGGTCGGATCCTCGTCGCTGGCGGCCAGCGAGCATCATCGGCCGCGGGCCACGGAATCCAAGGCCATCGCGGTCTGTGGATCTTCAATCCCTTCACCGAGACCTGGCAGGTTCAGGGTTTGATGCATCACGGACGCTGGTATCCAACGCTAACGACGCTTGCTGATGGCCGGGTTGTGATTATGAGCGGCTTCGACGAATACGGTCGTGAAGCGCGCGCCGCCGATGCCACCCATCCCGCTGTGGAAGGCGAGCGGATCAACCGCGAGATCGAGGTCTTCACCCCGAATCCGAATCCCGACCTTCCCGGAACGTTGGAGCGGGTGTCGGCTGCTCTTCCGGCCGATCTCTACAGCGAAGGTCCATCGCACGCGATGGACCTCTACCCTCGCAATGTCCTGCTTCCCGACGGCCGAATCCTCATGGCCGGACCATCTACCGTCCCCTCCGTGCTGACGCCGCGGCCCACCGGCGCGGGCGACTGGACTTGGCAGGATCTGCCGGAGAAGGCGGTCTTCCCGGGATCACAGTACGAGTACGGCAATTGGACGACTGCCGTCCTACGCCCATTTGAATTGAACGCCCAGGGGGTTGCCCCCGCGACGCAGGTTCAACTCATGGGTGGCACGGCGGGCCCAAGCAACCACGGCACCACTCATACCTACGTGTTGAAAACGGCAAACGTCTCGGCTGGCTTTGCAAAGGTTCCTGCCGCGAACAGCATCCAAATTCCTCGCGCTCACCACAACACGGTCCAGCTCCCTGACGGTTCAATGGTGACGATCGGAGGCGGGCTGGGCACCGTCGACCCAGCTGACACGCCCGAGATCCCGGGCGGTAACCATCTCTATGACGGCGCCATCTTCTCGACGGAGATCTACAACCCGACAACGAACAGCTGGGCGATGGGGCCGTCAAACGCCCAACGGCGAACGTACCACTCGACGGCGCTGCTGCTGCCCGATGGGCGCGTCCTTTCCGCTGGCGATGACCGCGAAACGAAACGCAGTCACCCAAGCCAGTGGGTGGCTGAGTACTACAAGCCCGCATATCTCTTCCGAGGCGCCCGACCGACAATCGCGGGCGCGACCGGGGCTGCGGGATATGGCTCGGCCATAACCATTTCGACGCCGGACGCCGAAAGTATCCGGTCAGCCGTACTCATTCCGCCTGCAGCGGTTACCCACGGGGTGGATATGCAGGGTCGGATGATCATCATGCCCGCGACCGTCGCGGATGCCGGACACGTAACCGTGACAACGCCCGTCAGCGGGAACGTCGCCCCTCCTGGCTACTACATGCTGTTTCTGGTCAACACGCAAGGCGTTCCATCGAAGGCGCAATGGGTTCGCATCGACCCGAACGCTCCCACGAATGTCCCTCCGGTCGCGTCGTTCGATGCGACGACCAGTACCCCCACGGTCGGTCAGCGCGTTACATTCTCAAGCACCTCCGCTGACGCAGATGGCAGCCTGACCACCCAAGACTGGGACTTGGACGGCGACGGGGTCTTCAACGATGCCGCCGGCGCGAGTGCCTCCACGATCTTCAAGACCCCTGGCACCGTCACTGTCGGTCTTCGCGTAACCGACAATCTGGGCGCCGTTGCGATTACAACGAAGACCATAACCGTTGCGGCTGCGACCGGTGTCCAGCTGGCCGGCAACCCGGCAGCAGGAACGAACATCCCACCGACAGCCGCATTTACGGTGACGACGACCAGTCCTCGCGTTGGGGGCCGCCCCATGAAGTTCGTGGACACGTCCACTGACTCGGATGGTCAGATCGTGTCGCGAGCTTGGGACCTCCAAGGCGACTTCCGCTACGACGACGGCGGGAAGCCTTCCTTGAACCGGACGTTCAAGACAGTGGGCCGCCACGTTGTTCGCCTTCGGGTGACCGACAACCAGGGGAGCATCGGCGAGACGGAAATCCTGCTCCTTGTTCGGAAGCGCCTCGGGGCAATCGCGGTCGGCTGCGCCTTCACGGTCCGTCGACATGGAACCGTTACCAAGCGCCCAGGGATCGTCCGGGCCGGGACCTGCATCCAGGTGCGGTCCCGGTAGCTCACCGTCTCCGCTCAGGCGGGGATGGGCGCCACAACGACTTGGTCGCCGGTTGGACCCGCGGTGTTTGTGAGCGGCTCGTCGGTGAGTGCGAGCGCCATTGCATCGCGAATATCGACGACCGCAATGGCGCTGCCGTCCGGCTGCACGCGAAGGAATCCCTCGGAGCGTGGCTTGGCTCCTCGCACGCTCCAGAGTTCCCAACCACGCCCTGCGGACGAGGGGGGGAGGTTTGCCAAACGCATCACGGCGACCCGTCCTCCGTTGGCACTCACGATCTGAACCCTCGCTTGGGCGTTGGTCAGCGTATTCGTGACAGCAAGGTCGTTGGGCTGATCGGACTGGAGCGAAACGTTCCAGGCACCCAAACCAATCACGGCGGCCCCGAGGGCTCCGGCAAGCGCAGGCATGGGGCGCAACCAGCTGCGTCGAGCAATCGACGACCGGCGTGACGAATGCGCGGGGGTGACCTCTCGCATGATCCGGCGACGCAGATCCGGCGGCGGTGCGACTTGGGGGACGCTGGTCGCGAGAAACGCGCTGGTTGCGCGCAGCGCCTCCATCTCCTCAGCGCAAACCGCACACGTCATGACATGCACCTCAACACGCGACACGTCACCGTCGTCGCCAGCACCAAGGGCAACAACTGCAAGCAAGTCGCGAACTACCTCATGCTCGGTCGCGCTCAAATCGGGGCTCCTTCCCCAATAGCACTCCGTCGTAGGCGCTCCAGCGCCAGGCGCATCCGACCCTTTACGGTCCCAAGCGGCAATGCCAACATCTCCGCGATTTCATTGTGCGTGAAGCCTCCGAAGTAGGCGAGCCGGAGGACCTGCGCCTGCTCGGTTGGAAGTCGGTCAAGTTCCCGGCGCACGGACGCCGATTCGAGGCTACCGAGCGCCTCGTCGCTTGTCAGGTCAGCCCGGTCGTCGCGAACAACCGCTTCGGTCTTCATGGCCTCGGCCCGCCGATTGGACGCGGAAAGCGTCCGCAAGCGATCCACCCCTCGGTGGTGAACGATCGTGAGCAACCAGGTCCGGACACTCCCCTTCGTCGCCGAGTACACGGACGCCCCGCGCCACGCCCCAAGAAATGCTTCTTGGACAAGATCTTCCGCGGCACTCCGGTCACCGAGAAGCCGGAGCGCAAGTGAAAACGTCACTTGGGCATGGCGGTCGTAGAGCACCCCGAATGCCCGATCGTCCCCATCCACCACCAGGGCGATGAGGTCTTCGTCGGCGAGGGCCGAGCGATCAGAACGCGAGCGAAGGGAGGGCATTGTCACTATCTACGTATCAGATGCCTCGGCGGATCACTCGCCGGGCTGAGCGCTAACAACGAGATCGACGTTGCCATCCGCGGCCCACCGCAGCGACCGAATCGTGCGCCCTTCGCTGCACACGTCGAAGAGTGCCTGGGTTGTGGCCGCAACGGTGATCGACTCCTCCAACGCTGGAGCCCACCGAAGTGCGAGGAGTTCGCGCGTTGCCGTGCTGCCATCTGCCCACAGGGCATCAAATCGAACCCAATCTTCGTTCTCGACGGCATTGGCAATCTCGTCGAGGCGGTCCCGGTAGGCCGTGATTCCGGCGAGGGTGGCGTCGCGATTGGCACTGACAATTTCGCGCCAGAGAGCGACATCTGAGGCCGCCACACGAGTGCCGTCGCGAAGGCCCCCGCCGGAGAGCAGCGCGACACGCCGCCGGAGTTCTGGGGGTGCCGCTCTGGCCATCGCGTTTGCGATGAGATGTGGCGCGTGACTCGAGAAGCCAACGGCAGTGTCATGCGCCTCTGCGTCGACGAGGTACGCATTGGCACCCAACGCGTTCACAAGACCAATCACCCTCCCAACGACGCCGAGATCGGCGCCATGCTCTGGGCAAAGCGCCCATACCGCACCGTCAAAGAGATCGGCCCTGGCAGATGCGAAACCCGTGCGTTCGCTGCCAGCCAGCGGGTGCCCTGGGACAAACCGTTCGGCCACCTGAGGGGCCGCCTTACGGACCTGTCGTGCAAGAGACGCCTTGATCGAACTGGTGTCGGTGACGACGACCTCGTCGTCAGACGCGAGGAGGCGTATCACGATGGCGGCGGTCTCAGCGGGTGGGGCCGCGACGACGACGAGCTCACAATCGGCGGCGAGCACGTCAAGATCGTCGGCCCCTGCAATTCCGAGAGCGGCCAGCTCACGCTGCACAGTCAGCGAAGGGTCGTATGCGCCGAGTCTGTCGGTGCCACATTCGGCCAGGCACCGCAGCACAGAGCCACCGATGAGGCCGCAACCGACTACCCCAACGCGCATGCGGTGCTCGACTTAGGCCTCGGCGCCGACGACGCGGCTCCGCATTGTGCTGTAGCGCCGGTAGGCGGCAGCAGAGTCGGTCGGGACGGATGCGCCGGGGCGGCTGGGGTCCTCCGGAAACGAGCCAAGGAACGTGATGTCGCCCCCGCCGAGGAGCACGTTCATGACCGCCTCTTTGATTTCCGTTTGGAGGATGTGCCCCTCGCACTCGAGGTAGAACCAGTAGTTGCCCAGTCGGTTACGCGCCGGGCGAGAGGTAATCGCGGTGAGATTGATCGAGCGAAGCGAAAACTGCTGCAGGATGCGCATCAGGCCACCGGGCTGGTCCATCTCCGGCCGCACGACGAACGCTGTCCGGTCCCGGACTGTCGGGCCCTCGCATGTTGCTCCGAGCTTGACGAACCGGGTGAGCGCGCCCTCGTGCGTTTCAATTCCTGATGCAACGGCGTCCAATCCGTACACGCCGCCAGCGTTCGGCGCACCAATCGCGGCCCGACCTGGAGTCCGGTTCTTGGCCAGTGCCTGACACGCCCGGGCCGTGCTGGCCGCCGGAATCTCCGTCAGGCCGTTCGTCGTGCTGTAGCGCGCGCATTGTGCCAACGCGAAGGGGTGGCTACTGATCTCCGTGAGCGGGGTATCGTCACCCGGAATACGGAACAGGGTGAAGGTCACGGGAAGAACGCGCTCCGCGACGATCACGGGATCACCGCCAAGCGAGGCGATCACGTCGAGGGACGCGCCAACCTCCCCTTCCTGACTGTTCTCGAAGGGGACAATTCCCGCCGAGTACCGACCATCGCTGATCCCGCCGATTACCGCCTCGACGTCGGTCTCGGGGACGAGTTCGGCCCCGGGATCGGCGAGGTCGAGGGCCGCCTGATGCGCGAAGGTTCCTGCGGGTCCGAGGTAGGCACATGGGGTCATTGGGGCCGAGACTAGCGCGAGCCGCAACTCAGAGCATCTTTCTGGAGCGCAGGTAGGCGACCAGCTCGTCGTAGGAGCCTCCCTCATTTGCAGTAAGGGCCACCTTGCGCGCTGTCGTCAGCCACTGTGCGGGTGAGGGATGGACCTCCTTCGCGGCCGCCTCCACATCAACTTGGCGAATGTTGCGCGCGATCCCGGCCTGCGCCGAGTCCATCAGCGCGTGCTGCGCCGCGATCTCGCAGAGGTGAGCGAGGTCCGCACCCGAAAATCCGCTCGTTGCCCTCGCGACGGCATGGAGGTCGATCGGGTCGATGGGACGCCCCTGGAGGTGAAGCCCGAGGAGCACTTCTCGGGCTAGGGTGTCGGGTGGGGAGACAAACAGCGTCCGATCAAGGCGGCCAGGGTGGCGAAGGGCGGTGTCAACATCCCAGGGACGGTTGGTCGCACCGAGGACGAAGACGCCCTCGTTTTCTCCGCCCGTGGCGTCAATCTCACGCAGCAGCTGATTGAGCGTCGCGCGCGTCCCAACGGCGTCGAGTCCACTGGTGGTCACGTGCCCAAGCGCGTCGAGACCATCCAAAAACACGACGCACGGAGCAGACGCCCTCGCCGTTTCGAAGAGCACCCGAATGTTCTGCTCACTTTGACCCAGCCATTTGTCCAGGACATCTACGAGGGCAACCGGCAGGAAGCGTGCATCCATCTCCCCGGCAACGGCCCGCGCGAGATAGGTCATTCCGCAGTCTGGCGGCCCGTAGAGAAGCAGACCCCCGCCGAGTGACCTTTTATAGAGCACGCGGAGCTCAGGATTACGAAGGGGGGCAAGGAATGCCGCCTCGAGGCGTGTCTTCACGTCAATCAGACCCGCAACATCCGCCAGCCGGATATGGCTCCGCCGAACGTCTGCGCTGTCATTTGCCTCGGTCTCGCCCAGAGCGACGAGCTGCGCCTCCGCGAGGGTCCAGTCGAAGGTTTGGTCGCCGCTCAATGGAACAGACTGGTCGGCGACCGGAGGTTGGCGATTACTCGTGTTCCGGGGGACATCGCGTGCATGGTCGCACGTGATGCCCGGCTATTCGTAGTGCAGCGAGTCCAGAATGTTCAGGCGCGACGCCCGACGTGCAGGGTAGATCGCGGCGAGTAGCCCGGCGATCATTGCGACGACAAGCACGATGACTAGCTGGCCGACAGGTACGGAGAACCTGATTCCCTGATCTTCCAGCGCTTTCGTCATCAGCCATCCGAACACGAGGCCGAGGCCGATACCCAGAATGGCGCCGATGGTTGACGTGATGACGCTTTCCGAGCAGACAATCCCGCGGATTTGGCCGCGGGTCGCTCCGACCGCCCGGATCATTCCGATCTCCCGGGTTCGTTCGAATACGGAGAGCACGAGCGTGGTGACGATCCCGAACAGCGAGATCACCACGCTAATCGCCAGAAGCACATAGAGCAGCGCGAGGAGCCCGTCAATCTGACCCGAGACGGTCTTCTTGAACTCCGCGTTCGACTGAACCTTGGCCGACGGATAGGCCTCAAACGCACGTTTGACCGCCGCCGTGGTTGCAGACGGATCAGCACCAGTGGCGAATTTGACCGACAAGACACCAAGGCGGCGATCGGTGAACAACTTGTCGTAGGCAGCCGTTCCCATCGTCAGGGTCCGAAAGAGCGTCGGATCCTTGTACTCACCAAGGACCCGCAGTTTTACGGACCCCGTTGGCCCGGTGACCGTGACAGTGTCGCCGGGCACGAGGGAGTGGGTGGCAGCAAAATCCTTCTCCACGATCACGCCGTCCGCCCCAAGCTTGCCGACGAGCGCGTCAGTCGCGCCTCGCTGCCAATCAAGCTTGTAGACGTTGGCGGCATCGGCAGGAACAGCGTTAATGAACTGTGTCTCCCTGAACACACGTGCCTGAGCAAAGTACGTGGGCGCCGCAGCGGCGACGCCAGCAACGTTTGCGGCGCGCACAACGGTGCCCTCCGGAAGCGTGCCCGACTGGTTCTTTGTCTGGATGATGAGGTCACTCTTCACCGAGCGATCGATGGCGTCGGTGAATGAACCCTTCAGTCCCTCAGCCAGGACACCCGTGAAGACGACGAGCGCGACGCCAATCATCAGCGCAGCGGCCGTGGCGGCGGTACGGGCAGGATTGCGGCCAGCATTCTCCCGTGCCAGGCCTCCAGCCGTCGGGCTAATGACCTGGATAGGCGCACCCACCAGACGCGCCAGGGGACGGATGATGTAGCGCGACAGGGTGCCGACCCCGACGAAGACCAAGACAGCCCCGAAAGCGACTTGAGAGAGACGTTGCTGCGTGCTGCCGGAGGTCGTCAGACCGGCAATCAGGAGCAGAAGTCCACCGAGGGTGACGAGGCCAGCAAGGTACGGCGTAACGCGCGCGAAGCGACCCGGCGGAATGATTGCCCCTTCGCGCAGTGCCGCGATTGGTGACACGCGTGTCGCCCGCAGCGCGGGGATGAGCGCCGCCAAGAGCGTCGTGACGATGCCGACGGTGAGGGCGATCACCACCGTGCGCGGCTTCACGACGATGCCGGTGGTTGGCAATCCGAAGCCAACGGCGTCAAAGAGACCGCTAATCAGTACCGCCAAGCCAATGCCCGCCAACACGCCCAGGACGGATGCGATTACCCCGATGACGAGGGCTTCGAGCATCAACGACCGGACCAGTTGCCCCTTTGCTGCACCAAGCGTTCGGAGCATCGCGAGCTCGCGGGCGCGCTGCGCGACGGTGATCGCGAAAATGTTGAAGATCGTGAAGATTCCGACGAGGACGGAGACTCCCGCAAACGTGAACAGCGCCGGGCGGAGGAACGCGCCAAGCTGGTCGTTGATTTGTTTGGACTGCTCTTTCGCGTTCTCGTCACCCGTTTGTACCTTCACTGACGGCGGCAAGGCCGCCCGAAGTTGCTGGCTCAGCTGCCCAGGCGAGATGCCGTCCTTGGCAGCAACGTTGATAAGGGAGACCTGACCGGCCCGACCGAACCACGCTTGCGCGTCCGCGAGCGGAATAATCTTGATGGTCGCACCGCCAAGCGAGGCGTTTGCAAACTTGAAGATGCCGGTAACCGTGACCGGTTTGACGCCCACGTCCGTTTGGAGTCCGACCGCCTGGCCAATGCGCACCTTCTTGCGATCCGCGAGGTCCTTATCGATTGAGATCTCACCGGGGTTGACCGGCCGCTTGCCGCTGACATACACATTCTGGTCGAACCGTTGTGCGGAACTCGAGATGACGAGGTCCGGCGCGCCGCCGACGGCCTCAGCCGTCTTGCCGTCGACAACAAGTGCTCCGTCGCCCTGAACCGAACCGGAGGTCTCGGCGACCCCGGGGAGGGCGGCAACCCTCGCGACGAGATCGGCGTCGAGCGGTTCCAGACGCAGGCTACTCACGTCGAACTTGGTCGCCCGCGTGAGGAGCACGTCCGTGCCCTTATTGGCGGTCGCAAAGATCTCGTCGAACGCGCCGAAGATGCGGTCGGTCACGACAAATGTCGCGGCGACCATTCCCACGCCGAGAACGATGGCAAGCGCGGAAAGGGCTGCTCGCAGTTTCCGCGTTGCGAGTCCCCGCAAGGCAAGGCGGATCATTCGAGGCCCCTCACAACCTCGAAGATTTCCTCGGCCCCCGGGTCGGCCCGGTCGTCGACGATCTGACCGTCCTGCAAGAAGATCACGCGGTTCGCCATCGTCGCGGCGCGCACATCGTGGGTGACCATCAAAATCGTGGCTCCCAACCCGGTGACCGACTCCTGCAGGAGGTGGAGGATCTCCCCACCTGTCTTCGAGTCGAGGTTGCCGGTCGGTTCGTCCGCAAAGATCACTGCGGGGCGGGACACGAGGGCTCGAGCGATCGCGACGCGCTGCTGCTGACCCCCAGAGAGCGCAGCCGGGCGATGCGTTCGGCGATCGGCAAGCCCAACCTGTGCCATCAGTTCATCGGTCCAGGAGCGGTCAACCTTGCGCCCTGCAATGGTCTCGGGCAGGAGGACGTTTTCCTCCGCGGTCAACATCGGGAGGAGGTTGAAGGCCTGAAAGATAAAGCCCACCTTCGTCCGTCGAAGCAGCGTCAGTTCCTTGTCCCGCATTCCCGAGATGTCGACGCCATCAATCGTCACTGTCCCGGCCGTGGGCCGATCCAGACCCGCGAGGATGTGCATCAGCGTCGACTTGCCGGAGCCCGATGGCCCCATGATGGCCACGAACTGACCCGGCTCGACGCGTACGTCAACGCCTCGAAGGGCGTGCACTGCACTGTCGCCCGTGCCGTAGACCTTTGTGAGCGACTGGGATTGGACGACTGCCATCGCGAACAACCTTTCGGGGAACTCGGGGATGCGTCAGGATGCCACGTGCGACGGACACGATGGGTCACCACAGCGGATGACTTCCCATCGCCCAAATTGGTGAAACATGGTCCGGGGGCAATCCTCTAAGTTCTTCTCGTGCTTCGCCTTGCGGCCCGTCGCCTTGTCGCGATTACGTTGTTGTGGCTCGCCCTCGTCCCTGCGACGGCGCTCGGACACGCGGTGCCTGTGGCGCAGTCACCGCCCGCGGGGGGCAGGATTGCGGTTGCCCCGATCACACTCACCATTCGCTTCTCGGAGACCGTCACGCTGCTGCGCGACCAGGATCTGCAGGTCCTGGACGCAAGTGGCGCACTGGTTACCGGGGGGCCAGCACGCCGAACGCCGACCGATGCCCATCAGGTTGAGGTCTCCCTCCGTCCGGGCCTGCCAGACGGGACCTACACCGTCCGGTGGTTCGTCGTCTCTGCGGATTCACACCCCGTCGGTGGCGTCTACGTGTTCGCGATCGGTAACGGCCCGATTGGTGATCCGTACGCGGGCGCCCTGACGGGTGGTGGACCGGGTGACGAGAGCGTCTGGGCGGTAAGCGCCCGGGCCCTTGAGCTGATGTTTCTTGGGGGACTCGTCGGGATGCTCGCCTGGCGTTGGCTGGTGTGGCGGCCCGCTGCCGCTGGCGCCAGCGAGGAGGCGCTCATCTGGGGACGCGACCTCTTTTGGTCGGGGTTCGGCCTCCTCGCCGCGGGCTCGATGCTGGCCGAGGGGTATCTCCTGGTCACCAAAAGCGCCACCCTGCTTGGCACGAGCATGCTCGACACGTTGAAGCAGCCCGGCGAGATCGCCCGGGTCCTCAGTGAGACCCGCTTCGGCACGCTCGCCCAGGTTCGCGCATCGCTCCTGTTTGGGGTGTTCGTGATCGCGATCTGGCAGTTCCTCGTCGAGATGGGACCAAACGACGGGGAGCGGGTTGGGTTGGCGGGCAGGCGTATCCCTGCGGCCCTGATGACCGGATTGGCAGTCGCGACCTTCGCAGCCATCTCCGCTCAGGGGCACGCGAGTACGGGTCCGGTCCCTGGCCTCGCCATCGCAGCGGATCTTGTTCACCTCGTCGCCGCCTCCGTCTGGATCACAGGGATCGCCATGGTTCTGGTGACGCTCTGGCGCGCGCCGCATGTGCTCGACGACACCGGGCGTGCGCTTGCCGGAGCCACGCTCACGAGGTACTCCCGCATCGCGTTGATCGCCGTCAGCGCGACCGTTCTGGCTGGCGTCGCGCGCTCGCTCAGTGAGCTCTCCGATCCGGCACAACTCTGGAGCAGCTCCTATGGGCGCAGCATCATCTACAAGCTCCTGCTCCTTTGCCCAGTCGCCGCCCTGGGCCTTCGTCATAAGCGGATCGCGACGGCGGTCGGACGTGTCGATACACCCAGCGCAGCGGCACTCAGAATGATCCGCCGCAGCGCCGCCCTGGAATTCGTGCTGGCGCTCGCGATCGTCGTCATCGCGTCGGTCCTTGTGTCCCAGGTGCCAGGCCGGACCGGATAGACGCCGATGAATACGATACGGCGATGCAGCTGATCCTGGTCCGTCACGGAATCGCCGAGGATGCCGGGCCGAATACCGACCATCAGGACGCACCCCGCGCGCTGACCCCCGACGGGAGGGTCCGGATTGAGGCGTCCGCGCGTGGCATGCGAGTCCTCGGGATTCGCGTCGACGCGCTCCTCACCAGTCCGCTTACGCGTGCTCAACAGACCGCCGACATCATCGGTGACGCAATCCTCGCGGCCCCGGAAGAGGACGGTCGGCTGGCACCAGGGATGTCGCTTGAGGACCTCCACCAGATTCTGCTGGAGCACCCCGATGGCCAGCGGGTCATGGTTTGCGGTCACCAGCCTGACCTCAGCATCGTGGTCGACGACCTCACCGGTGGCGCGGTCGAATTCAAGAAAGGATCAGTCGCCGTCATCGACGTTCACGCGATTCATCCTGGTGGAGGCGTGCTCGTTGCCCTCTACCCGCCTGCCACGCTCCGTCAGCTGGGCGGCCATTGAAGGCTCCCGTCGTCACCTTCGCCAGTATGCTCATGCTGGTCAGCGCAGCCCAGGCACTCGTTCCGGCCGGGTCTGGCATCAGCGCAGAACCGGGGATCAACGTCTCGGTCTACGCGAAGGTGGCACGTCCCACCGCGCTGACACTCGATCCAGCGGGGCGCCTTTGGGTGGCCACCGCTGACGGCAGCCCAGGCCCCACCGGCCGAGTCTCCCTCGTCGCGACAGTCGGTGCCGCCCCCCGGACCGTGATCCCCAACCTGCGAGCACCACTTGGCCTGCTTTGGCTGAAGGGTGAGCTGTACGTCTCCTCCACGGGCCGCCTCGACGCCTACTCATCGTTCTCCGCCGGTCACTTCGCGAAGCGTCGCCCGGTTGTCACGGGCCTCCCGACGGGACTGCACCAGAATGACGCTGTGGTCGCAGGCCCCGACGGTCGCCTCTACATGGGCCTCGGCTCACCCTGCGACGCGTGCGTGCCCAAGGATCCACGCCAGGCAGCCGTCCTCTCGTTCCGACCGGATGGAAGCGACCTTAGGGTCGTCGCTCGGGGGCTACGGAACCCCTATGGACTCGCGTTCATTCCTGGCACCCAGTCACTCTTCATCACCGAGAACGGGCGCGACGGCCTCGGTCTCAATGCACCGCCGGAAGAGCTGAACCGCTTGGAGGTTGGAGGGCCGGTGCCCAACTTCGGCTACCCCGGATGTTGGGGTCAGGGCGGCGCGCCGTGCACCGGAACGGCCGCGGCCTTCGTGAAGTTGGCACCCCATGCCTCACCAGACGCCGTCGCGGTGATCAGTAGCGGCCGTGGCGCCCTCGCGGGAACGGGCGCGTACGTCGCGCAGTTTGGCTCGTCGTTCAAACCACCCACTGGGAGGAACGTCGTACGTGTCGATGTGGCGAGCAGAGCCGTCCGGACGGTCGCGACCGGCTTTGCGAACCCTCTCTCACTGACGGTGACGAAGGACCAGAATCTGCTGGTTGGCGACTTCAGCCGCGGAATCGTCTATCTCCTGGCGGCGAAACCGTGAGCGTCCACCCCGATGCACCGGTGGCCGCACCTGACGACCTGACCGAGGCCGAGCGCAACCAGATTGCGCCATACGTCACGTGCACGGACGGGCCGGTCTTCGCCCTCATTAACCTCCCTGAATCAGTAAAGGGGGCCCTTTTCGCGAGGTACTCGCGCAGCGCGAAATCGCTGCGGCGAATACTCCTTGAAGAGTTTCTGCCCGATGCGCCCCCCCAGCATGACGCCACCAACCGGGCCGACAAGGCCGATGCGTTTTATGGTCGCGTGCTCGCTGAATACGGAGATGACTCCGTCGCGCAACTGGGTGCCGCGCACATCGCGGTCGAGGGCGCCTCAAACGTGCTGACCAAAGTCATCGAGTGGGGTCGCTTGGCCAGCTACCTCGAGCAGTCCACGCGCTACATCGCGTACGACGATCGCCCGGGCGGCACGTACCGGTATCACCGCCCGTCCGCGGTCATGGAACGGCCAAGCCTCAGGGCGCCCTATGTGAAGACCCTCGACGACGCCTTTGACGCGTACGCGACGCTGTTTCCTCAGATGGTGGACCACGTTGCCGCGCGCATGCCGATCGGCGAGGTGCCAGAGGCCGCCCACCGACGCGCCGTGCGGGCGCGCGCCCTCGACAGTGTCCGCGGACTCCTCCCCGCCGCGACCCGCTCGAACGTCGGGATCTTCGCGTCCGGGCAGGCGTATGAGGCGATGCTTGTCCGGATGCTGGGCCACCCACTGGCGGAAGCCCGTGCAACCGCGGCGCTGATCCTTGAGGAACTCCGCAAGGTGATCCCCGCCTTTCTCACGCGCGTGGACCGGCCAGACCGCGGCGAACGGCACGGTGCGTATCTGCGCGAGCTTGACGCGACGGCCGCTGAGCTGGCAACCGAGATTCTCGGCTCGGGTCGACCTGAGACGGACGGACCGATCGTCCGCCTCGTCGACTTCGACCCGGACGGCGAAGCTCGCGTGCTTGCGCATGCCCTTTGGTCCGCGAGCAGCCGTTCGCTTGAAGAAGTCCGCTCCGAGGTCGCACGACTCCCATCCGCTGACGTGGGTGCCGCCCTTATTCGCATCGCCGGAACCCGAGCGGACCGACGCTACCGACCCGGCCGTTCGCTTGAGGCCACCGGCTACGCCTTCGAGGTGGTCTGTGACTACGGCGCCTATCGCGATCTCCAACGCCATCGTCTCCTCAGCCTTCAGGTCCAGACGCTGACCCCCGCACTTGGCTACCACGTTCCCGACGACATTCACAACGCTGGCCTGACGGATGCATTCACCGCCGTCCAGAAGTCGTCGGGAGCACTCCACGATGTGCTGGCCAGCGAACATCCTGAGTCCGCCCCCTACGCCGTGACAATGGCGCACCGGGTGAGGTTCACGATGGTGATGAACGCCCGCGAGGCGATGCACCTGATCGAGCTGCGAAGTCTTCCGCAGGGGCATGAATCCTACCGACGGGTTGCGCAAGCAATGCACCGCCTCATCGCAGATCAGGCTGGCCACCATGCGATCGCCGAGATGATGAGTTTCGTCGACCATTCCGGCAGCGAAGGTGGGCGCCTTGAAGCCGAGGCGCGCGCATCGCGTCGACATGACCCTCAGCTACAGTCAGGTCCGAGATGAGCGAACAGTCAACGACCACCGAGGGACAAGCTCGCGTTGGGGGAATGGCACTCTCAAACGGCCTCCTCGTCCACGGGCCGACGAGTTGGGCCGTTGCGGTTCGTCGCGACGATGGCAGCGTTGCGGTGACCTCCGGTCGCAAACCGAGGCTTCGTCTCGGGCCCTTCGAGCGGATGCCCGTACTGCGCGGCGTGCTCCGCCTCGGCGAAGCGATGGCTGTGGTTCCCGTCGCACGGTTTCGCAGTCCCGAGGCGCGCCTGGCGTTGGAGCACCCTGGTGTCGGGTTGACGATGGTGGGGACGAGCATTCTCAGCGCGCTCGTGAAGCGGCGGCTGTCCTCTGGGATGGCACGCGAGACGATCGGCGCGATTGCCGGGCTGGCGCCATCGGTCGTACTGCTTGGCCGTTCCGAGGCCGCCATGTGGCATGCCGTCGAGCACAAGAGCATCGCCGCCTACGAAGATGGCGGGGCGGCCGGAGTGGCAAACGCCGCGGACTACGCGAAGGAGCATCAGCGCTGCGGCAGCAACCTGGTGTTGCCGCTACTGACTGCCTCCGCAGTCGGCGGGGCGTTCGGCCGAAGGACCGGATTTGGACGGACTCGCCGTGGCCGCAGTTCAATCGCCGTGGTCGGTTCCGGAATCGCGGTCGAAGCGTTCGCCTTTGCAGCACGGCGCCCGGAGCATCCCGTCTCGCGCGCCATTCACCGCTCCGGTCATTTCCTCCAAGAAAAGTTCGTGACGAAAGAGCCCGCGCATGATGCCCTTGGCGTGGGGCGCGCGGCGATCGACGAACTGTTGCGACTTGAAGGGCGAGTCGCCTGACGGGCACGGTGAGCATCCGTGTCGCAGCCGTGGCGGCGAGCCTCATCCTCGTCGGGGTCGCCGAGGCCCACATCGAGGTGTTGCAAACCTCGGTCGCGAAGGGCGCCAACACTTCGTTCACGATCCGGGTACCCACCGAAGGCGCGTCCCCGACCATCGAGGTCCAAGTCAACTTCCCGGCGGAGATCTCGGTCTACAGCCTGGAGCAGACCCCCGGTTGGAACATGAGCACCCGCCGCACCGCCGACGGCCGCATTTCCGGCGTGACGTACCGGGGCGGCTCGATTCCCCCTGAGGGGTACCAGGACTTCCACGTCCTTGGCGTCGGACTGAGTTTGGGCAGTGGGCGCTGGCCAGCGGTCCAGACGTTTGCGAACGGCAAACACAAAGCATGGACTGGCCCGCCGGAGCGCCCCGGTCAGCGCAGCGAAGACGGGCCAATCGGACCCGCCGCCGAGACCACAATCGTGGCCGAGGGCACCGCCGTCGCCGTTGGCACAGCACCCACGACGAGGAGCTCCGGTTCCAACGCGGGCGTCTGGCTGGGTTTGATCGGAATCGGGATCGCTGCGCTCGCAGCCCTCGGGACGGGCCTCCTCTGGACCACCCGGCCGATGCGCCTTCCGGAGGACGCGCCCGACCAATGAGTCGAACGCGGCTCGCACCCGAGACCTTCCAACTCCCGGTGGACAAAATGCGCGACGGCTACTACAGCGACGCTTATTTTGTTCTGACGCGCGAGGTCCTTGAGGCCGACGATCACCGCCCGCGCGTCCTGATGCAGGTATTCCAGCGCGAGCGCTCGATCCTTGGCGGGATGGACGAGGCGCTTGCCATCCTGAAGCTCTGCTCCGGCCGTCGTGGCACCGACGGATGGGAGCCCGGCTGGAACGATCTGATCGTCCAGGCCCTCTACGACGGCGACGAGATCGCCCCGTGGGAGCCGGTCCTGACGATCGAGGGTGACTACACCCTGTTCGCTCACCTTGAGACCCTCTACCTCGGCGTCCTGGCGCGTCGCACCCTGGTCAGCAGAAACGTCCGTGATGTCGTCCGGGCGGCGAATGGAAAACCGGTCCTGTTCTTCCCCGCGCGGTTCGATCACTGGCAGGTCCAAACGGGTGATGGCTGGGCGGCCCACATCGCTGGCGCGATCGGCGTGTCAACCGATGCCCAGGCCTCGTGGTGGGGCGGAAAGGGCATGGGCACCGTCCCGCACAGCCTGATCGCCGCCTACGGAGGAGACACCGTCGCGGCCTCCATCCGCTTCGCCGACCATCTCTCCGACGACCTCGCGGTCACCGTCCTTGTGGACTTCGAGAACGATTCCGTCCGTACCGCGCTTGAGGTCGCCGCAGCCCTTGGCGATCGCCTCTGGGGCGTGCGCCTTGATACCTCGCAGACCATGGTCGACCGATCGCTGTGGCACGAAATGGGCCGGTACCGGCCGACCGGCGTCGTGCCGGAGTTGGTCTGGAAGGTACGCGCGGCCTTGGACGGTGCTGGACATGGCTACGTCAAAATCGTGGTCTCCGGAGGCTTCGACTCCGAGCGCATCGCTGCATTCGAGGCCGCTGGCGTCCCGGTGGACGCCTACGGTGTCGGGTCCTCGCTCCTCCAGGGGTCCAACGACTTCACGGCGGACGTCGTGCGTGTCAACGGCCGCCCCTGCGCAAAGGTGGGCCGCGACGAGCGCCCGAGCACCCGACTCGCCACCGTGGCGCTTTAGCGGACCGATGGACGACCCGTTCAGCTGCCGCGACGCAATCGCGGGCCTCGGCGTTGGTCGCCTCGTCGACCTCCGCTTGGTAGCGGTGGGGTCAGATCCGGTGGGGTCAGGTCTTGCGTTCCATCTACGGTGTAAGGCCATGGCCAAAACTCAACGGGTTCACGCGTCTCCGCGGTTACTCTGGCGCGACGCTGGCTTGAATTCTGCGAGCGGCGGGTGCGACTTACGCTGTAGACAGAACGCAAGACCTGACCCCAGTCTCAGTCGAGGCGCTGTGGCGCGCTCGGGCAGACGTCGGCGAGCACGCATTCGTCGCAACGGGGCTTGCGGGCGACGCACACGCGGCGGCCGTGGAGGATAAGACGGAGGCCAAATGTGCCGCGCTCCATGGCCGGAACCATCGGATTGAGTTCGTACTCCACCTTCACCGGGTCATCCTCGGACGTGAGGCCGAGGCGACGCGCAAGGCGACCAACGTGCGTGTCGACCGGAAGTCCGGGGAGGTCCAGCGCGACGCTCCGGACAACATTGGCGGTCTTGCGTCCGACGCCTGGCAATTTGACGAGATCCGCCATGGCCCCAGGTACCTCGCCTCCGTGCCGCGTAGTCAGGGTCTCAGCCATCCCGATTAAGCTCTTGGTCTTCGCTCGGAAAAAGCCGGTGGAGTGGATAAGCGCCTCCACCTCCGTAGGGTCGGCGACGGACATCGTGGCTGCATCGGGGAAGCGGGCGAACAGCGCCGGGGTAACCTGATTGACGCGAACGTCCGTGCACTGTGCCGAGAGGATCGTCGCGGCCAAGAGTTGGAACGCTCCATCGTGGACAAGCTCGCACTCGGCGTCGGGATAGAGGACGGCGAGCCGATCGTGGACGACGCGGGCACGTCCCTTGGGTGAGCGCGGCGAGCCCACCTACCGAACCATTTCGCGGCTCGCTTCGGCCCAGGACGGTGCGCTGATAAAGGTCCGCTCGTGTGCCCGGGTGTTCATTTCACGCGCCTCACCGGGGGTGATTGCACCGACATCGAGGAGCAGCTGATACTCGGTCCGCAGACGCGTTCCGATCATCTCGGGTCCGTCGGTCGCGATGACGACCTGGACCCCGCTATCGATCAGAGTGCGAACGACTGCACCCATCTGTGCGGCGTCCTTCGCGGCGCCGGTGCGGATGTTTGAGGTGGGGCAGATCTCAAGGACGACGCCGCGTTCGGCGATACGACGCATGAGGTTGGGGTCCAGCGAGGCGATGATCCCGTGCCCGATTCGGTCAACACCAAGGTCCACCACCTGGGCAAGCTCGTGGAGATAAGGCCACGGGTCAGCCGCGTTCAGGCCCTCTTCGCCCGCATGGAATGTCGCCCCAAGACCAGCCTCACGGGCTCGCTGGATGAGCGGCAAAAGTTTCAGATAGTCGAAGGGAAGGGGGCCACTGGCCGGGCGCGGCCCGCCGATGTCGATCCCAATCACACCCCGATCCCGGAAGCGGATTGCGCGCTCGACGATCGCCTCGTTCAGGGCGTAGCTGAAGGTGCGATCCATCATCAGGATCAGCCCCGCGCGAATCGGGTACTCCAGCATCGCCCGGTCAACCGCGTGCGCCGCCGCCATCACGATCGAGTCGAGGTCGCGCTCTCCCGAGCGGTTGCGCTTGGCGGGGTTGAACCGAACCTCATGAGTGGTGATTCGCTGCGACCGGTACCCGCCCGAGAGCATGCCGTGGACCGATCGGAACACACCATCCGGGCTCGACTGGATCAGCTCGGTCAAGTGGTAGATCTTGTCGAGGCCCGCCAGGCCGTCCGTTCCCGCGCCGACGTTCGTCGCCGACGCGAACTCCCAATAGTCGCGGTACGGGACCTTGATTCCTTGTTCCGCCGCGAGTTCCCACATGGTTGCGGCATCGACACTGCCGCCCAAGTGGGCGTGAAGCTCCGCGAGGGGCTCATCAGCAGTGAAGACCGGATCCACGCGAGGAGCCTACCGCCTCTCCTTTGCCCAGCCGGGTGGGTCGTTCGGCGGAGCCCGACCAGGCAAGATCCATACATGCACCTCACCTTTGTTCGCCACGGCGAGACAGTTGAAAACAGGACGGGCACCGTTCAGGGGCATCTGGGTGGGACCCTCACCGAGCGCGGTGTGGCGCAGGCTCATGCCGTTGCCACGCTGCTCGCCTCCGAGCCCTTCGATCAGGCCTGGTCGTCGGACCTCGCCCGCTGCCGAGATACTGCCGGGACCATCGTGTCGCAGCACGCGAGTCTCCAGTTGCGACTCTCTCCTGCGCTACGTGAGTACGCACACGGCGCGTTCGAAGGTCTGGCGTCGTCGGAGTGCGACTGGGCCACCACAAATAGCGGGCTCGAGAGTCGCTCTCCCGGCGGCGAGAGCGCATTGGAGGTCGCGGGGCGTCTCACGAACTTCTTGAATGGTGTGCTCGTGGACAGTCCCAGTGGCCGGATACTTGCTGTCACCCACGGTGGGGCGGTGAGAATTGTCCGCGCGCTGGTCGAAGGGCGTCCCCTCGGCGTGATCTGGCAGGAACCTCCGATCGAGAACGCCGGTGTCCTCCGCTGCGAGATTGCCCACCCGCTTCGGGTGTCCGACTTACGCTGGTAGCCGAGTGCTCCGATACATCCGCTGAGACCCGCTCAACCGTAATTCGCGTGTGCAGACACCGTTGTCGTCCCCGGAAGTTCACCGTTATGCATCGTGACGAAGACCCAGACTCGGTCGCCCGCCGTTTCGTCTTTCCGAAAGTTCAACGTCGTTGTGACGTTTGCGGCCCGACCGAAGCGCCTTGAAAGCTGCCAAACCACTGCCGCCCGGCTTCCGGGGGCGCTGAACTCCACGGCTGCCTCTTCAACGAAAACTCCAGACGGCGGATACGCCTCAACCGCCAGCCGTTCCCAGCCCCGCGGGGCAACCAGGATCGGGGTGATTTCTGAGCGCCGTGCGCGCTGGCCATCCGGAATACCGAAGCTGATCTTCACGCTGCGTGACTCTGCGTCCCGATACGAGACATGGACCGACATTGCTGGTCTGCGCCCGCTCGGCCAGGACATGTCGTAGCTCAGGCTGGAGGACATCTCAGGATGGCGCCTACCGAATTCTCTCGTCGTTGCAGTTAGCGAGGTCGGAGCGCTCCAGACGCGATCGATCGATGCTGGAATTGACTCCATAAATGTCGAGCTGTTGCGCCGGTGCTCTGAGGTCAGCTGCCATCCTGGGCTCGTTTCCATCGCGGCTGCATCTGCGAGTGGCCAGAGTTCCCGAGCGGGATTTCCGACCCAGCGGCCTGCCTGAAGCGCGCCTGCGGTCGAAACCACTGCTGCACCAACGGCGATGAACAGGCTCGCGACTCCGTGGACGCCTCTCGGTCCGGCTGGGGCTCGTCTTGCCCAAAGCACCAGCGAGGTGATCGTTCCGATCATTCCGGCGGCGCCAAACCCGGCCAGCACCGCAGCCCGGACATCGAACAGGAATACCCTCGACGTGATCTGCACGCCATAGGCCCCAGCGAAGCAACATGCTGTCGCGATCGCCCAGGCAACCGGAACTCTGCTGTTGCGGACCGGCTTGTCCGTCGATGACGGCTGGGCTGAGATGACGCGATACGGGCACTCGTTCACTCTTGATGCTCTCCTTGTCTGGATCAACAAGGAGAGCGTCGCTACTGGCCGTCACGACCGACTCACGGTCTCGTCACGGTTTTTCCAAAACTACTTGGGGGCGCCCACCATCTCCTGGAGCTCGCCTGCCTGGAACATCTCGGTGACGATGTCGCAGCCGCCGACGAGTTTGCCGTCGACGAAGAGCTGCGGGGTGGTCGGCCAGTCGGACCAGCCGGAAAGCACCTGACGGATACGCGGGTCGACCAGGATGTCGCGGGCGTCGTAGTCCACGCCGAGGTGGTTCAGAATTTGCACGACCTGGTTCGAGAAGCCGCACCGCGGCTGGTCGGGGACACCCTTCATGTAGAGAAAGACGTGGTTCTCCGAGGTTTCCTTCTTGATCTGCTCAAGGATCTCGGCGTCGGTCATCGTCATCATTTCAACGCTCATGGCGCCTCCGGTGCTCGGGTCTGGAGCGCCAACGCATGGATGGCGCCATCGTCAAAACGGTGCTGCACCGCCGCATACACCAGGCGGTGCTGATCCAACCGGCTGAGGCCCTGGAACTGCGTCGCCACGATGCGCGCGGCGAGGTGATCGCCCCCGCCCTGGTCAACAATCTCAACCTCAGCGCCTGGGAGCGCCGCGAGGAGCAACGTGTGAAGTTCGTCAAGGTCAGCCACGGGTGGAAGGATAGCCGCTGGCAGAATCCCCTGAGCATGAAGCGTGTCCTCATTTTCCTGCGTCGAATGCCCCCCTGGTTTTGGGCACTTCCGGCTGCCGCAGTGCTTGGCGCGGTACCGGCGGTTGTGTCCCTGTTCAACCACCCAGCCGAGACCCGGCCGACCCCAGCGGTGGCTCCCGCGCTCGGGCCGTATGGCGCTGCCTACGTTCCCGCGGGAAGGTTCCAGTGGCCCCTTGACCCACCCGACCGGCCACACCCGGTCCGGGCAACCTTTGGCGAGCCCCGCGGACTACTCGGCCCTGGCATCCCTCGCGAAGCGACCGACCGGGTCCAACTGATTCGCGCAGGTGGCCCGCTCAACACGCCCGGGCGACGCGTTATCCATTCGGGTATCGATATCGCGGCACCGGACGGAACGCCCGTATTCGCCGTGAAGTCCGGTATCGCCGCAACCGGCGGAGAGGGGTACGAGACACACGTGATCGTTGCGGACTTTGGCTACTGGCATCTTGCCGATGCCGTGACCAGCGGCACGGAAGTTACGGCCTTCGTGACCGTGATCGGGCGCGTCTACCCCGGTCAGGCACACGTACATCTCGCACGTTTTGCCGGTTGCCATGGCGCCTGTACGGAGGCGGACCGCGTGTTGAATCCGCTCGTCCGCGGCGGGATCAGCCCCTACACGGACACGGCACCGCCCCGCGTCGGGGGCATTCGCGCATACACCAGGCGCGGCAAAAGCATCCCGCGTGAGGCGCTTTCGGGGCCTGTTGCGTTGGTGCTGAACGTCGTTGACCGCCAGAGTTTCGGCGGGCATGACACCGGAATCTATTCGCTCTCCTACCGCCTACTGCCAGCAGGGAAGCCCGGCGCGGTCATCGGCCCGATTCGGGTCCTGAAGCTCGACGCGATTCCCGGCGGGCGGGTGTCGAACTCGCTCTACACCAGTGGTTCGACCCGCCACTCCACAAAGACGAACTTCAGCTACCGCCTCACCGCCCGCAGTCCCTCGAACGATGGACTCCTTCATACGGAGCGGCTCCATCCCGGCGAATACACCCTTGAGGTGACCGCAGGCGACGTGGCTGGCAACCGCGCAACGCGAAGCTTTGGCGTGCGTGTTGTCGACCCGCGCCTTATTTCGTCGAAAGCGTCGCGGCCAACTGGTCGGCTCCGGTGACCGGCGTCTGACAGGTTCTCGCGCGACAAACGTAGGCGGCGGGCTTGCCGTCGACAAGTAGCCGGTCAGCAAGCAGCGGTGATGCTGCCACGGCTGCGGGGTCGTCAGGGTCGCCCGCTGCGAGGACATCGTCGGGGCCGCTACCAGCTCGTGCCGCCCACACGAGTTCGGCGGTTGCCGGAGCGCGCGGACCGACGACCGCGATCTGCCGTGCGTCTGCCTTTGCCATCTCGGTGGCAATGAGGGCGGTGCCAAATGCCTGGGGGTAGCGTCGCATCTCCTCGGCGACCGACGCGAGGGCAATACCCGCACGTTCGGCAAGATCCTCCTCGCCGGTGTGAGCGGCGACGACGATGAGGACGCGCGCTGCCTGGGAACTTCCGGCTGGCGTGGGTTGGTCTTCCAGTTCGCGGGTACGGGCGATAAGCGCCTCGGCGTCCGAGCCGGTGTAGAAGAAACCGGCGCCGCTCTCGTCAGAGAACAGCTGCACGATCTTCGCTGCAAGGTCGCGGGCCACGGCCAAATCAACCGGCCGGAAGCGGGCTTCGTACAAGGCGATCAGCCCATGGGAGAGGTTCGCGTAGTCATCTAGGCAGCCAAGGTGGCGCCCCGTTCGCATCAGGCGTCCGCCCACGACCGCGTTCGCGATGAGGTGGTCTGCGGCGACCTGGGCTGCGTCCAGATAGTCCTCGCGGCCGAACCAGGCTCCGGCGCGGGCCAGGGCGGAGATTGCCAGTCCATTCCAGGCCGTTACGACCTTGTCGTCCCGGGCAGGTGCCGCCCGCTCGGCACGTGCCATGAGGAGTTTCCCACGAGCCGACTCCAGAAGGGGGCCGTCCTCAGGCGTCACGCGGTTCGCGACATGTAAGACGGTCGCCCCACCTTCGAAGTTGCCCTCGGCGGTGATGCCCCAAACACGCCTTGAAACGGCGGCTTCGTCCGGGGTAAGGAGCGCGTCCAGCTGGTCGGGTGTCCACACAAAGTAGGCGCCCTCGCCGCCGGGCGAATCGGCATCCTGCGCGGCAGCAAAGCCGCCGCTCTCGAGTTGCATCTCCCGCAGCAGGTAGTCAAGCGTCGACTCGGCAACCTCGCGGTAGCGAGCCTCACCGCTGATCCGCCATGCGAGGGCATAGACCTCTGCAAGCAGCGCGTTGTCGTAGAGCATCTTCTCGAAGTGCGGTATCAGCCAGATCCCGTCCACGGCGTAGCGGTGAAAGCCACCGCCCAGCTGGTCGTGGATGCCGCCGTCGGCCATTCGGTGGAGCGTCAACTCGGCCATCTCGCGGGCGTTCACGTCCGTCGGGCGCCGCCAAACGCGCCGGAGCAGGAACTCAAGGGTGGGCCCGGGCGGAAACTTGGGTGCCCCGCCGAAGCCCCCTTGCGCCGGATCAAACCGTCGAGCGAGTCCGACCATAGCGTCGTCGACGACACCATCTGGCATCGCGGCACCCGCGATGCGTCCCGCGGATTCCTTCAGCCGTCGATCCAATTCCCCAGCCGTGCGCTCCACCTCGTCGGGACGCGTCGCAAACGCACCAGCGAGCCCCAAGCACAGCTCTTCGAACCCTGGCATTCCCTGGCGCGGGCGCGGCGGAAAGTACGTTCCCGCGTAGAACGGGCGCCCATCCGGTGTCAGGAAAACGGTCATCGGCCAGCCGCCATGCCCGGTCATGGCGACGGTGGCCTGCATGTAGAGGCTGTCGACGTCCGGCCGCTCTTCGCGGTCGACCTTGATGCAGACAAAGTTGTCGTTCATGACCGAGGCGATCGTCAGGTCTTCGAACGACTCGTGCGCCATAACATGACACCAGTGACAGGCGGAGTAGCCGATCGACAGCAAGATCGGTCGGTTCTCGGCCGCCGCACGGCCCAGGGCTTCCTCCCCCCAAGGGTACCAATCGACTGGGTTCTCGGCGTGTTGACGCAGGTAAAGGCTGTCCTGGTGGGCAAGTCGGTTCGGCATCGGGCGAGCCTACCTTCGATGATGCCCATCGCGGTGACTACCCTGATCAACTTCTCGATCTGGTGGCGCTACCGGGGGAGGGAGAGGCACACGTCAAGGCCTCCCTGTGGGTGATTGGCGAGCCGGGCGGTTCCACCCGAAGTCTTGGCGATGGTCTCGACGATGGCCAGGCCGAGGCCAGCGCCTGCGCGGCTACGGGCGTTGTCGCTTCGAGCAAAGGGGTCGAACGCCTTTTCAAGAAAGTCCGCGGGCATGCCGGGGCCATGATCGCGGACGTGAAACTCAACCTGCCTGGCCACTTCGCGAACGGAGACTTCGACGACGCCGCCTCCATGACGCAGCGCGTTGTCGAGCATATTTGTGAGGGCCTGCTCCAGCTGGAGGGGGTCACAGCACAGGAGTGGACCGCCGGATTCCGACGTGGGCGCGCGAAGCGCGCGACCCGCGCGCTTGAAGGCTGCCTCGAAACGTCCGGCCACAACCCGGCAGGTCGCATGGGCATCAACGTTCGGCACTTTTCGGCCTGCTGTGTCGCGGCCGTCTTGGGCGATCAGAAGTAGGTTGTCGGCCAATTGGCAGAGCCGTTCGGTCTCCTCTGCCGCCGAATGCGCGGCCTCCTTGATCGCCAATGGTGTTGCGCCAGGGCGCAGCGCGAGCTCGAGTTCCATCTTGAGGAGCGCGAGCGGTGTGCGGAGCTCATGGCCAGCGTCTGCGAGCAAACGTCGCTCGCGGGTGACCGCTCCCTGGAGCCGGGAGAGCATCTCATTCAGCGTCTCGCCGAGCCGGGCGACTTCGTCGTTTGCCAGGGGAACCGGGAGTCGCTCGTCTGGCCGACGTTCCGAGATGGTCGCAGCGCGTGCGCGAATCGCCTCAATGGGCCTGAGTGCCGCGGCCGCGAGCAGGTAGCCAAGGAGCGACAGGAGCGCGAGCGCGATGAGCCCGCCAGTGAGGAGTTGGGTCCGCAGGCTCGCGAGGGCATCCGCACGATCTCCCAGTGTGGTCCCAACGGCAAGGACTAACCGCTCGCCGCGGCGGGTGATTGGGGTGGCCAGTACGCGTGCTGGTTCGTCCAGGCCAGCAACCTGGCTACGTTCGGTGACGATGGTCTGGCTCGTCGCCTGTGCAAGCTCTTCCCGTGTAAGGAGTTGCTGGCCGCGAAGCGTTGGAGACGCATCGAGAATCTTGCCGTCGGATCCGGTGACTTGAGCGAAACTCTCGCCGAGGTCGACCAGTCGTGGTCCGCGATCGCTAGCCAGCTGGGCCCGGGGTTCGCCGAGCGTCGCCGCGAGGTCCTGGGCTCGGGAGCGGAGTCCGAGGTCGAGCGTTTCTCGGAGGTCCGAGCTCGAGCGCTGGTAGACGAACACGCCGGTGATCCCGAGGACTAACCCCACCAGCAGGATGAACCCCACCGTGAGGCGGGCTCGGATGGGAACGCGACTCACGCGCGGTGGTCCTCGCGCAATCGGTACCCCGCCCCGCGAACGGTCTCAAGGGACTGGGTGCCGAACGGGCGGTCGATCTTCTCCCGCAGTCGACGGACGAAGACGTCGATCACGTTAGACCGATTCTCGTAGTCCATGTTCCAGGCGTGATCCAG
>JAYTQG010000144.1:0-95981 GCA_043746815.1 Thermoleophilia bacterium | reverse complement strand
AGCACAACGGGCCGGTCGCCCCAGCCGAGTTCGCGCCCGGCATCCCGCCGCGTCGGCCCCGCCGCGAACCTGGCCCCGTCAACGCCATTCGAGATGACGTCGGTAGCGAGGTTGAACTCATCGGCGATCGTGTCCGCCCAGAACCGCGACACGCAGATGCGGTGGTCCACGTCTTCGATCGAAGCTCGCTGGCATTCCAGCAGGAACGAGCTGGTGAAGGCGTCGACGTGGTGGATCGTTCTCACTACGGACGGGATGTGACCGGCCGCGCGTAGCGCCAACAGCGCACGGGCAGAGAGGCAATCCTCGGCGTGGTTGATGTCCGCGGCGCCCGCTTCGGCAAGCGCCGTCGCAAAGGCCTCTGCGTAGCGAACGACTCGGTCCTCGATCGCTTCCTCGCGCCCAGGCAATGGAACGAGGTGCACGGGAACGTCCGTGTCGCGAAAGAGACCCCGGCCGTCGACGGAAAGCGCCCAGAGCGTGACGTCGTGACCGCGGGCAAAGAGCTCTTCCGAGAGGCGAAGCGCGTGGACGACGCCGCCGCGGGGCTTCGTCGAGTAAGTGAGGATGCGGATCTTCAGGGGGAGACCGCAAGTGCTGCCATCTGAGCTGCGACCGCGTTGGTGCTCGCAAGATGTACGCCAGCGTCGGTCAATGCCCGTACCTGGCGCGATCGCACCTGCGGGTCGGCCTCGGTCCCAAGGACGTGCCCAACGAAAATCAGATCAGGCCGGGCCCCCCGGGCCGCGGTGATCGCCGGAATGATGGCGCCAGCCGGATCGGCGTGGCTGGCGTGTCCGATCACCACATCCAGCAAGATCAGGCCAACAGCTGGATCGGCGGCCACTGCGGCCAAGAGCTCCGCGCGGGCGGCGGGGTCGATCATCGGGTGGGGACGCCCTCGGGTGTACTCCTCCTCACCCAGATCAATGCAACCGTGCCCGGTCGGCTGCTCGCCCGGGGCAAGGGCGGTGGCGCGACCGGCGGGCGCGTTCGTCTGCAGCGACCCCAGCCGCTCGGCCAGGATCGCGGCTGCCTCCGCGCAGAGGGTTCCGCCGGAGAAGAGGCCTCGAACGAAACCGGTCGTCGTTCCCGGCGCAGTCGCCACAGGGATGTCAAGGTGCCCACCCGCGAGAGCGGCGGCAGCGGCAACCGCCTGATCCAGCGTGTGAGCAAGGTGTACACCTGGCGCGTGCGGCAGGTCGGGCGCACCAACGAAACAGGCAGCAGCGGGTTTCCCGCATGCGGCGAGGGCGGCGAGCACGCGCTCGGCAACCTCGGGGGCCGGGGGCTTTGAGACGCAGAGGATGACGTCGGTCTCGGGATCCTTGGCGAGGCGTGCGATCGCGTCAAGCATGGTGATGGCGCCGATGTCGGCGTGCAGGTCGTGGCCACCGGTGCCGTAACACTAACTGACCCCAACGCCGGCATCATCAAGGAGGACGGTGGCTTCCTGCGCACCGGTGCCGGCTGCCGCGACGACACCGACACTGCCGCGTGCCACAACATTCGCGAACCCGAGGCCAATGCCATCAACGATGGCGGTACCTGCACCGGGCCCCATCACGAGGCGACCCAGGAGATGCGCGCGCTGTTTGAGCGCTAGCTCATCCGTAGCCGAGACGCCGTCCGAGAACAGAAGCACGTCCATCCCGCGGCCGAGGGCGATGTGGGCCTCAAGGGCCGCGTACTCGCCGGGCACGGAGATGATTGCAAGGTCCACGTCCACGTTCGCGAGCGTGCGGGGCGGCCGTTGCTCGGCCGGTCCACTCGAAGCGGGCACGGCGTCGAGGACCGCAAGCGCAGCAGCAACACCGTCTGACGCAGCCGAGCCGGAAGCGGCAATAACGAGATCGTCGGGACCCGCTCCGTCCAGCGACGGGTCAGTAAATCCAAGCTCGCGCGCCTGATCGCGGTTGGCGGGCGTGCCCATGAAGCAGAGCGCCCGCTCAACCCCATCGACGGCCTCGGCCTGTCGGGCAGCCGCCATCAACTTCGCGCTGTCGGCCCAGCGGCCTGCCATCACCCGGACATCGCTCATGCGTGAATGCTCCGTCCCTCGGTCCCGACGAGCAGCGGTTCCGCCTGTGCGCCGAGGGCTTCATCGTCGGTCTCACGCTCACGCAGCATGGTTGCTCGCCCATCCTCCACCATGACCGCACCTGGGCGCAAATGGATGAACGGCGATGCCTGGGCCATCCCGTACGCACCGGTCTGCGCGACCCAGAGCAGATCCCCAACCGCAAGCGGCGGCAATTGGACCTCGCGGGCGAGAACGTCATGTTGCAGACAAAGCGGACCAAACAGCGCAGTCGATCTGAGCGCCCCCGGCCGTGGGTCTGGGACATGCACGGGGGCGCGTTTCCACAGCACACATGGGGCCTGCGTGATTCCAGCGTCAACCACCACGGCGCCCGCACCACGCCGCGCGATCACCCGCGTCAGCAGCCATCCGGCGTCGCGGATTAATGCCCGCCCGGGCTCGATAATGAGCGTTTGGGGCGCACCGGCGAGGGCCTCACGCACGGCCGCGATGTGCGCGGTGGCCTCCGCGGCTCGTGGCCATCCGCCGCCAAGGTCCAGCCACTCGATCTCAGGTGTCCGCTCTGCCGCCTCGCGGAGGTGGCGTGCGGCAGCAGAGAAGCGTGCGATGGGAACCGGGTACTGAACGCTGACGCCGTGGATTGGGGGACCGGTGAGTGGCAATGGGCCAAGCTGGTACGCGCCGAGGTGGGTGTGCAGGCCGGTGAGGCGCAGGCCGAACCTCGCGAGGGCACGGGCCACGGGTGGCACCGCGCGCGCATCGGTGCCAAACCGGTCACTGCGACCCCGGTCCGGAGGCGAAAGGCGCAACCCGAGGCTGGTCTGATCGGTCGCAAACTCGGCGAGCCGACACGCCGCGCGAACCTGTTCGCTTCCATCAAGGACGATCGTTGCGCCCTCGGCCATCGCCCAGCGCAGGTCATCGTCCGTCTTCATCGGTCCGTTGAAGACGATCCGCTGCCCAGGGACGCCAGCGCGCCGGGCGCTGCGGTACTCGAACCCGGAGGCAACCTCGATCCAGATGTCCTCGCGCGCGAGTCGCGCCGTGATCCCGAGGAGCGGGTTCGCCTTCATCGAGTAGGCGATGGTGGCGTCCTCGCCCCAGGCGTCCTGGAACGCGCGGGCTTCGGCAGCGAGGTGACCTCCGTCGAACACATAGAGCGGAGTACCGAAACGTTCGGCCAGTTCGCGGGCGCCCGCCGGTGGATTCGGGTCGCTGGGCCTCATCACCCCACGCATGTTAGAGCCTCGCTGTTGCGAGCTGGTGGCCGTCGCAAGGGGGAGAGAACGACGGCCACCGTCGCCAAGACGCGAGTGGTCAGCAGAGACTGTTCGAGGTGTGCCAGCGAACCCCAACTTCGGGCCGCCGGTTAGTGACCAACGGGCACATTCAGTTCACCTTGGTTGCGTGTTGCCGGACAATCGGAAGGCTATGGCCACCCTGGCTGACCGTCGTTGGCCCCGTGAACAAGATCGACGCGATCCCCTTCGGCCATGGCGCCCGGAGGGGGATACCCTGCGCCCCATGGAAATTGGCATCTGCAGCTTTGGCGAAGTCGACCCCGCGGGACCAGTCGGAGCCGGGGAGCGCCTTCGGAACCTGATCGAAGAGGTCGAACTCGCCGATCAGGTGGGCCTCGATGTCTTCGCGCTGGGAGAGCATCACCGCCCGGATTTTGCAGTTTCCGCACCTGCGGTAGTCCTGGCCGCTGTCGCAGAACGCACCCGCCGGATTCGCCTCAGTAGCGCAGTCTCGGTGCTGAGTTCGGATGATCCTGTGCGCGTCTTCCAACAGTTCTCGACGCTCGACCTCCTGTCGCAAGGGCGCGCCGAGATCATGGCCGGTCGGGGCTCGTTCATCGAATCGTTTCCCTTGTTCGGGTACAACCTTGAGGACTACGAGGCGCTCTACGAGGAGAAGCTGGACCTGCTCCTCGCGATCCGGGAGACCGAGCACGTCACATGGTCCGGGAGCCTGCGGGCGCCGATCGACGGGCGCGGCATCTACCCACGCCCAGAGCAGAACCCACTTCCGGTCTGGATCGCGGTCGGCGGAACCCCACGATCCGCTGCCCGGGCAGGATCGCTGGGCCTCCCGATGGCGCTCGCGATCATCGGTGGCATGCCTGAGCGCTTCGCTCCATTCGCCGAAATCCACCGGAGAGAAGCCGCTCAGGCAGGCATTCCGGCTCCAAAGCTCGGCATCAACTCCCACGGCTTCGTCGCCGACACGTCGCAAGGGGCGATCGCCGACTCCTTCGGGCCCGTATCGACAGCGATGTACCGAATCGGCAAGGAACGTGGTTGGTCGCTGATGACGCGCGGTGAGTACGAGGCGTCCGCTGGGCTGCGCGGAGCCAACTTCGTCGGCAGCCCCGAACAGATCGTTGAGAAGATCCTCTTTCAACACGAGATCTTCGGCCACGACCGCTTCCTTCTTCAACTCACCGTCGGCGCCATGCCACATGCGAAAACGATGCGGGCCATCGAACTCTTGGGGACCGAGGTTGCTCCCGCCGTGCGCCATGCGCTTGCCGTGACGCAACCCGCTTGACGGCTCGGCGCCGCGGGGAGGCGTAGCATCCCGCGCCGTGTCCGAGCAACAACCGACTGAGCAGGAACTGGGGGTAGTGGCTCCTGACGCCACCCCTCATCGTTCCGGGGTAGTGGCCCTGACGCTCGCCGCGCTGGGAGTCGTCTTCGGCGACATCGGAACGTCGCCGCTCTACGCACTCAAGACCGTGTTCGCGGCAGACCATGGCGCCGTCGGTCTCGATCAGACCGGCGTGTACGGGATCATCTCGCTCGTCGTCTGGTCGATCACCCTGGTCGTGTCCGTGAAGTACGTACTGTCGATCATGCGGGTCGACAACGACGGTGAGGGTGGGATCATGGCCCTGATCGCGCTTGTTGAGCGGGCCAAGCTCACCGGACGATTCGGCAAAACGGGGCTCATCGCCCTCGGAATTTTCGGCGCGGCGCTCTTCTATGGCGACGGCATGATTACGCCCGCAATCTCAGTCCTATCTGCGGTGGAGGGCCTCGAAATCGCGACCCCGAGCCTCGAGTCGGCGGTTCTCCCAATCACGTTGGTGGTCCTCACCCTGCTCTTCGCAATCCAGCGCCACGGCACCGGGCTGGTGGGAAAACTGTTCGGTCCGATCATGGCGATCTGGTTTAGCGTGCTTGCTCTGGCTGGCACCGTCGAGGCATCACGGCACCCCCAGATTTTCCGGGCACTGTCTCCGACCTACGCGATTTCGTTCTTCGCGCGCGATCCATTAGTGGCCTTCATCGCGCTCGCCTCAGTGGTGCTCGTCATCACTGGTGCGGAGGCGCTGTACGCCGACATGGGGCACTTCGGTCGAACGCCGATCCGCCGCGCCTGGTTCTTCGCGGTGTTCCCGGCGCTCACGCTGAACTACCTCGGCCAGGGTGCCTTGATCCTGGACAACCCGAAGGCGATCGAGAACCCGTTCTTCCTCCTGTTTCCCCACTGGGCGCGGATCCCAATGGTGATCCTCGCGACGTTCGCCACCGTCATTGCGGCGCAGGCCGTTATCTCCGGAGCATTCTCGGTGACCCGCCAGGCCGTCCAACTGGGATTCCTTCCGCGGCTCGGTATCCGCCATACATCCGAGCACGAGGTTGGCCAGGTCTACGTGCCTGCCGTGAACTGGTCGATCTTTGCGGCGGTTGTAGTATTAGTGCTCGGCTTTCGCACCTCTGCGGCCCTGGCGTCGGCCTACGGCATCGCGGTGACGGGAACGCTCGCGATCGACACCGTCTTGTTCTGCGTGGTCCTTCGCACCGTGCGCGGACGGTCCCTGAGGGCGGTCGTCGCGATCGGAGCAGCATTCTTGCTGGTGGACCTTGCGTTTTTCACGTCCAGTCTTGGAAAGGTGCTGTCTGGCGGTTGGTTCCCGCTGGCGATTGGTGCCGTGGTGTTCATCGTCCTCATGACGTGGCAACGCGGTCGAAGGATCGTTACCGCAAACCGGACGGCGAAGGAAGGCTCCCTGCGCGACTTCGTGCGTGAGTTGAACGAGATTCAGCCGCCGGTTCAGCGAGTCGCTGGGACGAGCGTGTTCCTTCATCCGACGATCGAGACGGCACCGCTGGCGTTCCGTCAAAACTTCGAGCACAACCACGTCCTTCACGAGGACGTGCTGATTCTGTCGATCGAGACGCTCCCAGTCCCGCACGTCGCGGACAGCGACCGCCTGAGGTTTGACGATCTCGGCTTTTCGACCGACCACATCACTCACGTCACCGCCCGGTTTGGGTACCAAGACGAACCCAACGTTCCGGAGACGCTTCGGCAAATCCCAGCCGAAAAGCTCGAGTCCGCCTGCGACTTGGAGGAGGCGACCTACTTCCTCTCGCACATTGCGATCACCCGCACCGCGGCCCCGGGCCTGTCCGCATGGCGCAAGCGCCTCTTCATCACGATGTCCCGCAACGCGGCGAGCCCGGTTGAATACTTTGGACTCCCGGTCGATCGCACCGTTGTCGTCGGCTCGCGGCTTACGCTCTAGGCGGAAATCCTTGGCCATACGCGGCGCGACACTCGTGTGACCTCTTCCAGGTGCGGGTAGCCGGAGGCGATGACGAGATCCACGCCTGCCTCGCGGTATTCGTCGAGGGAAGCGGCGACCTCCGCGTACGAGCCGACAAGCGCGGTCCCTGCTCCACCTCGGACGGAACGGATTCCAGCCCACAAGTTCGGCCCGGCCCACTGATCGTCGTCCGCCGGGATGGCATTCATCCGGTGCTGGCCAACGCTGTCAAAAGCGGCGTACTCGTCGGCACGGGTGGACTGAACCTCGGCGCGCGACAGAATCAGGTGTGCTGCGGCGATGGCCTCCGGCCGCGATCTTCGGGCAACGATATGCAGACGCAAGCCCACACGGATGGGTCGGGTCGACCCCGCCCTGAGTGCAGCGATCTGCATTTCGACTTCACGCACCGGCTCGCCCCAGAGGAGGTACGTGTCTGCGACACGCGAGGCGAGGGAGATCGCAGCCTCGCTGGCCCCACCGAGGAAAAGCGGAAGGTCCGGAAGGCGCGAGCGCAGCGCGTCCGCCAGAAGGGAGAGGCGCGCGTAGCGAGCGTCGTGATCGAGGGGGAGATGGCCGTATCCGTCGTCGGGTCCGCCGCCAGCCACAAGGTTGATCGCGAGGCGACCCTCCGAGATTTCCCAAAGGGTCTCCGCCTGATGGGTGAGAAGGGCGGGTGATGTACCAGCAGGATTTACCGCGACCAGCAGACGCATGCGCGTCGTCACCGCGGCGAGCGCCGCGCCAGTCGTCCAACTCTCCGCAAACGGGGCGTCGGGGGCAAAGGAATCATTCACCGCGCCGGTGGGGACAAGCATGATCGACGCTCCCGCGCGCTCAGCCGCCTGGGCCACCTGGGCGAGGTACCCGAAGGTCGGTGCCCGTTCCGGGCGGTGTGTCCCGAGGTAGTGACCGTCGCCCTCCGATGGGCAGTACCAGCCAAAGTCCAGCTCGTCCAGGAGCATCGCTATGGACGGCTCACAGATCGAAGGCAAGGATGAGTGAAAGGGCCTCGTCAACCCCGGCCAGCTCACTTGAGCTGAGTCGACCGGCAGAGCCTCCGAGCCTCCCGGGGTCGATTGCTCGGGTCTGCTCAACGAGCACCCGCGTCAGCGTCCCGTCAAGGTCAATCACTGGCCGGAAGGTGGCCGCCCGCGCTGCCGTTGAGGTCGGGGCCACTAACACCGTGCTGAGACCCAAAAACGCGTCGGCCTGAACGATGACACCCCACCGGGCGCCTGCCTGCTCGTTTCCACGGGCATTGCTTGGTGCTGGCAAGCGGAAGACCTCGCCGCGAACCACCGACTACTCCGGGAACGGCAACGCGAGTTCGTCCATCTGCTCCCGAATGCGCGCCATCTCCGCGACATCACCTGGGTCGTTTGCGAGTGAGCGAACCTCCTCCACGATTGCGGAACGCCGTCGCCGAGCGGCTGATTCGTGGAGGGCGAGTCGAACGGCCGCGGAGTCGCTTGCACCGTCTGCTCGCAAGAGCGTAAGCGCCGCCTCTGATGCGTCGTCAAGACGAACGTGGATTGCGCGAGCCATTGCGCGAAAGTAGCACACATTGCGCTACAGCATCTTAAGCCGTCAAAGCCGCTCGATGATCCAATCGATGCAGGCCGTGAGGGCCTGAACGTCAGCGGGTTCGACTGCGGGGAACATCGCGACGCGCAGCTGATTCCGCCCGAGTTTGCGGTAGGGCTCGGTATCGACGACGCCGTTCGCGCGCAGGACCTTCGCAATGGCCGTCGCATCGATCTTTTCGTCGAAGTCAATCGTTCCGATCACCAGTGAGCGGTTGGCGGGGTCAGAAACGAAGGGGGTCGCCACCGGCGAGGCCTCGGCCCAAGAGTAGAGCGCCGAGGAAGATTCGGTCGTCCTCGCGACTGCGCCGGATAGTCCTCCGAGGCCGTTCAGCCAGTCGATCTGCTCGGCGAGCAAGAGCAACGTGGCAAGCGCCGGGGTGTTGTAGGTCTGGTTGAGCGCGGAGTTGTCTACCGCGGTCTGAAGATCCAGGAAGGCTGGAATCCAACGGCCGCTCGCCTTGATCTCGGCGGTGCGCTCGATCGCCTGCGGTGACATGAGCGCCAGCCAGAGGCCACCGTCAGCGGCGAAGCACTTTTGCGGTGCGAAGTAGTAGACGTCGGTCTCGGATACGTCGACCGGCAGGCCACCCGCGCCTGACGTCGCGTCGATCAGAACCAGCGCGTCCTCAGCGGCACCCGCGACCCGTTGGATCGGTGCCATGACACCGGTGGAGGTCTCATTGTGCGGCCAGGCGTAGGCGTCGATGCCCTCCTCCGCCACGGCCTCTGGACGAGCGCCAGGGGCCGACGTGAGGATGGTTGGAGCGCCAAGGAACGGCGCGACCGCAGAGGCATCCCCGAACTTGGCACCGAACTCGCCAAACGACAAGTGCTGGCTGCGCTCCCGAATCAAGCAGAACGTTGCGATGTCCCAAAACGCCGTCGCGCCGCCGTTACCGAGAACCACCTGGTAGTCGCTTGGCAGCGAGAACAGCTCGGCGAGACCGGTCCGCACCCGACCGACCACGTTCTTGACCGTAGCCTGACGATGGGAGGTTCCGAGGATGCTGCCTCCGGTCGCGGCCAGGGCGGCCAGCGCCTCGGGCCGCACCTTGCTCGGACCAGCGCCGAAGCGTCCGTCGGCGGGAAGAAGACTGGCGGGGATCGTGAGTTCGGGCATTGCGTCAGTCTCTCAAACCACCGTCGCCGACTTCGAAGAGCTGGGTACGCCCGTCAGGTCCGCAAAAACTGGCGGACGCCGTCGTAGTAGATGCCCGTCCTGGCCTCGGCAATGGCCTCCGGAAGCACCTCCGCAAATCGCTCGACGGCTCCGGGGTTTGGGTCACTGAGATTGAGGCGAATGGTGGTGGTCGCGCCAACGGTTCCGAGACCGTCGCCGGGGTAGACCGCCACCTTGCGCTTGCAGAGCGCGACCGTCAATTCCTGAGCGGTGGTGCCCATCTCGGAGCAGTCCACAACACACGAAAAACCGTACTCGGGACGAATGACGAGCGGTGCAGCGGCCTCCAAGGTCGCCAGATTACGACGGACGATCGCCGTGCCCTGGGACAGCCAATCGTCGTCAAGCAGTGCGGCGGAAGCGCCCACCTGCGCAAGCAGGTTCGTGTTCAGCCGCGTGGTCGCAATCTTGACTTGCAGACAGGCTCGCAGGAGCGCTGGTGGCCCGCCCAGGGCACCGATCCGCGCCGCGGCCATGCCGTATCCGTGTGCAAGGCCGGACGATGTGAGAACCGTGGCCCCGGGGTGCTCCGCAGCCAGCGCGGACAAATGATGGTGCTGAGCGTCCGGGTCCACCCGATGCGAGGAGTGCGTCGTGTCCGAGAGCAGCACCAGACGACGTTCAGCAGACAGACGGAGCAGTGCTTCCAGCTCATCACGTCGCTGAACCGTGCCAAACGGGTTGATCGGGTCGCAGACGAAGACCATCTTCGTCCGTGGTGTGATGGCCCGCTCCACCGCGTCGGGATCCAGGCGCCAGCCGTTTTCAGGACCCAATTGAACGAACACGGGAACGGCTCCGGCGAGGCGAATTGCCGGAACGAAGTGGAAGTACCCGGGATCGGTGACGATGACCTCGTCGCCGGGGTCAAGGCAGGCAAGGGCGGCATACCCAATTCCGGCCTGGGCGCCCTCGGTGCCAATCACCTCAAAGTCGTCATCGCGTGGACGGCCAAGGAGCCGTTCGGCCATGAGATCGCGCAGCGGAGCGAGAAGGTCAGGCGAGTAGGGACCAACGTGATCAGCGTCGACGGCGTTCCGGATCGCATCCAGTGCCTTCGGCGACGGGCCGATGTGGTTCGCCATCCAGCCGAGGTCGGCCCATTCGTTGCGGTCCAGAGCGATGCCACCGTCGCGGTAGATCTCGGCCGGGTCCCAACCGAGGATGCGGTAGGCATCCCGGTAGGTCATGTAGTTGCCAAAGCCCTGCGGGTCTTCGAGGACTGCCCGCGCCCGGACACTTGCGGCCCAGGGCAATTCGCCCGCGGGTGGGCGCCAGGTCAGGACCGAACGGCTCGGAGGACTCAGAGCAGCACGCCAATCACGTGGATCGCGACACCGGCGAGTGAACCGACCACGGTGCCGTTGATGCGGATGAACTGCAGGTCACGTCCGACGGCCAGCTCGATGCGCTCCGAGGCGTCGTCCGGGTTCCATTTCGCAACCGTTGATGCGATGAAGTCACCCACCTGGTTGCGGTGCTCGCTGACGAGATAGCCAGCGACAGACTCCACCCACCGGTCAACCTTGGCTTGAAGCTCCGGGTCGCTCGCGAGGAGCCGCCCAAGTGATTGAACCTCGACGGCAAGACGCCGACGCAACTCGGATGAGGGATCCGCCGCTTGGCGCTGAAGCGTCACCTTGAGATCGGTCCAAAGTGATCCGATCCAGCGTTGGACTGCCGGATGCGAAAGGAACTCCTCCTTCAGTGCCTCCCCGCGTGCGTGAAGCTCGGGATCGTCACGGAGGCGCTCGCCGAGGGTTGCGACACGCTCGTCAAGGGCGAGGCGCACCTCGTGCCCGGGAGTGCCTTCAACCTCGTTGAGAAACACGCGAAGACCGCTGAAGAGCTTGTCGAAGATCTTGTCGTCGATGGCCTCCGGGACCCACCACGGCGACTCGGTGTCGAAGCGGCGACGCAGGGAATCCCGGTGCTCGTCGAGAAAGCGAATCGAGCCGCGGATGGCCGCGTCGACTAGTTCCTCGTGACGCCCCTGGACCGTCGCAACCTGCAGTGCCCGCCCTGCCAAAGGTGCCAAGGGGATCTTCCGCACCCAGCCGACGAGCCCCTGTTCGATGGCTCCAGCGACCGTCTCGTCGCGCAGAATGCCAGCGGCGCCAGCGAGAGCCGCAGACGCGTCGCGGGCAACCGTCTCGGCGTTCGTGTCCACAACAAGCCAATCGGCAACGCGACGGGTGACCCCCGCAGATCGAATCTTTTCGCCGATGATCTCCGTGGTCAGGAAGTTGTCCTCCACAAAGTCGCCAAGCGTCCGGCCCAGTTGATCCTTTTGCGTGGGAACAAGGGCGGTATGAGGGATTGGGAGGCCAAGTGGATGCCGGAACAAGGCGGTGACGGCGAACCAGTCCGCGAGGCCGCCGACCATGCCCCCCTCAGCGGCTGCCTGGACGTATGCCGCCCAGCCGTGACCGTCGGTGAAGAGTCGCATCGCGAGAAAGACGACCGCCGCGACGATGAGGAGTCCGGTCGCCCGGGCCTTCATCCGGCGAAGGTCTCTGCGACGGCCAGGGTCGCCGAGGGGGACTACCGGAATGTCGTCTGGGGCGCGTTCGGCTGACTCCACCCGCTGATTCTTTCACTCGGAGGGGGCTAACCGCCGATGCGGGTCCCAGCTTCGCCAGCCAGTGCGGCCGCGCTCTGCTCCAACGAGCAGATGATTGCCTTCCCACCGCCCTCAGCGAAACGGATACAGGCATCAACCTTCGGCCCCATGCTCCCTGGTGGGAATTGGCCATCGGCGTAGTGCGCCCGGGCCTCCGCGAGGGTCATCGTTGCGACGTCTCGTTGAGTCGGCTTGCCAAAGTCCAGCGCGACGCGGTCAACCCCGGTGACCAGCAGCAACGTCTCGGCGCCAACGAGACGGCCGATCAGCGCGGCCGCGTAGTCCTTGTCGATTACGGCGTCGATCCCGGTGAACACGGCACCCTGCTGGACAACGGGTATCCCACCGCCGCCGCATGCGATCACCGTCTGTCCCTCCGCCAAGAGGGCACGGATTTGGGCCTGTTCGAGCACGGCGAGCGGCTCCGGTGAGGCCACCACCCGGCGCCAGCCGCGGCCGGAGTCCTCCGCCACGCTCCATGCACGCGCCTCGGCCAGTCGACGCGCCCGCCCTTCGGAGAAGAATGGGCCAATCGGTTTCGTCGGATTGGCGAAGCCGGGATCGCGGGGATCAACAACGATCTGGGTCGCGATGGCGGCGACCCGCCGCTCGCGGCCACCTGCCACCTGCGCGTCACCAATTGCCTGCGCGAGCAGAAAGCCGATCTGACCCTGGGTCATCGCAACGAGGAGGTGGAGCGGCTGGAGCGGCATGTCGCGCGCCACCGCCTCCTGGGCCAGGCTGAGCGCGCCGACCTGCGGACCGTTGCCATGGACCACGAGTACCCCCTGGCCGCTCGCTTCCATTGCCACTGCCTGAGCGGCGACCTGGCGCGCCCCAGCAAGTTGCTCGTCAACGGTTGCGTTGCCCGACGGAGAAAGCGCATTTCCTCCGACTGCAAGCACTGCGATTGGGGCGTTGGTCGTCGTCACGTGTGATGGGATCATGCCGAAATGCGGTGGATGTTGGCCGTGTGGCCAAGGCGCGAAGACTTCCTCACTCCGACGGAAGACTTGCGCAGGGGGTTGTTCAGGGGCCAGTATCCGGTTGTCGCTTGGCTCTCGCCTGGCGAACGAACCGGCCAATTGGCCGCGGGAACGCCCTTATCACCACCATGGAGGACGCGCGTGGCCAAAATCGATGGACCCAAGCCAGAAATCGGGCAAGAGCTGTATGACGTTGCCGAGAAGGTGTTTCCGGATCTCAAGGCAAACCCGGGTGAGCAAGCCTTTGTCTTCATTCACACGGTCCCCTACGAGGGTTCTGTTGCACTCGTCAACCTGCTGACCTCAACCCGCCTTGTTCGCAAGGGCTTCAAGGTCACGATCGTGCTGTACGGACCTGGCGTACTGCTCGCCTCCGGCAGTCGGGGCTACCCGTCGGTCGGCGCAGAGTCGTTCCCCGGCTCGATGGCGATCAACAACCAGTTGAAGACGCTCCTGACCGAAGGCGCGACGATTTACGCCTGTCGCTTCGCCATGGGCGCCCTGTACGGCTTCCGCGAGGATGACCTCATCCCCGGCGTGAAGGCGTTCAACCCGCTTGACGTGCTGGACTCGGCCCTCACCGCGTGGCGGGAAAAGGCATTCCAGCTGAACACCTGGACGGTCTAGCCACCCCTCAGTAACGACGGATATCGAATGAGCGAGCGCGAGGAGATCACACGCCGTTGGCGCCAGGGAGAGGAACGCCTCTACCCAATCGTCAACGTGCGCCCAGATCTCTACGAGGCGGCAGTTCGCCTCGTACGCTCGCTCAACGATCACCTGAAGTCCGTACCCGACGGCGAGGCGCTCGTCGCGAGCTACGGCAACAGCGCCAACGCTGCTGCAGATTTCGACCGTGCCGGTGTGGAGCTTCTGGACGTTTCGCCCGACATTGACCTCTCGCTCGCTCGCGATGCCGCGTACAACATGCGAATGCGCGAGCTTGCGGCGGAAGAACACACCAACCAAACCATTCGTGCGATCGAACGGGCGGAACGGGCGGGTGATGAGACCGTCACCATCTGGAACAACGGCGACCGCGAGCAGTGGCCGCCGTTCCGTAGCGTCGAAATGAACCTGAGTACCGGTTTTGCCGTTGCAAGATCCACCGAGTACAACGGTGAGACGATGCAGCCGGTCTGGGTTCTTGAGGCATTCCAGCTCGACCCGCGCACTGGCGAGCAAACCGACGAGCGTCCGGTCGCACCGCGACGCGAATTTCCTGACCCTGACACCTGGCGCAGCGCGACAACCGACCTGTCGACCGCGCTCCTGCACTCGCACAAGGAGACCACAGATGGCCCTGCCTGACGGAATGAAGCGCGTGGTGATCGACGGTCACAGCCATATTGGCGAGATCGAGGCCTGGCCGTTTTATGGCATCGACTACCCCGTGAAGCCGGTCGTTTACGACTTTCCGCGGACCAAGGACTACCTTGCCTATATGGACAAGTACGCCATCGAGCGCAGCCTGGCCATCTCAAATTACGGCGTCCCAAAGCCCGAGCAGCCCTTCAGCCTGAACCCCATCGTGATGGAGGCGGCCACCAGCTCCGACCGCATCCGCGGCCTGCTGTGGGTGTCCTTCCTTCCCCGCGACCGCGAGCACACCCTTGAGGCGCTGAAGCATGTTGGTGAGGCGGGGATCGTCGGGCTGAAAACGACCTTTTTGCTCGGAGGGAACCCGAACCCCAACGAGTGGGATGAAGAGACCAAGGTCCTCGCGGACATGTGCTTTGACGCCTGCGAGAAATACGACTACGTCTTCCATTTCCACACATCCCCCGGCGGCAACAGCGACATCAACAACTTCATTCCGATGGTCGAGGCCTACGGGAAGCGCTGCAAGATTCACCTTGTCCACTTCGGTGGCGGTGTCTCCGGCCACATCAAGTTGGTCCCGAAGTTCATGCAGTGGGTGAAGGACGGCTACAAGGTCTACACCGACACCTCGTGGGCGGTTGGCTTCGGCGCCCGGTGGCTGCTAGTGGAGATCGAAAAGCAGGACGGCCTCGCTGCCGACCGGATCATCTTCGGTGCGGACGAGCCCTGGTCAGACTTCATGAGCGAGTACTGGAAGATCGAAGGCGCACCGGTTTCGGAGAAGCTGAAGCGCATGGTCTTCAAGGAAAACTTTGAGACGCTGTTCGATTCGAAATGGTAACCGGAGCCCCTTGACGACCACCGCCCCCGATCTGAGGACCCTCGCTGTCGAGCTGCAGAGCTACGGCGTTCGGACGACCGACCCCGGCAACACGCGCCGGGGTGGGGCCGGGCCCTCCGATGCTGGGTTCCTGTGGATCAATGACACCCCGTTGACGGTCCCCGTCCACGCCGAGTTCGCCGCCAGTTCGCCGTATGAGCTGGTGATGGCGAGCAACGGCCGGATTGGGACGTTGCTGCGCGAAGGCGTCGAAGTCGGCCAGGTTCGCATGCAGCCGCGGCCGAAGATCTACGACCTTGAGACGGCGGACGGGATTCCGTACTGGAAGATTGCCCTGATGCACCTGGACTCCATGGCATCCACGGTGTTTCAGCACTGCGTGTATTGGAAGACCAGCGAGCAGTGCCATTTCTGCGCCATCGGTACAACGCTGATGGATGGCCGCACCATCCCGGCAAAAACGCCTTCCCAGCTTGCCGAAGTCGCAGCGGCGGCCAAGCGTCTGGATGGTGCCAAGGACGTCACCCTGACCACCGGAACACCGAACCGCAACGACCGGGGCGCCGAGTACATGGCCCGGTGCGCCGAGGCGATCCGCGACGCATCCGACCTGCCCGTGCAGGTACAAATCGAGCCGCCAGATGACTTTTCCTGGTTCGCGCATCTGAAGTCCTCGGGCGTCGAGGCACTTGGCCTACACATGGAGAGCCCTGATCCTGAGGTGCTCGCTCGAGTGGCCCCTGGGAAAGCTGCCCAAGGCATCGACTACTACCACCGCGCCTGGGAAGCCGCTGTCGAGGTCTTTGGCCCAGGCCAGGTATCGACGTACTTCATCCTTGGTCTCGGCGAGTCGCCAGAAGCTGTCGAGACGGGTGTCCGGGCCGCGATCGACCGGGGTGTCTACCCCTTTGTTGTCCCCCTGCGACCTACTCCAGGGAGCATCCTGGCGCACGAGCGGCCACCGTCGCCCGAGTACGTTCGCGAGGTGTACGAACTGGTCGCACCGATGCTCGCGGAGGCAAACATGCTCAGCCAGAACGCCCGCGCGGGTTGCGTCCGTTGCCAGGCCTGCTCCGCGCTCTCCACATTCGAGCAGGCGTTTGGAGGAGGGCGCGACGGTGAGCCCGCGGGAACGCCCAAGTCGTATCCGTCCTGAGGTTCGTGTCGTCGCAACAGCGGCGGAGCTTGAGGCGCACTACTACGTCCGTCACCACGTCTTCGTCGGCGAACAGGGCATTTTCGAGGGCTCAGACCGCGACGCCTGGGACGACTCGGCCATTCATGTCGTTGCCGCCGTTGGGCCGCTCGTCGTGGGGTCAGTTCGCCTCTACCAGCTTGACGAAGCGGGTCTTTGGCAGGGCGATCGTCTCGCCGTCCTTCCGGAGGCACGGCGAATGCGCCCAGGCGGCGATCTCGTTCGGTTTGCAGTCGCGACCGCAGGCGAGCTTGGCGGAACGCGGATGGTGGCCCACGTTCAAGAACCAAATGTCGCCTTTTTCCAGCACGTTGGCTGGAGTCGCCTCGGACGTCCATTTTCGTTTCACGACGTTGAACACCAGCGGATGGACATCCCCCTCGCCTGCGCCGAGGAGGCGTTTTTGTCGTCCGGATACGGCTGGGCCTACGGTACAACCGCCTAGTTTGGAGCCGGTCGGAGTCCGGTGAGGGGTGTCGTGCTCAGGTCCCAGAACGTAACGGCCTCAGCGTTCAAGACCAGTTCGAGCCGCCCGGTGCTGTCAAGTGTGGCGATCGGCACCGCAGTCAAATCGGCCGCAGTGAAACGTGCAGAGATCGCCGCCGAGTCGCCGACAAGCAGGAAGCCATAGGACGAGAACGTCGTTAGCCAGCGCTCCAGGGCGACGCCCTCAGGGGCAGGAATCAAGCTGAGATTAAGACGTGCACCAAGGCCCCCTGCCGCCTCCAGAAACTGCAGGAGCGAACCGACCAGCCCCGGCATCGAGATGTCGCGGGCAGCCCAGACCTCACCGGCCTCCGCTGCCGCCGCGAGCAGGGCGAGATCGTTTGGAGCAAGATATCGGCGCGGCCCCCGGAGATGGCTAAAGAAGCTGGAACCATCGGGCGAGTCGATCATCTCGCCGTCCAGGCACGTCACGAACACGACCTGGTCCCCGGGCTTGGCGTTCGTCGCCCTGAGTGGCCGCTCCGCGAACCCCAGCGCGAATGTGCTCACCACGATCTCGCCTGGAGCCACCGTCGTGTGACCGCCAAGAATCGGGACGTTGTAGAGGTCTGCGCCTGCCTTCAAACCCTCCAAAACCGCGGTGGCCTGCTCGCGGCTTGGGGCGACGACGGTATTCAGGAGCGCCATTGGGCGCGAACCGGTCGCCGCCAGATCGTTCAGCACCGTAACAACGCCAGCAATTCCGGCGACGCGTGGATCGCGACCAGCGAAACTCGGCAGCACCGCTTCGGCGCACAGCGCGAGTCCCAGCGAGTCGCTGAGAGCCACGAACGCCGCATCGTCGCCGTCGCCGCCGATGGTGGATGCAACCGCCGCGAGATCGAACTTTGCGGTGAGGCCGGGATGCGCGCGCAGACGGTCGGCGAGGTTGGCAAGATTCACCGTATGAGCCTACGTGTTGCGACAGTCGGGTTAGACCTCATGGCGGATGCGCTCCGCCAGCAGGACGTGTCGCCGATAGCCGTGCAGTGGCGGCCTCCTGCAGGCGGCGATCCCACCACGGTTGCGCTCCTCACGGCGGCCTACGCAGATGACAGGATCGACGTGGCAAACGCGCTCGCGATTGCGCGATTGCAGGCCGCGCGACCAATGCTGGAACACGCGGGTCCGGCAGGCAAGTTGATCCCGGGCCTCGAGGGACGCATGGTCCTGCACGCTGGGCCACCGATCAGCTGGGAGCGAATGTGTGGCCCCCAGCGGCGCGCTGTTCGGGCAGCCTGTGTCCTTGAGGGGTGGTACGCGAGCGTCGACGAAGCCGCTGCGGCTCTTGAGCGCGGCGAGGTGCAGCTTGCTCCGAACCACGCGTTGGGTGCTGCGGGCGCCATGACCGGTGTGATGTCACCGTCGATGGCCTGCTGGCAGGTGCGTGACTCCGAATCCGGCATCGTGGCGTGGTCGCCGCTAAACGACGGTCCCGGCGACAGCTTCTGGCTGGGTGTCGATAATCCAGCGGCAATCGAGCGACAACGGCTCCTCGCGAATGTCATTGCCCCAGCATTCGACGCGGCCCTTGTGGAGCGGGGCCCGGTTGACGTCTTCGCGACTTGTGCCCAGGCGATCGCGATGGGCGACGACTGCCATATGCGTCATCAGGCAGCCACGATGTTGCTTCTGCGAGAGCTGCTTCCTGCGATGGGCGACCGAGCGCCGCATGCGATCGGCGAGGTCGGTCGCCTCCTTGGCCAAAACGGCCATTTCTTCCTGACCGTGACAATCGCGGCCTGCCGGGCGGCGTTGCAGTCCACGCTTGGCATCGAGCATTCATCGCTGGTGAGCTTCGTCAGCCGAAATGGCACGGACGCAGCCGTGATGCTCGCTGGCCTCCCCGGCCAATGGTTCACCGCGCCGTCGCCGCTCGTTGGCGACCCGCTTTATCGGCCAGGATTCAGTGATGCGGACGCGGCCCCCGACATTGGGGACTCGGCGCTGGTGGAATGCTGTGGTCTCGGGGGGGCGGCAAGCGCCGCGAGCCCATCCGTTGCCGCCTTTCTTGGTGGACGCCTTTCCGAGGCGGTCGAGCGTACGCGCTACATGGGTGATATCTGCCTGGCAACGAGCGAACGCTTCCGAATGCCGGTCCTTGATGGCGAGGGAACCCCGATCGGCGTTGACGCCCGGGCGTGCGTTTCGCTCGTACAAACGCCCTTGATCAACACCGGGATTCTCCATAAAACCGACGGCGGGCAAATCGGAGCAGGCGTCGCCCGAGTACCGGTGGAGCCGTTCGCGGACGCGTTGACTGCCCTCGTCGCAGCCGGTTAGCGGCAACGTGCGCCTCGTCGTGGGCGAGGCGGGCCTCGGGGCAATTACGTGTTCAGGAGGCCGGGTTCATGCCACAGGTGGCGGTTGGGCGTGGATTGACTGGGATGGCCGGCCCGTGCATCTCACTGACCTGCGGGGACCGATGACTCCGCTCACCGCACGGGTTGCCCGGTTCCCGCACCTCGAGGTTGGCTCGCAGATCGCGCTGGACACATCCCGCGCAGTTCTGTGGCGCTCCCCACCAGTTCAGTCCGTGGCGCGGCCCGAGGCCATCCGCGACGCATGTACTTCTGTGGCAGCCCATCGGTGGAACGACCCGTGGGCCCTGCAACTGGTTGACCAGCCCGTCGAGGCGCTACTTCCACGCCTGCTGGGTCGGGGGCCCGGTCTGACCCCAGCCGGTGACGACGTGCTCATCGGTTTCATACTTGCGCGTCAGTGTCGCGAGGAGTCCGCGCTCATCCTCGCGGGCGCACGCAATCGAAGTGGACAACCGAGCCGCGCATTTCTCCGCTGGGCGTCGAAGGCGGAGGGACCTGCGGTGGCAGTGGCCATGCTGCACGCCCTCGTCGCTGCAGATGCACAGGCCCTTGGACCCGCCCTTCGCAACCTCCTCGCATTCGGTGGAACAACGGGAAGCGCGATCCTTACCGGGCTAACGTCTGGGCTGGAAAAGCTGGCCTCTCCGCCCGTTCCAGGGGCCACCCCGGACCACCACCCGACTTCAGCGTAACCAGCATTCGCGTGTCCGCGTACCGCGCCGATGCCTCAGATCTGTGTCAATCGGCCTCGGTCACGGAGGCTGCGTGATCGGCTCGTGCCTGCTCGACACCAGCGACCCGTTGCGCTTGCAGGGAGGCACTCATGGCGCGGGCGACGGCATTTGAGGCGTTGATCCCATCGAGCGATCCCTGGAAATGCGGGATGACCTCGCGCGCGAACAGTTCGTAGCTGCGATTGATTTTGTCCTGCGGGGCCCACTCGTGGCCCCAGGCAAGCAGGCAACCAAACCCACCGGAGCGCTCGATCAGCCGTCGGATCGCGGCAATGGCATCGTCTGGCGTTCCCACGACCCACGCGCCCATGTCCGTCATCTGATCGATGACCTTCTCAAGCGGTCCCGCCACCGGGCTCGGGCGACCGGTGACCTGCTCGACGTACTCCAAGAGGTATCGCCCTGCGCCAATGCGGGCGTCCTCAACAGCTTGTTTGCGGGTCTCGGCAAGGTGCATCGGCAAGACCAGACGCCATTCGCGCCGGTCAACGCGCGTTCCTGCCGACACCGCGGCCGCTTCCGCGATTGCCCAGTGGCCTGCCAGATCAATCGGGCCGCGTGGGCCCCGGGCCGCGGACACGGAGAGGACACCGGAGCCGGTACGGCCCGCGAGCTCCATCCCCGCAGGCGATTCCATGCTGGTCACCGCGATGGGTGGATGCGGGCGTTGAAACGGCCGCAGCTGCAGCACCGCGTCGCGAAGTTGGAACCATTCCGAGTCAACCGAAAATGGAGTCGTCTCGCGAAAGAGGCGGAGAATGACGTCCAACGACTCCGCCATTCGAGAGCGAAGTTGGAGGGGATCAAGTCCCAACATCGCAGCGTCGGAGAGGTGTCCACCGGGGCCAACACCGAACATGACGCGCCCCCGCGTGAGGTGATCCAGTAGGAGGATGCGGTCGGCCACCATCAGTGGGTGGTGGTACGGAAGGCTGACGGCCCCGGTGCCGAGGCGAATGTGCCGGGTTCGCTCTGCAGCGACGGCAAGAAACAGTTCGGGTGAAGCCACCGTCTCCCACCCGGTGCTGTGGTGCTCGCCGACCCACGCCTCATCGAACCCGAGGCGATCCAGAAGGACGATGAGCTCGAGGTCACGTTCCAGGGCAAGCGTGGGATTTTCACCCGGGCGGTGAAACGGTGCGAGGAAGAGGCCAAAACGAAGCGAATCGGTCATGGCGGCGAGGATATCTCTCGCGCCCCACCGCTGATCGCCGCAGGGGCCACCCCGGACCACCTCCCGGTTTTAGCGTAGTTCCAACCGTGTGACGCATTGCGCGATCGATGTGTCAACGGCGTGCCACATCGGTCGGATGGAAGGAGACGCCGCGCCAGCGAAGAAATCGACCCACAGTGGCAACGACATACGCACCAACGCCCGCCGCACGGCGACCTCCCTATCTGGGCATCGGCACCGCCACCCTTGAGCGGAGCTACTGGGCATGCGTCGCCGTGGCCACGATGGTCGGCGCCTTTCTCAGTCTCTACCGACTCGGCATCGCGGGATGGGGCAACGATGAGCTGATCTACCGCAACGCCGGTCGCGCGTACTTTGCAGGAGACCTCACGGCGAACCCCGAGCATCCGCCGTTGGTCAAGTACATCCTGGGCACCGTTCAATGGATTTTCGGATCGAACGCCACGGCAGTCCGCCTTCCCGGAGCGATCGCTGGCCTGTTGACCGGGCTCTTCCTCTTCTTGCTCGCTCGCAACATCGCGGGGCGCTGGGCGGCGCTCTCAGTGCTCGCGTGTTGGTCGTTCCTTCCCCATCCCTTCGGCGCGATGCGGGTTGAGCGGATGGCGCTGCTTGAGCCCTTCATGGTCCTCTTCGTTGTCATGGCCATCTGGGCCGCGGAGCGCTGGGCCACTGAGGGAGGCTGGGACTATGCCTGCGTCGCCGGCTTTGCGACCGGCCTTGCGACAGCCTGCAAGGTACCCGGGGTCTTGGCGCTCGCCATTGTGCTCGTCATTGCTCTCGTTCTCGGCACGCGAGATGGCAGGGCAGCGGCGCAGTTCGTTGCGATTTGTGGTCTGGCGGCGGGCGTGTTCCTTGTGACCTACCTACCGTACGGCAACGGCATTTGGGACACGCTCAGCCAGATGTGGACGTATCAGGAACGCCATAGCGCGAATGGCCACCCCATCGTGGTCGCGGGGACCACGTACGCACATCCCCCGTGGTGGGCAACCGCGTGGCTGTTTTGGTCGAAGGGACCACTCACCTTCCTGGGATACGCGGGCCTCATCATCGCCGCCCCCCTGCTCCTTGCTCGCCGACTCGCGACCTTCGTACTGGCATACCTCGGAATCTGGATCATCTTCTTCGCGTTCGTCACCGCCTTCTTGCAGCGCCACTACCTCTACGCGGTCAGCCCGGCGCTAGCCCTCACCTGCGGAATTGTCCTCACGCGGCTTGCGCGGGGAGGAAGATGGCAGCGGGCTGGCCTGGTCGGGGCCGTGCTGCTCCTTGCTGCGGGGTCACAGACCGTGATCAAGAGCGTCGTGCACTTGCAGCCGCAACCCTCGGCGAAGCCTGAAGCGTACGCGCGCGCCGCCCAGTTGATCGACGAAGCGGGCCTCGGTACCGCGCACGCCGTTGTCTTCGGCACGCGTCCACTGGCGGCCGCCTACCTCCCGGCGGTGACGTTCCGTCCTCAAAGTGAAAACGTCGACCCGTCACGGGACGTGATCATCGCCGACAGCGTCTTCATGCGTTCGCGCTACCACGCCTGGACGGTCGCGCGGATTCGTGATGAGCTGGCGCTCCGCGGCGCAGAAATGGATGAACTCACGGTCGGTGGTGGGGTGCGGGTATTCCTCCCACGCCAGCCCGACGAACTTCTGGCAGATCTCAACAGCCGGTCAGCCGCCCGCTAGCGCGACTCTTCCGTTGCGGAGGCCGCATCGGCGAGAAGAATGCGGTTTGCAGATGGGTCCATTGCCCAGACCCCCAAGCCGTCCACCGTCGGAGTCTGCCCGCCGTCAGCGATGCGACTGGCGAGGGCGTCAAGAGTCGTGGCGTCAGGGAGAATGATGGTGAAGTGGCGTAGTGACGCCGATCCAGGCGGGGCAGGTGGGGCACCGCGTCCCGCCCAGACATTCGCGCCAAGGTGATGGTGATAGCCGCCCGCGGAAAGGAACGTGGCGCTCCCCGCGAGACGAACCGTCACATCGAAGCCGACGACATCGCGGTAGAAATGCTCGGTCTCCGCGATGTCGCGGACGTGCACGTGAACATGGCCCATCGTCGTCCCGGCGGGTTGGCCCGCGAATGTTGGGGCCTCGACTTCGAGACTGTTCAGGAGGGCATCAAGGTCGAGGGCGAGCGTGGCCATTGAGAGGTCCCCCTGGCTCCAGTCCCAGGTCGAACGCGGACGGTCGACGTAGATCTCGATCCCGTGTCCGTCGGGATCGGTCAGGTAGATCGCCTCGCTGACGAGATGGTCCGCGGCGCCGGTAATCGGTACCCGAGTGGTCGCCGCATGACGGAGCCATCTGGCAAGGTCATCGCGTCCGGGAAGCAGCAGGGCGAGGTGGTAGAGGCCCGTGCGGCCGGAAACGGGCTGGGCTCCAGCGACCTCGTGCAGGACGACGAGGTCGTCGCCACCAGCTCCGAGCCAGGCGACACGACCATCGACGACGCGACGAAGAAGACCGATCGATCGCTCCCAGTAGGCGAGCGACCGATCAAGGTCGGCAACACTCAAGTGGACAGCACCCATGCGCGAATCGGCGGGGAGCGCGCCCACGTTAGCCAGCGAGCGTCCCCTTGGCCGACTCGCCAGCCGGAAGCGGCTCGAGCACAAGGACTTGTGAGGGAGCACCGGCGAGTGGCTGAAGCGCCTCCCTGAACCTCGCGATGTGCGCAGAGGCGCCGTGCGCGGTAAGGGTTTCCAGACTCGCCCACCGCTCGACGTACACAAAGCGCGTTGGATCGCCCACGTCACGGTGAAGGGCGTAGGCGATGCACCCCTCTTCACGGTGGGTCTCGGCGATGACTGACGTAGCGAGATCCTGGACCGCCTGCTCGTGTCCAGCTGCGGCGGTAATGATGGCAACGACGACGACTTCGCTCATGTCGGCGACGCTAGCTCACGCCATCCGACGGAACAAGGGGGGACCATGGTCCAGCGCCCGTGTAGACGCTGGACCATGGGAGTACCCGAGTAGCTACCAGCCTCCTACAGTGCTGCGTGCGATTCCGTGCCGACCTTGATGGCCGTAATGGAAACGTTCGTCGCGGAGACCGTGGCGTCAAGTGCGACGGGCGGGGCAGTGAAGACGGCCGGTACCTTGCTGCAGGCGAGCACAGCGGCGCCGGCTGCTGCGAGCGTCTGACCGCCGCCAAGGGTGACCGTCGCGGCGTGCGAGCCCTTAGATCCATCGGGATCGTTGATGGTCGTCGCGGCCGTTTGAGTGACCCCACCAATCGTGAGCGTGCAGGTAACGTCTGACTGACCCTGGACAGTCAGCGCGCCAGTGCCGGTCAGCGTTACACGCGCGCTGACGTAGTATGCGCCCGCGGCGAGCGGAAGCGACCCCAACGAGGTTGACGCGGTTGCAACGTCAATCGGACCGGCCTTCTGGCCTCCACTGACGACAATCGCGGCCGCGGTTCCAGCAACGCCTGCGGCACCAGCTGGGCCCGTCGCGCCGACGGCGCCGGGAGTTCCAGCGGGACCGGTTGCCCCAGCGGGGCCGGTCTTGCCGATCGGACCACGCGGGCCCTTGACAACCTTGACTTTGACGACGGTCTTCTTCTTGGTGGCGGCTACGGCTCCGCTGACAGTACCGAGGCTCATCGTCGCGGCAATTGCGAGAGCGGGAAGAACGAAGCGCTTCTTGCTTCCAACCATGTGAAATCGTCCAATCGTTTGTTCGGGATTCGGCCAGCAGCCCGTGCGCTACTCGGCCTCGATGCCCGCCGAAGCTACTCGACCAGAACCGAACGATGCAAATCGAGGGGTTGCGCGCGAACGTTCGCTGTGAGAGTTCCGTGTTGGGAGGGTTGCGAGCTGAGTCAGTTCGCGCTAGGCCGAACGACGCGAGACGGCAACGGTGCTAGCAATCGAACCGAGCGCCTCGGCGATTGGAACCGGCTTGCCGACGTGGAAACCCTGTGCATAGTCGACGCCTTGACGCTTGATGAGATCAAGGGTCTCCTGGTCCGTCGTGAACTCGCCGACGGTTTCCTTGCCAAGGCCGCGTGCGATCCGCACGACCCCGTCGATAAGAACACGGTCCTCACGGTTGGCGACCGCGCCTTTCACGAACTGCCCGTCAATCTTGAGGATGTCGAAGGGAATTTGCTTCAGGTAAGCGAACGAGCCGAATCCGGCACCAAAATCGTCAATCGCGATTGCGCAGCCCCGGTTGCGAAGGCGCTCTGAGAAGGCGTGTGCCGCAAGCATGTCTGCAACCGCAGCAGTTTCGGTCACTTCAAAGACCAGCATCCCGGGGTCGATTCCGCCGAGGTCGAGTTGATCTTCGATGAAGTTGCCGAACTCGGGATCAGAGATCGAACGACCCGAAACGTTGACGCTCATCCGGAAGTGCTCTCCAACCGCGAACGCGCGGCGGGCAATTCCAAACGCCTGGCCAAGCACCCATTTGTCGATCTCTTGAATGAGATCGCTGCGTTCCGCGACGTCAAGGAATGCCCCGGGGGGAATCAGCTCTCCGTCTTCACCGCGCATTCGGATGAGAAGCTCGTAGAGGTTCACTCGATTTGACCGCAGGTCGAGCAGCGGCTGCGCATGCAGCTCGAAGCGGTCGTACTTGAGCGCATCAGTGATGCGTTCCATCCACGAGATCCGCACACGCTGCCGCGAGTCGGAACGGTCAAGCGCGTTCGCGAACACGAGCCGGTTGCGGCCACCTTCCTTTGCGTCATACATCGCAAGGTCAGCATCAACGAGAACCGCCTCCGCATTTCCGCCCCGATCAGTAAACATCGCGGCCCCCACGCTGATGGTCAGTGGCCGAAGACGCCCTCCGCGAAGGCCGTCGTCCTCGCGCACAGCTTCAACCAGGGAGCGCCCAACGGCATGTGTCTCCTGGGCACTCACGCGAGGAAGGAGCACCGCAAACTCGTCCCCCCCAATCCGAGCGAGCACGTCAGTACCGCGAAGACGTTTGGTAAGGACGCGAGCAACGCCGACCAGCAGGCCATCGGCGGCTGTCGGGCCAAGGCTGTCGTTCAAGAATTTGAAGCCGTCCAGATCAAGTACCAACAGTCCACCTTCCGGCCCGTACCGGCTGGTGTTTCGCGAATGGCGCTCGAGCTCACGCTCGAAACCGCGTCGGTTCAGTAGCCCCGTCAGGGGATCGTGCTCCTCGAGATGCGCGAGTTGCGCTTGAAAGCGTCGATGCTCCCCAATGTCCTGCATTTGAGCGACGATGAACGCTGGTTCGCATTCCGCACTCCGGACGACAGTGGCTGACAAGCGGACCCAGACGTAACGCCCGTCGCTGTGTCGATATCGCGTATCCATGTGAAATGACTGAACTTCGCCTGCCTGAAGCTGGCGGATGAATGCCGCCTGCTGCTGGAAATCCTCAGGGTGTGTCATCTCTGCTGGGTCAACCCCAACGAGCGTTTCGTGCTCCCGGCCCAGTATTCGGCACAGCTCCACGTTGACGGTAATGAATTCGCCAGCGGCCGTCACCAGGGCCATGCCAATTGGCGCATATTCGAACGCACACTGAAACAACGAGTTGGTGTCTGCTGCGATATCACTGCTCACGCGTTCGGTATCGGCAGGCCGACGGCGAGGCTGAATCCTGAGGGTCGGACCTACCCCGTTTGCGAACTACTTGGTTGGTTCACCCATCCAGACAAGTCGCTCGGCAATTGCTACGGGCCGGTTACACGAGGCGAAGTATTTCCGGCCTTCAGCGCGCTGGATGTCGTCAATTCGTTGAATATCGCGAAGGGTGACCGCTCCCCAGGCGAGCATCACCCCGATCACCACACCCTCGGCGACGCCGCCCCGACCAAGCTGGGCGATAAGAAAACTCATCATCATGACGCTGCCAGCAAACAGGATCACCGGGATCGCGGCCCCCCAGCGGCGCCAATCACCGGAGGTTGCGAACGCGAGACGGTCGCCCTTCAATCGATTGGCAGTCGGAAGCCGGTGTGACGGGAGTGCTGAACGGGCTAACCAAGCCCCCAAAAATGGATAGAAGAGCGCACTCGTGATGATGAGGCTTGCGCTGGTCATCAGCCACCATCGCCCATCAAGGCCACGCCTCTCGGTTGCTTGGAGCGCCACCGCAACCGCCGAGAGTCCGCCCGCTGAACCGACCAATGACCAGGCCCAGAGGCGAGTAAGGCCGACGTAGCTCCAGAGCTTGTCGGTTCGACCGGGCGCCATCGAGGCAAAGGCTACGCTTCGACGCTCGTGTCGACGCCGATATCCCTCCTCCAGCTCCGAACGAGGGTGCAACGACATCCCCGGTGGCGTTGGATGGCGCTGGTGGTCGTGGCCGCTGGGATGATGCTGTCAGTCATCAACGTGACCATCGTGAACATCACGCTCCCAACAGTGGCCGCCGACTTCGGTGTCGACATCTCCGCAGTTGGGTGGGTGGTGACGGGATTTCTGGTGACGCAGGCGACGCTGCTGCTCTTGGCTGGGCGGGCCGGTGACCTCTACGGCCGTCGTCGCGTGTTCATGGTTGGGATCGTCGTGGTCATCGTCACCTCAGTGCTCTGCGCACTGGCGTGGAACGCCGCGTCGCTGATTACCTTCCGCGTACTTCAAGGCATCGGTGCCTGCGCGATGGCACCCACAGCCATTGGGTACGTGGCCGAGATCTTTCCCGAACGCGAGCGTGGCCAAGCCATGGGCGTCTTGGCGGGCGTGATTGGGGTCGCACCGGTGATCGCACTGAACCTCGCAGGGCTGCTGGTAGGGGCATTCGGCTGGCGGAGCGTCTTCTGGTTCAGTCCGCTACTCGGCATCATTGTCTTGGCTGGCGCGCTGCTGGTGTTGGCCGAGACCACACCCCACGGCAGAGGTGAACCCTTTGACGTCGCGGGGGCCGCCCTAGTCGCTGTTGGCCTCTTCTCGACGCTCCTTGCGATCTCCCGCGGGGAGGTCTGGGGGTGGTCCTCCGTGCTGACGCTCACCTCTGCAATGGTCGGGGCCGCTGGCCTTGCGGGATTCGTCGTTCGCGAGCGCCGCACGCCCTACCCGATGCTGCAACTTGGGATGTTTCGTCAACGCTCGCTGTCCAGTGCCACCGCCGCATCGTTTCTCTCGGCGTCGGCGCTCTTCGGTGCGCTGGTCGTGCTTCCGTTTTATCTCACCGCGGTGCTCGGCTACGGCCCGCAACGCCTGGGACTTGCGATCACACCCGTCGCGGCGTCGTTCGTCCTCGTTGCACCGTGGGCTGGCCGCCTGGTACCGAAGTTCGGACCCGCCATCATCGCCCGGACGGGCTTTGTTCTTGGGGCCGTGGGCGGGGCAATCATGGCGGTGGCGCTCCCCAGCCAGCGCTACGCCGCGATCGTCCCTGGTCTCGTCATTTTCGCCTGCGGGCTGGCCATGGCAATCGCACCCATCAACACCACCGCGATTCACGATGTGCCCGCAAAGAGTCTGGGTTCCGCATCGTCTCTGCCGAACATCTTTCGCTACACAGGCGGTGCAATCGGCTCCGCGATCATGTTGGCGATCGTGCACGGGCACGTGCCCGACCAGGTCACGCGCTCCACCCATCGGGTCAGCCAACCACTGCGGGACGTTATTAGCGATGGCGTTGCAGCCGCCATGCTGGTTGCAGTGGCCGCGCTGGTCCTCTCCTTCATCGTCAGCTTCGCCATGCCCAGCAGACTGGCCCCCACGCAATGACACGGAACTCCTGGAAGGCCTTCGTCGGTCTGTTCATCCTCACGATGGGGACGAGCACCCTCACGCCGCTGATCCCTCTCTACCGGACCCGGTTCGATCTGAGCAACGGGACGCTGACGCTGCTGTTCGCCGTCTATGCACTGACGGTGGTGCCAACGATGCTGGTCTCCGGGAACCTCGCGGACCGACTCGGGCGGAAATGGATGTTGCTTCCGGCATTAGCGCTCATGACGATGGCCTCGGCCGTCTTTGCGTTCACGGCGTCGGTTCCGTTGCTCTTCGTTGGACGTGTATTGCAGGGCCTTGCCATCGGCGGGTTTCTGGGCGTCGGAACCGCGTTCGTCGTGGATCACGCGCGCGCCGACCGGCGACCGTGGGCAGCGACGATGGCAGGAATCGCCTTTCGGGTCGGCTTCGGTCTGGGGCCCGGACTCGCGGGCCTCGTCGCGCAGAACACCCGGGGCGAAGCCGCGATCCATCGTCCGTTTCAAGGTCACATTGCCCTGATGCTCATCGCCATCGTGGCGATCGCACTTGCTCCCGAGACCATCGCTCGCCGCCCGGGAGGACGTTTCGCACTTCGCGTTGGCGTTCCCGAGGGCCAGATGCGGGCCTTCTCGACCTTCCTCGCGCCAGCCACGTTCTTCATGAGCTACCTGGAGGGAACACTCCTGTCCGTCGCGCCGCTGTTCATCGCCCACTCACAAGGGGGCCACACGAACGTCGCCGTGGTCGGTCTCGTCGGCTTTCTAACGCTCGCAATGGGCGGGCTTGCCCCCGTGATGATCTCGCGGTTGGATCCGCGGCGTGCGGTCTTGTGCGGCGTCGCGATTTCGGCCATCTGGTCGGGGTTGATTCCGCTTGCTGCGTGGCTGGACTCCGTCTGGCTCATCGTTGTCGCCGCACTCGCGATTGGCTTCACGAACGGCTTCATCCTCCAAGGCGGAACGGTGATCTGCAGCACAGTCGTCCCAATTCGTGAGCGGGGAAAACTGCTGTCGGCGCTCTACATGTGCGCGTACTCCGGAACCCTTCCAGTCATTGCGCTTGGATATATCTCCGACGCGATTGGCCTGCCCTGGGCGCTCTCGATCTTCTGTGCGCTCGCCGTCTGCCTCGCCAGCTTTGTTCTCACCGTTGGGCGGCGGAACTTCCGAGCGGTTGTTCCCTACAGTGAGCGAGCCGTCCAGCCAGTCCTTGTGGAGGTGTAGTCCCTCGCGCATCTCCGTCTTCTTCGCACCCGTCCGTGACACACCGAATCACATCCGCTTGGCCGAGGAGTTGGGGTTCGACTCGGCATGGGTGTACGACTCGCCGCTTCTCTACGGCGACCCGTTTGTGACCCTGGCGCTTGCTGCGACCCAGACCTCGCGGATTGGACTTGGCATTGGCGTGAGCGTGCCCGGCCTACGGAGTCCCGTCGCGACGGCCTGTGCGGTACGGAGTCTCGCCGATCTCGCACCCGGGCGGCTTCGGGTCGCGATCGGCGCGGGATTCACGGGACGATTCACCCTTGGCCTTGGACCGGTCGCCCTCGATCGCGTGCGTCGTGAGGTGCAGGATCTGCGCGCACTCCTTTCCGGCGCGGACACCCTGCACATCGAAGGCGGGCGGCGTGTTCGCCCGATCCCGGTGCGCGGTGCCCCTGGAGATGCCGAGGTGCCGATCTACGTCTCATGTCGGGGACCCAAGGCCCAATCCCTCGCGAACGAGATCGGAGACGGGGCGATGACCGGCGTCTACTACCCGGGGGGCCTCTCACTGATCCGGGAGGTAATTGGCCCGCAAATGCCAATGGTCGTCCACGCCGTCGGTACGGTTTCCGACGATGACGAGCCACTGACCAGCCCCCGCATTGTGGCTACCGTGGGGCCGGTTGTGGGGGTCGCGTTCCACGCCTTTGCCGAGCAGCCGTGGCGGTTGGACGGACTGGAACCGGGGACGCGCGCCCAGGCCGAGGCATACATCGCCAGCGTCGACGCAACCATCGACCCGGAGCTACGCCACCAGGAACTCCACCGCGGTCATCTTGTGGACCTCGTGCATGACTTCGACAGCGGCCTTGTGACCGAGGACAACGTTCGGCGCTTCAGTTTCACCGGTGCCGCCAGCGAGCTTCGTGCGCGCATCGCTGGCATGGAACGCGACGGCGTGACAGAGCTCGCGATTCAACCCGGCGGAGACGTCCCCGAAGAACTCCGCCGCCTGGCGGCGCTACACCGTCAGTAGTTGTGTGGTCGCAAGCGATCGATAGATGGGATCCCCGAGGACGAGTTGGTCGTGCGTTCCGGTCGCGTGGATTCGACCGTCCACCACAACCAAAATCTGGTCCGCCTTGGCCACGGTTGAAAGCCGGTGGGCGATCGCGATCACCGAATGGCTCCGACTGACTCGCTCCACGACGTCGCGGAGAAGCTGCTCGTTCGTCGCGTCCAGCTGGGCGGTTGCCTCGTCCAGGAGTAAGAGTCGGGGGCGCCGCAGAAGGGCACGGGCAATCGCCACCCGCTGCCGCTGGCCACCCGAGAGCGTGATCCCCCGCTCGCCAACCTGAGTGTCCAACCCCTCCGGGAGGCGGACCACCATCTCGTCCAGACTCGCGTCGCGGATGGCCTCGGCGAGGGCGTCGTCGTCCGCGTCCGGCTGAGCGAAGAGCAGGTTTTCGCGGAGCGTCCCGTCGAGGACCGGTGCGTCCTGCTCGACGTATCCGATTTGCGTGCGCAGCCAATCTCGCGGCACCTCCGTGACGTCGTGACCATCGAACCGGATCGCTCCCCCACTTGGGTCGTAGAACCGTTCGAGCAGACTGAAGATCGTTGTCTTGCCGCCACCCGAGGGACCGACAATGGCCGTCAGCCCTCGGGGCGGAATGGTAAAGCTGACGTCCGTTAGCGTTTGTGGGCCTGCGCCGTGGTAGCGAAAGTCGACACCCGCGAAACTGACAAGTGACGCCCCAGGATGCACCTGGGTGGGCGCCTCCATGGCATCTTCCTCAATCGGGAGCGCCTCGACCTCGGCGATCCGCTGAAGCGATGCTCGCCCGGACTGTGCCGTCGCAATCGCCGAAACAATTTGGACGATGGGGCCGGAGAGGTTAAATAGAAAGAGCAAAAACGCGATCAGGTCCGCGACATCCATCGACCCGTTCGCGACCCGTGCCCCTCCGACTCCCAGCACCGCGAGGAAGGTGCTCTGCAGCGCAAGCCCGCTGATGCCGACAGTGGTGGCCTGCAGCCAGGCGAGCCGCCGACCTTCGGCTGCCGCACGATCGGTTGCCGCCACGGCACTCTGGGTCTCACGGCGTTCCGCACCGGCTGCCTTCACGGTTCGGATCGCCCCAAGGGAGCGTTGGAGGGCCGCACCGATCTCACCGACGGCATCTTGCGACCGTTTCGACGCTCCCACAATCCGCGGCAGGATGATCCCGATAAGCGCCAGCGTCGCGGCGAGAACGACGAGCGTCGTCAGAAAAAGCGGGAAATCGACGAATGCCATCAGGACGGCAGCGACCACCAGCGTGATTGTCGCGGTGATGCCAGCGTCCAGGGCCCCGATTGCGACCGCCCGGAGGTAGGTTGTATCGGAGGTGACCCGCGAGATCAGGTCGCCGCTCTTTTGCCCGTCGATCGCACCGATTTGAAGGCGCAGGAGACGAGATGCGAGCGACCGGCGGGCGTCGCGAACGATGTTCTCGGCGCTGCGCTCCAGGAGCCACGCAGAGATCGTCGCCGCAACTGCGCCAAGGAGGACGAGCACCACCAGGAGCGTCAGCGGCCCCCGAAGTGAGCGGTCATCCGCGAGTGCCCTGATGATGCGGGCCGCAATAAGCGGCTGCGCCAGGGCGGCCGCCGCACCGACCAAGCCGACCGCGACACCCGCGACCAGGGCACCCCGATGTGGTTTGGCCAGCGCGATCAGGCGCGCCACTTCCCCACGAGGGGCGGTCTGCCCGTTGTCTGGACTCACCGTGCGGACGCTAACACCCAGGCCGATGCGTGCGCCTCCGTCGCGCGAGCGAACCTCCTCGTCCGGCAGAACGGTGTCCGGAGCGCCTACTCCAGGACTCAGCGCCAACGACGTACCCGATGTTCAGCTCGCTGCCCTGACCACGGAACCCGGCCTTGTTTTGGGCACCGCCGACCATGGATTTGCGAGGTGTCGATCACTGCTCTGGGACAAACTCGCTCCCCGCGTCTGGTGAACAGACGGCGTAGTCCGAAACATCCCCTTGGGGGCGCGTTCACTCCGCACAACCGAGAGGTGGCGATGGGCTACGCTCTTCGCCGTGACGACAGCACCAGACATCAACGGAATCCTCAGCGAATGGGGCCAGCCCGCCTACCGTGCCCAGCAGGTCGCCCAGGCCAAAATGCGAGGTGCCGCGGAGTGGGAGGACGTCACGACGCTCGGCAAAGAACTGCGCGGCCGACTGACGGACACGCGGCCGTTGTGGTCGTTCATCACCGAGAAGCGCCTGCGCTCGACCGACGGAACGCTGAAGTGGCGCCTGCGAGCCCGTGACGGGCAGCGCTTCGAAATGGTCCTGATTGCTCATGCAGAGGGGCGCCGAACACTCTGCGTGTCGAGCCAGGCGGGATGCTCGCTCGGCTGTACGTTCTGTGCCACCGGCCAGCTTGGGCCCGGGCGGAACCTGTATCCCGAAGAAATTCTGGACCAGGCACTCCTCGCGGCAGCGGAAGCCGAGGAGGATGGCGCGCGCCTCACAAATGTGGTGTTCATGGGCATGGGCGAGCCGATGCACAATCTCGATGCGGTCCTTGAGGCCTGCGGTGGGATGCATGACCCCTCACTCCTTGGCCTCTCCGCCCGGCGCCTGGCAATCTCAACAGCGGGCTGGGTTCCTGGGATCGCCGCCCTCGCCGAGCACCCACTGCCGGTGCGCCTCGCAATTTCGTTGCATGCGGCCGACGACGAGACCCGCTCGAAGTTGATGCCGATCAATAACCGCTATCCGATTGCAAACCTGATGGGCGCGTGTCGACGCTACTGCGATACAACGGGCCGCCGGATCTTCATTGAGTATCTGCTCTTGGACCGGGTGAACGACAGCCCGGAGCAGGCCAAGCGACTCGCATCAGTGATCCGCGACGGTCGTTTCCACGTGAACATCATCGAGTACAACCCGACGAGCGGACCCCACCGGGGAAGCTCCTCTGAGCGTCGCGAACGCTTCATTCTTGCGCTCTCGCGGGCCGGCATCGAGGCATCGGTGCGACGCTCACGCGGCGCCGATATTGACGCCGCGTGTGGTCAGCTCGCTCTCGCAACCCCTTAGTGGTGGTGCGGGGCGTGGCAGGTGCCGTGGTGGCAGTGGCACTCTGAACCGGTAGCGCCGTTGCACCAATCGGAGCAGTAGTCGTCGCCTTCGCGGGCCTCGCAGGTGCAGGACTCGTGCTTACAGATCATGCTTCCTCCGGAAGTTGATGGTGCAGCACTCCCAGTCTGCCGACGGCGACTCGGTCCGGCAAGCATTCGACCTAGACGGGACACGTAGCCAGCGTCTGGAAGTACTGGTCGACGTCCGGCGAGTCGGTCGGAATCCCCATGATCTGGATGTCCCGAACAATGCCGTCCTTGTCGATGATGAAGGTCGCGCGGTTTGAGAATCCCATGTCGAGGTAGGTCCCATACGCCCTTGCCACGTCACCCTTGGGCTCGAAGTCCGCGAGGAGGACGGTGTTGGACAGGCCAACCTGCTCGGACCATGCCGCGAGGGCGTAGTGGCTGTCGACGGAGACGCCGATCACCTGCGCGTTGCTCTCGGAGTACTGGCTCTCAGCCTGGCCGATTGCCGTGAACTGTGCCGTGCACACTCCCGAGAAGGCAAGCGGGAAGAACGCGAGGACGACGTTTTGGCCACGAAAGTCAGACAGGCTTACCTTGTCGCCGCCGCCGTTTGGAAGGGTGAAATCGGGGGCTTCTTGGCCAACTTCGATTGCCATATCGCGTGCACTCCTATCGTTGGTGGTACTGACGGGTGTGAGGCTATACGCCAGATGGGCGTCGGCGACGGGCAGGAGCAAGAGCCGCCTCCAAAACCTGGTCGATCCGGTCGGCGGCGATGACGGTCATCTCATTGCGGAGATCCTTCGGAACGTCACCCAGCCCGGACTCGTTTTGCTTCGGGATGATGACCGTACGAATCCCAGCCCGGTGAGCCGCGAGGACCTTCTCCTTGACACCGCCGATCGGAAGGACCTGCCCGCTGAGGGTGATCTCACCGGTCATCGCGACCTCGGGGCGAACGTGGCGGCCCGAGAGGCTGGACATCAGCGCGGTAACCATCGTGACACCCGCCGACGGGCCGTCCTTCGGGATCGCTCCGGCAGGAACGTGGAGGTGGATGTCATGGGTTTGGAAGAAGTCCTCGGTGATCGCCAAGCCAAGGTGCTCGCGGTTTGCCCGGACGTAACTGACCGCGGCCTGGGCGGACTCGCTCATCACCTCGCCCAACTGTCCAGTGACGGTGAGGCGTCCGGTGCCAACCATCGTGCTGGCCTCCACAAACAGGATCTCGCCACCGGCGCCGGTGACCGCAAGGCCCGTCGCGACACCAGGCTCGCGAGTGCGACGCCTGGTCTCGTTCTGAATACGCTCCGGACCGAGGATCTCGCGAATCCTGGCGGCGCCCATGGTGACCCGTTTTGTCTTGCCCTCGGCAATCTCGCGGGCAGTGCGGCGCGCAAGCGAGCCAATACGGCGTTCCAGGCCACGGACACCTGCCTCGCGGGTGTACTCGCCAATCACTGTGCGCAGGCCAGCATCGGAGAACTTCAACTGCGCGGCCGTGAGGCCGTTTGCCTCGAGTTGTCGCGGAACGAGGTACCGACGTGCGATGTGGAGTTTCTCCTCCTCGGTGTAGCCCGAGAGTTGAATGACCTCCATCCGATCCAGCAGGGGGCGAGGGATCGTGTCGAGGACGTTCGCGGTGCAGATGAACATCACCCGCGAGAGGTCAATCGGTAGATCGATGTAGTGGTCCCGGAAGGTGTTGTTCTGGGCGGGGTCGAGTACTTCGAGCATTGCCGAGGAGGGATCTCCGCGGTAGTCGCTCCCCATCTTGTCGATCTCGTCGATCATGAAGACGGGGTTCATCGAGTCCGCGTCGCGCAGAGCCCGGACCAGCGTTCCCGGCATTGCTCCGATGTAGGTGCGCCGGTGGCCACGAATCTCGCTCTCGTCGCGAACACCACCAACAGAGATCCGCGAAAAGTTGCGTTCCAGGGCACGGGCGACCGACTTTCCGAGCGACGTCTTTCCGACGCCCGGTGGGCCAACGAAGCAGAGAATGGCCCCTTTTGCGTCGGGCTTCAGCCGCGCCACCGCAAGCTGTTCGAGGATGCGGTCTTTGACCTTGTCGATGCCGTAGTGATCCTCGTCCAGGATCGACTGCGCGCGTTTCAGATCGAGGTTATCGAGCGTGCTGCGATTCCACGGGATCGAGAGGATCCAGTCAAGGTAGGTTCGGATGACTGAATGCTCTGCGGAGGCTGGTGGGATCCGAGCGAGACGATCCAGCTCCCGCTCCGCCGCTTTGCGGATCTCCTCCGGCGGGTCGCGCTCTTCCAGGAGCGCTCGAAGTTCGTTGATCTCCGCCTGGGTCTCGTCGGTCTCACCGAGCTCCTCCTGAATCGCCCGCAACTGCTGGCGCAGGAAGTACTCGCGCTGGCCCTTATCCATATCGGATTGGACTTCACTCTGAATCTTGGCCCCGAGCTCCAACACCTCAAGCTCACGGTTGACGAGGACAGTGAGGCGACGGAGGCGCTTTTCGAGGTTTGGCTCCTCCAGGAGGTCCTGTTTCTCCTGGGTCGAGAAGCGCATGGTTGCTGCGACCAAGTGCGAGAGCATCGCCGGATCGTCGGCATTGGCGACGGCCATGTGGAGCTCTTCGGGCAGGTACGGGACCAGGTCCACGATCCGACTGAAGATGGACTGGAGGTTTCGGGCAAGCGCTTCGACCTGCTTCTTGCGCCCGATCCGGTCGGGGATTTCCTGGGTGTGCGCGACCAGAAATGGCTCAGTCTCGACGTAGTCGCCAATGCGAATGCGCGAGATGCCCTGAACAAGTACTCGTAGGGAACCATCCGGGACACGCAAGAGTCGCTGAACCTCGGCCAGCGTGCCGATTGTGTAGAGATCATCGGGCGCAGGTTCGGTGGCCTCTGCGTCGCGCGCGGTGACCAATGCGAGGCGCCGCTCGGGCCGGTTCATCAGTTCGTCAACCAGGCGGATCGATCGCGGCTCACCGATGGCAAGTGGCGCGATCCCCTCCGGAAAGATCACCGCCCCTTTCAGGGGAAGCACCGGCAGTTCGAGGGTTGCGACGGTCCGTGTCGCGCTCACCGGTTATCTCGAATCGTGATCGCCATCCGCACGCGGCTGGGCTGCGTGGACAATGGAAGGGTGATCACGAGGATGCCAAGGTCGTAGCAGGCGCTCGCGTTCTCGCCATCGACCTCCACGCCAAGCCGAATACGCCGCTCAAACGGTCCCCAGTCGATCTCCGCGTGGTGGTAAACGCGCCGCTGGCCAACCGGCAGACGCCGTTTGCCCCGGATTCGCAGCATGTCCCCATCCAGTTCGATGTCGACATCCTCGGGATGCACCCCGGCAGCGTCGATCTCAATCACAACCGCCTGCGGATCGTCGGTGACGTAGACATCTGCTGGCGCGCGTCGCTGTGCCGACCGCCCGACGTCGGATCGGTCATCAAGGTCACTGCGAAGCCAGCGAACGCCAGCGATGAGATCGTCGTGCGGGGTCATCGAACTTGGCGAATGGTAGATCACCCATCCACCGCGGGTCGCCGAACCGGCCCCCGGGCGCCGACCAGCTGGCTACCCTTCCCCTCGTGAACGCCCCTGCGAATGATCCGGCCCCCGACAAACGCCGCAAACCACGCGACCTTCGCCCTCCTGAAGCCGGATGGACACTCGGTGCTGGCGGACTGTCGAAGGGCATGTGGGCGGTGATTTCGATCCTCATCCTGGCCCTGGCGGTACTGCTGTTCTGGCGTGGCTACATGGGCTATGGGGCCATCGTGACGGTCCTTGCGGCCGCGGCAGCAGTCAACCTCACGTGACCGCTGACGAGGTCGCGGCGCTCCTGATTGCAGACAACCCCGACGCCGAACCGTTGGAGCTTGACCACGACCTGGCGACCCGCCTCGTCGCAAACGCGACCGCAATTGCCCCTGACGATGCGTTCCTCGCCCAAGTACTGGTCGCCTGGGAGCAACTTATCCCTTAAAGAGTCTGAGAATCGACGGCTCATCTGCGGGCGCGGCACCCAACGCACCGGCGAGCGCCAACTCAACGCGCTCGCGCGTCGCGTCTCCGCCCTCAGCGGCGATGGAGGTTGCTGCAACGTCGGGTGCCCCACAGGCCGTCATGTGGAAAAACCACGCCAGATCGGGGTCGCGGTTCAGTGCGAAGCCGTGGGTTGTCACGCCTCCCTCGACCCGCACTCCGATACTTCCAACTTTTCGCCCCCCGACGTAGAGGCCCGGGCGGCCCGGATCGCAGACCGCGTCGGGCAGCCCGCTCGCCAGCTGCATCGCCAGCGCAATGTCAGAGATGAACTCACGCAGGGGTCGGGATCGTGGGCCGAGTCCGGCGATGACATATCCGGTGGTCTGGCCTGGACCGTGCCAGGTCATCTGGCCCCCGCGGTCGATCTGATGGCAGGTGGCACCCATCGCCGCGATGGTTTCATCGGTGAGGTGGAGGTCGGCGCGGGTGGCGTGTCGGCCGTAGGTGTAGACCGGCGGGTGTTCAAGCAGCCAGAGCACGTCGGGAAGGTCACCCGCCCGACGACGCTCAGCGAGACGTCGTTGAGTGGCCCACGCCTCCAGAAAGTCCACTGCCTGCGAGCGCAAGAGGACCATGGTCATTGGCTTCCCTGCCTGAGTCGCGTCCGCTTCGCCAGGGGCCACCCCGGACCACCTCCCGGTTCAAGCGTACGACGGATTTTGCGTCGCCGCACTAGCCAAATGTGACAACACTGCGCCGATGTCACGGGATCGCGAGATGCCGTTCGACGACACTGACGTCCTGCCATCGCCCGCCGAGCTCCGCGTGGCCCAGGTGGGTTCCCACGAGGCGGAAGCCAGCCGAGCGAGCAAGGGAGAGGCCCGCGGCGTTCTCCGGCAAGATCATCCCCACGAGCTTCCAGTAGCCGTAGGCCGGGGCCACCTCAATGAGATGCTGGACCAGGTCACGACCAAGGCCCCGACCGCGCGCCGCGCTCGCGACATAGGCCGTGTACTCACCAACCCCGTCGTACCAGGGGCGATGGGAAAAGGGTGCAATGGCAGACCATCCGACGACCCGATCGGCGGCGGTTGCCACGAAGACGGGGGCCCGCTCCGTGCGTGCGGCAAGCCAGGTCGCGCGCTCCTCAGCGCTGTGCGGGCCGGTCGCGAAGGTCGCGAGACCGCTTGTGATGCCCTCGTCGTAGATCACTGCGATCGCCGCGCAGTCCTCGGCAGTCGCGGGTCGGATATTGGAGTCGCGATTCACCCCGTGAATCTTAAGGTGCCTTGCGATCGGGGGGGCTGCAATTGTTCTTGCTGGTGGAGCGATCACCGAGGGTGATCGTTACCGTGACGGACTTGCCGGCGCGCATGACCTCCACCGGAATTGTGTCCCCCACCCGGTGCGAAACGATGGCCGCGTTCAAGTCGGCCTGGTCGGTGATCGGTTTGCCATCAACTGAAACAAATACGTCACCTCCGATCGCATCGGCTTCGGAGTACTTCGGGTGTGCTCCGCGCAATCCAGCGGTGTCTGCTGGACCGCCACTTGCGACGCAAGCGACGGCAACGCCCGCCCTGTGATCGTTGCGCCCATATCGATCCGACGTATCCGGTGAAAACGGATCCGTCGTCACCCCGATGGCGGCGTGCTGAGGTTTGCCTGTCGCAAGAATCGCCTGGACAATCGGTCGGGCTGCGTCGATGGGAATGGCGAACCCAATCCCTTCGTTGCCACCGCTCTGGGTAGCGATCTGGCTGTTGATGCCGACCACACGCCCTGAGCGGTCAAGGAGCGGTCCGCCGGAGTTCCCGGGGTTGATCGCGGCGTCCGTCTGGATGGCGTTCAGGATCGGTAGTCCGTTTGGCGAGTCGATCCGCCGTTTCAGTGCGGAGACAATCCCGCTCGTGACGGTCTGCTCGAGCCCGAGCGGGTTTCCGATCGCGAGTACTGGGTCGCCAATTGTGAGACTTCCACTGCTCCCGAGCGTGAGTGCCTTCGCGGAGGCTGGGACCCGCTCCACTTTGAGGACCGCCAGGTCCATGCTTTCGTCAACGCCAAGGAGTTTCGCCTCACGGGTACTGCCGTCCTTGAAGCCGACGGTGATTGTTTTTGCGTCACCGGCAACGTGAGCGTTGGTCAGGATATGGCCGCTGTCGTCAATGAGGAACCCGCTCCCTTTACCTCCCCCAGAGGCAGTCGTGACATCAATTAGCACAACCCCCGGAGCCGCTCCCCGCACCACCGCCTGAACGTCAATCGCTCCCGCATCACTCCCCTTGCCCGACGCCGAGGCTGGCGCGGGAATGGTGACGGTTGTCGCTGGCGCGCTCACAGGGCTCCGCTCAATCACGGTCGTCACCGCGTGCCCATCCCCGAACGATCCAAATGCTGCGATCGCCGCGACTCCACCGGCGGCGCCGAGGAGCGCTGGAACGGCAAGAGCGAGCGCACGTCGGGCACCTGGCCCGCGGTCGGGTTTCGGGTGCGGTTGCACCGGGTTCGGGTTCGTCGGCTGAACGCCAAGGGGCGGCAGTTCCCCGGGGCCACGACCAATGTTAGGAGATGAGGGGTATGGCGACTCAGGCGTCATGTTGACCAGGTGTCGTGTCGATGTGAACAGTGGGAAACGAACGATATGGGGACATTGTGAGCGGATGGCCAGCTGGTGATGAAGTGATGCTCATCGAGCCTCCGACCCGAGTGCGCGACCATAGCGGGGGTCCGGCGCCCGCGACGGCGAACTACACTCAGCAGGCGAACGCTGAGGAGGCTTGGTCAGTGGCAGAACGCATCCTCGTCGTCGACGACGAGGCATCAATCCGAACAATTGTTGAGTATTCCCTGCGTGAGGCTGGTTTCGACCCGCTGATGGCTGCGCGTGGAGATGAGGCGTTGGAGATGATCAGCCGAGAGGCGGTCGATCTGGTGATTCTCGATCTCATGCTGCCGGGCGTGGATGGCCTTGAGGTCTGCCGTCGTATTCGGGCCGAACGGACCGTTCCGATCATCATTCTCTCCGCACGAGGCGAGGAACTGGACAAGGTCCTTGGCCTGGAGTTGGGCGCGGACGACTACGTCACCAAGCCGTTTTCGCCCCGCGAGCTGGTGTCGCGGGTAAAGGCCAACCTCCGTCGCGCCCGTTTGGAGCCAGATCAGGAGCAGGTCCTTCGTGTGGGTGAACTGGAGATCGACCCCGTTGCCCGTAGCGCGACACGCGAGGGCGAAACCGTCGAGTTGACCTACTCCGAGTTCGAGATCCTCCTGAAGCTCGCCCGGTCACCGCGGCGTGTGTTCACTCGGGAAGAGTTGATGAACCACCTCTGGAAGGGATCGTTTTACGGCGACCTGCGCAGTGTTGACGTCCATGTTCGCCATCTTCGCCAGAAGATCGAGAAGGACGCGTCCAACCCGCAGATCATCCGAACCGTACGCGGTGTCGGCTACGCACTTGGCCGGGAGGACGGGGCCGCCGGGTGAATCACCCGCTCCGCCGAGTCAGCCTGCAGGCTTGGCTCGTTGCGGCGTTCGTCGCAGTCGGCGCGATCGCCAGTGTCGCGTTGCTCGTCGTGCTCCTGCCTCGCCTGGAATCAAGCGTCCGCCAAGACCGCATTGACCGCAACGTCGCTCAGGTGCGCGCCGCGGTAAGCGTGGCCGACGCAAATCGGGCAATCGCCGAAGGAAACGTGAGCGCCGATGCCTTTGCCCAAGACATCTACGCGCGTCTTACCCCCGCTGAGGTTCGGATCACCGGACAAACGACGGGGGTTGTCACCGGTGCCTATCCGCCTGGCGCGGATGTCTATCTGAAGAGCGAGAATCTCCCGCCGCTGCAGGCGCCATCCATTACGGAACCACTGCAAAGCGTGAGCAAATTGGCGTCTGACGATGAGCTGTTGATCGTCACGATCCCCGTGCCGGACACCAGCGTCAGCTCCGGAACACGCGTTTTTGTTGCCATCCGCTTGCCGAGCCTCGGGGGGGATATCGCGACGCTGCGTACCCGGATCCTGCTGGCCGTTACTGCAATCCTCGCACTGGCATCGCTCATGGGTCTCGTCCTCTCACGGGTTCTCTCACGAAAGATCGCGCGCCTGGCACGAACAGCGTCGACCCTTGCAGGCGGAGATCTCTCAGCCCGATCGCCAGAAACGTCCCCGCGGGAGCTCGCAATCCTCTCTGAGGGTCTTAACCGTATGGCGGGACGTATCGAGGATCTGGTTGAGGACGCAACGCATGAACGGGATCGCACAAACGATCTCATCGCATCGTTGGAGGAGGGTGTCATCGGAGTTGGCCCCGATGGCGGCATCCTTGTCGCGAATCCCTCGGCGATCGGCTATCTCGGTGCCTCCGTCACAGCAGAGGGGGCCACCATCGATTCCCTTCCCTCCGCGATCGCCGAGGTCGTCGAGGAACTGCGCGGGGGCGTGACACACGATCCGGTGATTCAAGAGGTGGTACTCGCCAGTGGCATCGTGCTGATGTTGTCCGCGGCGCCGTTGCCACGCTCGGGAGGCGTGGTCGCAACACTTCGCGATGTCACGTACGAGCGGCGTCTTGAACGTGCACGCCGGGATCTGATCGCCAACGTTTCGCACGAACTGAAGACTCCGCTGACGGCGTTGAAGGGGTTCCTTGAACTTCTGGAAGACGAACGAATGGGCCCCCCGCAGCGCCGCGAATTTCTCGACCTCATGTCGCAGGAGGCCGGGCGTTTGGAGCGACTGGTTGTCGAGCAGCTCGAGCTTGCGCGCCTCGACTCGGGCGCGCTGCCACTGGAGACCCAGGGCGTTGATCTCCTGGAACTGGCCGAAGGTGTCGTCGAGTCGCGCTACCTGCTCTTCGCGCGTGAAGGCGTCCACCTGGTCTGCGCGATTGGGAATGACGCCTCCTTTGCCGCCGAGGTGGATCCCGCGCGCGTGGAGCAAATTCTGCTGATCCTGCTCGACAACGCTCTTCGTCACACGCCGTCTGGTGGCCGGGTCGAGCTTCGGGTGTCACGTACCGACGACGTGATCGCCCTCGCAGTTGGCGACACGGGCGAAGGAATTCCGGAGGACGCGCAGGCGTTCGTCTTCGACCGTTTCTACCGAGCGGACCCATCCCGCGAGGGCCGGGGCGCAGGATTGGGGTTGGCAATCGCTCGCGGTCTCGCCGAGGCCCATGGCGGCGCGATCGAACTGGTTTCGCAAGTTGGGACTGGAACCACCTTCACGGTTCGGTTGCCCGCCGCTCGAGTGATCGACCAGGTCGCGGTCGCCGCCGAGTAAGCTCGCCGCGTGCCCGAGCGACGTGTGCTGATTACCGGGGCGGGACGTGGAGTCGGTCACGCCACCGCCGCCATGTTCAATGCCCGCGGGTGGAAGGTCGTCGCGGGGGTTCGCGACATGGCGCGCGCTCGGGTTGATCTTCCAGGCGGGGTCGAGGTCGTCGCCTTGGATGTCACCCGGCCGACGGAAATTCACGCTGCGGTCGCCTCCGCTGGGCCGATCGATTGTCTCGTCAACAACGCAGCGTATGCCGTCATGGGCGCGCAGGAGGACGCGTCCCTTGACGATGTCCGGGCGATGTTTGAGACCAACCTGTTCGGCACTGCGGCCGTGACGCAGGCAGTGCTTCCGCAGATGCGTGAACGCCGCAGTGGAGCAGTCATCCAAGTGTCATCAGTTGGCGCGTGGATGTCCAACCCACTCGTTGGCTTCTACCACGCCACCAAGTACGGCCTCACCGCCCTCTCGGAAGCTCTCGCAGTTGAGATGCGGCCCTTCGGCGTTCGTGTGACGATGATCGAACCCGGGATGATCGACACGGACTTCAGTAAGGCCACCAGACCGAGCGGATCGGTCACCGACCCAAACGGCCCGTACGGAGCAATGTTTGCCGCCTTGCGCAGTGGCTTTGCGACGTGGCGCACCCTCGAAACCTCGAGCGCCGACGTAGTCGCCGCCGCGATCGTCGCCGCGGCAGAGGACCCCGAGACGCCGTTCCGTGTTCGGGTCGGTGCCGATGCGGAAACGCTGTACGCGGCAAGACAGGAAAGCATTGATGACGCCGAGTGGCAGGATCGCCTCCGCGCATTCCTCGGGATGGAGACGCCCGAGGCGCCGTGAGCGCGCTCGTGCTTGCCCCCGCGGCCTTCAAGGGGGCCTGCTCCGCGCTTGAGGCTGCGGACGCGCTTGCGGCAGGGGCTCGCCTCGCGGGCACACCTTTGGAGATCCGGATCGCCCCCGTCGCAGACGGCGGCGAAGGCACCCTCGATGCCCTCCTGGCCGCCCGCGGAGGAACGCACCACCTGCGGCGAGTGTCCGACCCGCTTGGCCGTGAGGTCGTGGCGGCGTTTGGGCTCCTTCCCGACGGCACCTGTGTCGTGGAGTTGGCCCAAGCCTCGGGCTATGAGCGGCTAACCGCGACCGAGCGCAACCCCGAGGCGACAAGCACGTTCGGGACGGGCCAGCTCATTGCAGCGGGACTCGACTGCGGCGCGACACGCATCATCGTGACCGTCGGCGGAAGTGCGACGACCGACGCCGGGTTGGGTCTTGCGCGTGCCCTGGGCGCGAAGATCCTGGACGCGGACGGGAACCTACTTGCAGGCGCCGGCGGTGATCTCGAGCGAGTCGCCAGGATTGACGTGAGCGGCCTGGACCCGCGCCTGTACCGGTGTCAGATCGAGGTCGCCTGCGATGTTGACAACCCCCTCTCAGGTCCTCGAGGCGCAGCAGTCGTCTTCGGGCCGCAAAAGGGCGCCTCGCCAGCTGCCGTACAACGACTCGACCGGGGCCTCGCCCATATTGGAACCCTGTTTGGTCGACCACGCGCCGAGATGCGGGGGGCAGGCGCCGCAGGTGGCGCAGCTGCTGGCCTCGTTGCGCTCCTTGGCGCAACAATCGTTGATGGTGCCGCACTCGTGCTCGACACGATCGACTTTTCTCAGACACTTGACAACGCAACCCTGTGCATAACCGGAGAGGGGCGACTCGACGCGCAAACGCTGTCAGGCAAGGCTCCAGCTGCGGTGGCGGCTGCGTGCCGCTCGGCAGGAGTTCCATGCGTCGGGGTCTGTGGTGAGGTGACCGTCTCCCCTGAGTTCCTGCAAGAACTGGGGCTGCTGGCCGCGTTCCCAATTAGGAGAGCGCTGCGAGATCTGCCAGCTGCCCTCGCCGAAACGCGTGACGACCTGACGGCGATCGGCGCGGCAATTGTTGGCCTTTGGGGGGGCGCCGAGCACTCGATACTCAGACGGATGTAGGCCGTTCACGCAACGGCCAATCGATCGCGCATCGGCGGGCGCTCAGACAGGTCCGCGTGCCAGGCGGCCATTTCGAGCCCTGGGAACTCGCCGATGGGTGCGCGGTACGGTGGGTCCGGCGTGAACAGGGCATCTGGCACCCGTCCCGATTGCGCGAGTCGGCGCATCACGGCCTGAGAAATCGTGAATGCCATCCGCCCGAGTTGCGCGGTGGACTGGTGATCATGCCGACGAATGCCGAGATCCACCTGTCCCATCGCACCGAGCCCCGCGTGCTCCAAAATGTCAATCAACAACCCGATCTCCACCGCATAGCCCGAGAAGAACGGAACCGCTTCAAGGAGATTTCGGCGCCCCGCGGCTTCACCAGAGAGGGGTTGGGCGAACCCAGCAAGTTCGGGGTAGAACAGGTTGATGAGTGGCCGAGCGCAGATTTCGGTGACCCGCCCTCCCCCTTGCGTGCTGGCCCCCAACGGGCGCTGGTAGAGCGCTTTGACGTAGCCGACGTCGGAATCGGTGAGGAGTGGACCGAGGAGCCCAGGCACGAAGTTGGGATCAAAGTCGTGCACGTCCGAATCGAGCCAAACCACGAGGTCTCCGCTGGATGCCGCGAGACTCTTCCAAAGTGCCTCACCTTTGCCAGAACCTGGCCCAGCCTCGGGGAGTACGCCGTCTTGGTCGGTGACCCGCGCACCAGCTCGCTCGGCAACCTCAGCCGTGGCGTCGGTGCTCGGGCCATTCACAACGATGATTTCATCGACAAGCGGGCGGTCGGTCATCCAGCAGTCACGCACAGCCTGAATGATCGGGCCGATCGTCGCGGCGACGTTGAGTGCGGGAAGGCAGACCGATACGGTGAGGCCCGCCTCGCGTTTCGCGTGCAGGAGTTCGTCGGAGTCGAAGTTGCGGCCGAGGTAGGTACGGGAGGCGATCCAGCGGTCGGTAGTCACAAGGCAGGACTCTAGGCAGCATCAATCGGCGGCGCCATGGGGTCCGTGCCGCCCCTGGTAGCGTTCCAAAGAGATGAGTGAACACCTGAAGGGCCTTGTCCTATCTGGCGGCGCCGGGACACGGCTTCGGCCGATCACCCACACGAGCGCAAAACAGCTTGTGCCCGTCGCCAACCAGCCCGTTCTCTTCTACGGGTTGATCGCGCTCCGCGACGCTGGAATCACCGACATTGGCATTGTCGTAGGTGACACCCAAGCTGAAATCGAAGCGGCGGTCGGTGATGGATCTGACCTGGGTATCCGTGTCACGTACATCCGTCAGGATGCCCCGCTCGGACTGGCCCACGCGGTCCTGACCGCAGAGCCATTTCTTGGGAACTCTCCATTTGTCATGTACCTCGGCGACAACCTGCTTCGAGATGGGATCACCGAGTTGGTCCAAGGCTTCGTCGCCAACGCTCCAGACGCGATGATTTTGCTCCAACGCGTTCCCGATCCGGAGTCCTACGGGGTCGCCGAGATCGAAGGCGATCGTGTTGTGCGGTTGCAAGAGAAGCCACCTGAGCCAAAGAGTGATCTTGCGTTGGTCGGCGTCTACATGTTCTCCGCCGCCATCTGGGAGTCGGTGAAGGCAATTCGGCCATCCGGCCGCGGAGAGCTGGAAATCACCGACGCCATCCAGCACATGATCGACTCCGGTCGCCGGGTGGAGTCGCACCTCGTGACGGGCTGGTGGAAGGACACCGGACGCCTAGACGACATGCTGGAGGCCAACCGTCTGATCCTGGACGTCATGCCACCTCGCAATGACGGGGAGATCGTAAACAGTACGATCGAGGGGCGGGTCGTCGTCGAGTCTGGCGCACGAATTGTCGATTCCGCCGTGCGGGGCCCCGCAATCATTGGTCGGGGCGCATTGATCGAGAACGCATATATCGGTCCCTACACGTCGATTTCCGGGGGGGTCGTGATTCGTCGCGCGGAGGTGGAACACAGCATCGTGCTGGAACGCTCACGCATCCAGGACCTGGATGCCCGCGTTGAGGGCAGCCTCATCGGGCGCGATGTCATCATCGCTCGGTCCGACGAAAAGCCCCGCGCCTACCGGTTCATGGTCGGGGACTCGTCCACAATCGGCCTGCTGTAGTTCCGGGCCAGATGGTCGGAAGTCGGCACAGATCGGTTGCCAATGCGTCAGAGGTTGCGTATTACGCTGAAACCGGGAGGTGGTCCGGGGTGGCCCCTGGAAAGCTCGCGTTTTGCGCGGAGTTTTTGTCGTGAAGCTGCTCGTGACCGGAGCCGCGGGGATGCTCGGACAGGACCTCGTCGCGTTCCTTGCCCCGCGCCATGAGGTAATTGGTTGTGACCGCGAGGTCGATGTGACTGACGCTGCGGCGATTGACGCCCTGATTGACGCGATCTGCCCCGAGGGGATTATTCACTGCGCCGCCTGGACCGACGTTGACGGCGCAGAGGCGAACGAGGCGGCCGCCCACGCCCTCAACGCCCGTGGGTCAGCGAACGTCGCTCGGGCGGCCGCCCGGCACGGAGCGGCACTCGTTGCCCTTTCGACCGACTACGTGTTTGACGGAACCTCTCCGTCCGCCTACACCGAAGATGCCCCGACGGCGCCGCTCGGGGCGTACGGACGCACCAAGCTCGCAGGTGAAATTGCGACCCTCGAAATGCATCCGTCTGGGACGCGAATTGTTCGGACGGCATGGCTCTACGGCGCTGGCGGACGGAACTTTGTCGACACGATGCGCGCCCTCGCGGCGACGCATGACGAGGTGCAGGTCGTCTCCGACCAAACCGGCTCCCCAACGTGGACTAAAGATCTCGCGCCAGCCCTGGAAGCCGGGCTCACCCACCCTCCTGGTATCTACCACGCGACCGGATCTGGCTCAGTAACCTGGGCCGAGTTCGCTGCGGCGATTTTCGCCGAGGCGGGGATAAACTGCCGAATTCGCCCGATTAGCACGGCGGCATTCGGGCGGCCCGCACCACGTCCAGCGCGTTCAGCGCTTGACGTCACTCGCCCCGGCTTTCCACGACTTCGACCTTGGCGCGATGCGCTGCGCGACTACATCCGGGAGAATCCCACCCCATGAAGATCCTTGTCACCGGTGGTTGCGGCTTTATCGGCTCGCATTTCGTTCATTTGGCTATCGCGAACGGCACGGAGGTCGTGAACCTCGACAAACTGACCTATGCGGGCAACCCAGCGAACGTCGCTGACCTCGCTGACGACCCTCGCTACACGTTCGTGCACGGCGATATCGCCGACCCGGCCGTCGTCGCGCTTGCGACGGATGGCGTCGAGGTTGTCGTGAACTTCGCCGCCGAAAGTCACGTCGACCGCAGCATCCTCGACCCGGGCGAGTTCATCCGAACTGACGTCCTCGGCACGGCCACACTCCTACAGGCCGCGCGCGAAGCCGGCGTTCGCCGATTCGTTCAGGTGTCAACTGATGAGGTGTACGGCTCGATCCTGGATGGCGCCTTCACGGAACGCCATCCAATTGCTCCATCAAGCCCGTACTCGGCGAGCAAGGCCGGTGGCGATCTTCAGGTGCTCGCGTGGCATCACACCTATGGAGTGGACGCCGTGATAACCCGGGGATCGAACACGTACGGGCCGCACCAGTATCCGGAGAAGCTGATCCCCTTGTTCGTCACAAACGCGCTGGATGAGGAGGCCCTACCGGTCTATGGCGACGGAATGCAAATCCGCGACTGGATGCACGTCACGGACCACTGCGCGGGCATCTGGCATGCCATGACGCACGGTGTTTCCGGTGAGGTCTACAACGTAGGTGGCGGACACGAAGTGCCGAATATCGAGATTACCCGTGCCATTCTTGAACTTACTGGTCGCGACGCGAAGCTCATCCGTCACGTTGCCGATCGCCCGGGGCACGACCGCCGCTACGCCCTCGATACGACCAAGCTTCGAGCCCTTGGCTGGGCACCGACTCGTTCATTCGTGGACGGCCTTTCAGAGACGGTGGACTGGTACACCCGACAACGCGCGTGGTGGGAGCCAATCAAGGCGGGCGAGTACCGGCGCTACTACGAAACCCAGTACGGCGACCGCGGTACTGGGTAGGTCGGTCCGTATTGAGTACGGACCGCCGGCGCGCTACGGTGGCCCGCGGTGACCCCCCGAACCGCCAGGCTTGCCTCCCTGCTCGCCGTGGGAGCGCTTGCTGCCACCGCGACTGCGAAACCTCTCGCCCCACCGGAGAGGTTCTTTACGTTCAATGGCGGCGGCTTTGGACATGGGGTCGGACTGCCCCAGTACGGGGCGTACGGCGCAGCGCGCGCTGGCTGGGATGCGCCCCGCATCCTTGGATACTTCTACCGGGGTACCCAACTGGCGAGTGTCCAAAAGGGCGGAGCCGTGCGTGTCTCGGTCCTCAGCGGACGACCGGCGATCGCGGTGACCAGCGCGACCGAGTGGCAGGTCGTTGATGAGTCTCCGACGCCGAATGTCGCCCGTGCCCTTGCCCCGGGGACGTCATACCGCTTGACAGCAGATGGAAGCGGGGTTGCCATTTCAACGACAGACGGAGCTCCGCTAGCGAAGTTTCCGGGCAACGTCCGTCTCCAGACCGTCGCGCCAAGTGGCACGGTGAAGGTTGGGGCGAACACCTACCGGGGTGCAACCCGCATCATCGCGACGGCGGGACGGCTGGGAGCCGTGAACGTTGTGGAACTTGAGGACTACCTGCGCGGTGTGCTCCCCCGAGAAATGCCAAGCCGATGGGGCGATGACGCCCCAGCAGCCCTTGAGGCCCAGGCGATTGCCGCGCGTACGTACGCGGTCACAGGCCTCCACCCCGACCGGGCCTACGATCTGGAGTCGGACCAACGCAGCCAGGTTTACGGTGGCGCTGGCGCAGAGGACCCTCGCACGACCCGAGCGGTTACTGCGACGTCCGGAAAGATCTTGGTGTACGACGGAAAGCCGATCACGGCATTCTTCTTCTCCTCCTCAGGTGGCCACACGGAAGATGGGCAAAACGTCTTCCCGGCCGCTCAGGCCCGTCCGTACCTCATTGGTGTGGCGGACCCCTTCGATGCGCAGTACTCGCCGTACAACCGTTGGAAGCCATCGCCGCGCTTTTCCGGGCGGCGCCTGGGCAAGCTGCTCCGCGCGGGACGACCGGTCACGGCCATGACGATCACCTCGCACGGCACGTCTGGGCGCGTCCTGAGCGTGCGCATTTTCAAGAAGGGCGGGGGGTTTGTCGACCGCAGCGGCGCGGACCTACGCCGCGCGCTGGGCCTACGTGACACCCTGTTCACGGTCTCCCGGACCGTCGGACACCGACCAACGAAGTAAGTGCCCGCCTACTGGTTTTCCAGTAGCTCCTCAGCTGGCACATCGCGCCAAACTCGGGCTGGCACACCGGCGACCAGCTTGCCCGCGGGGACATCTTTCGTCACGAGTGCGCCAGCAGCGATAAACGCCTCAGCGCCGATCTCAATGCCCGGGAGGAGTACTGCGCCACCGCCGACTCGCGCCCCACGGCGGATGATCGCGCCTTTGATCATGGCGTGACGGGCCTCCGTGCGGCCCATGAAGTTGTCGTTGGTCGTGGTCACACACGGAGCAATGAAGACGTGATCTTCAAGCTCCGAATACGCGGTGATGTAGGAGTTCGATTGGATCTTCGTGAAGTCACCGATCGCGACATCATTTTCCACACAGACTCCCCGACCGACGACAACGCCCTCACCGAGTGTGCACCGCTCGCGAACAGATGCTTGGTCGCCGATGATCGATTTCGGTCCAATGGTGGTGCCCGCATAGACCAGCGCACCGCTGCAGATCGACGAACTTGCGCCAATTTCACAGGGAGCAAGATCGGCTCGTTTCGAGGTCGAACGGCTCCCCAAACGTGGCTGTTTTCCGATCACCACGTTGTCTTGGATGACAACCCCGTCACCAATCTTGCTTCCGGCGTGAATCACGACATTGGCACCGATTTCGACGTCGGCGCCGAGTTCAACCCCGTCACCGAGCACCAGATTCTCCCGAGCCATTTCCTACCTCGCGTTTGTGAGTTGGACAGGCCGCCCTGCCTCCCGCAGCGATGTCGTCATCGCCTCAAGCACCTCGACAACCTGGACACCAGCACGTCCGTCAACCAGCGGCTCTGTCCCGGACGACACACAGTCGACGAAGTGCTGACAGACGAGACGCAAGGGCTCATCGCCCGGAATCTTCGGGATCCAGATGTCCCCGGAGCGGACCTGGATGTACTCCCCGTAGCTGTCAGTTGGGGTTACGGGGCCTTTGTCGTAGATCGTGAGCTTCCTCTCGGTCTCCATGTCATCGAAGACGGCCATCTTGTCCGAACCGATCACCGTCATGCGGCGCATTTTGTGGGGATCGAGCCATGAGAGATGCAGGTGTCCGATGACCCCGCTTGCGAACCTCACGTGTCCGAAGACGACGTCCTCGACACCCGCTTGGAGATAGCTCTGCCCCGACGCCTGGACCTCGACCGGCGCCTCGCCAGCCAGGTGGATCATCACCGAAATGTCATGCGGGCCGAGGCTCCAGAGCGCATTTTCGTCCGGGCGGACGATTCCGAGGTTTTGACGATTGCCGTACAGGTAATACACCGACCCGAGGGCACCCTCGTCGATCACGTTCTTTAGGCGTGTGACCGCTGGATGGAAGATCAAGAGGTGATCAACCATCAGAATGAGCCCGCGCTTCTTCGCCAGCAGCGCAACGGACGCCGCGTCTTCGGCAGTCAGTGCCAGGGGCTTTTCAACGAAGCAGTGCTTCCCAGCCTCCAAGACGCGGGTCGCGATGGCGGCATGGGTCGGCACTGGCGTCGCAACGATGACCGCATCGAGGCCGGGGTCGGCAAGCACCGCGTCGAGGTCGCGTGTTGTCGTGGTGGTGGGGTAGCTGGCTCCGTGACGATCCAAGAGCGCCTGGTCGAGATCGCAGATCCAGGTCAGCTGGCAACCCGGGAGACGAGCGAAGTTTCGAGCCAGGTTGGGGCCCCAGTAGTTCATTCCGACAACGGCGACTCGGGTCATAGTCGGAATACGGTATCGCTCGGCGCCACCACGTTTCGCAGGTCCACGGTCAGGGGCGCTTTCGCCGCGACACGGGCGTAGTCGACGCCGCTGTGGTCGGTGACAACCACGGTGCAGTCAGCAGACGACAGTTCCTGGTCACTCAACGGGACCGACTGCAGCCCAAACTCGCGGAGTTCGGGAACATGGGGATCGTGGTACCGAACGTCGGCGCCATCCGCGTGGAGAAGTTCAATGATGCGAAGCGCCGGTGACTCTCGCATGTCGGACACGTCCTTCTTGTATGCGACGCCAAGCACCAGTACCCGGCTCCCGTTCAGTGGCTTGCGCTGACTGTTGAGCGCGCGTACGACTTTGCCAACGCAAAACGCGGGCATCTGAGAGTTGACTTTTCCGGCAAGCTCAATGAACTCGGTGTGGAAGTCGAACTCTCGGGCCTTCCAGGTGAGGTAGAACGGGTCGATCGGGATGCAGTGTCCGCCAAGGCCGGGGCCGGGGCGGAAGGGCATGAACCCGAACGGCTTTGTGGCAGCCGCGTCGATGACTTCCCAGACATCCACGTCCATGCGGTCACAGAGCATCGCGAGTTCGTTGACCAGGGCAATGTTCACTGCCCGGAAGATGTTTTCAAGGAGCTTCGACATCTCGGCAACTTCGGGGCTCCCGACAACCACAACCCGCTCGCAGAACGTCCGGTACAGCGACGCCGCGAGTTCAGTGCATTGCGGTGTCAGTCCGCCCACGACCTTTGGGGTGCTCTTCGTCGTGAAGTCCACCCGGCCTGGATCGACGCGTTCGGGAGAGAATGCGAGGTGGAAGTCGATGCCGGCCCGAAGCCCGGATCCGCCCTCAAGTGCCATCCGTAGCTCGCCGCGGGTGGTGCCCGGATAGGTCGTGGACTCCAACACCACGAGCTGGCCCCGCTGCAGGTGCGCGGAAAGCTCCAGCGCCGCCGATAGCACGATGGCCAGATCGGGCTCACGATGCGCGTTGAGTGGAGTCGGAAGGCAGATGACGATGGCGCGGCAGGTGGAGATCTCGGCCCAGTCGCTGGACGCCCGGATCGCACCAGATGCAGTGAGCGGTGCGAGACGCTCGGGAGCGATGTCCTCGATGTGAGAGGTCCCGGCGTTAACGCCAGCAACGACCCGCTCCGCGGCATCGATTCCAATGACGGTGCACCCCGTCTCGGCAAACGTGACAGCAAGAGGGAGTCCGACATATCCGAGTCCGACGATCCCGATGGGGGCGGTCGGCACGGCGGTCGGTGCGGGGGAATGATCGAGGGCCAAAGCGTCGGTATCGTAACCGTCCGAGCGGACCGCTCGCCCTCGCGTCAACGAAAGGGAGGCTGCGACATTGGAATCCACCCTCTCATTGCTGCCTCGCCTGGTTCGCGTCGCCTATGAAGTCCGCCGACGAGGCGCGTGGTCGCTGTCGACGGCGGGAGTGGTCGTGGCATGGTGGCTACTGGAGTGGCTGGTTGGGCAACCGATCGATGCGTCCCGGTCGCTCGTTGGACTCGCGGTCTCCGGCTGCCCGTCCCTTGCGGCGGCCATCGTGGTTGCTCGGCGCCGACTTGAGGAAGGCGTTGGGCCGAACCCAATTCCTCCCAGGCGGTCGATCTACGAGACGCTCGCCGACGCGCGACAGCGCCATGCGCGCGCGGCGATGTTCGTGATGCTCGGGGTTGTCACCCTGCTGGTGTTTGACCGCACGAACCACGGACAAGGCTCGATGGCAGGCCTCGTCGTTGGACTATTTGGGGCGCTCGGAATCGTCCATATGGTCGAGTCAAACCGGTGGGAGCGGGTCGAGCGAGAGCGACGTGTTCGGCTGTATGAGCTGATCGCCCCACGAGTCTTGTGGGGATCCCTAGCGCCAGGAACGGTCTACTCGGTCCCCGAGGCAGACCCGCCTGACGACGACGGGGAGCGAACCCTTATTCCACTTCCTCGGACTGACGCCGGTCGTGCTCCCCGACGATCACGTCGGCGATGATCTCAGCAGCGTGTCCGTCGCCGTAGTAGGCGGGACGCTCCAGCGGCATCGCGACTGAGGAAATCGCTTCGACCACCGCATCTGGGTTCATTCCCGAGAGGCGATTGAATCCCCCGTCGACGGTCTCGACCCACTCAGTTGAATCGCGAAGCGTGATGCAGGGAACCCCATTCCAAAAGGCCTCCTTCTGGACGCCACCCGAGTCAGTCAGAACGGCCGACGCTCCGGCGATGAGTGATGCGAAGTCGAGATACCCAACCGGCGGAACCAACCGGAGGCCAGGAATTGCTTCGATCCGTGCCATCAATCCGCCGTCACTTAGACGGTTGAGCGTCCGCGGGTGGATCGGAAAGATGGCAGGACGGGGAAGGGCTTCGAGAACTCCAGCAAGCTGGTCAAGCGCCTCGGGCGTGTCCGTTGCCGCGGCGCGGTGCACCGTTACGAGCAGATATTCGCCGACCTCCAATCCATAGGCGGTGCTGGCGCGTCGACCCGCCGCGAGCGGCGCGAACATGCGGCAGGCGTCGAACATGACGTCACCAACTTGGTGAACGCCCGTGGTGATGCCCTCCCGGAACAAGTTGGCGACTGCGGTGTCGGTCGGGCAGAAACGGAGGTCGCTGAGATGATCGGCGACGAGGCGGTTTTGCTCCTCCGGCATCGTGCGATCAAACGATCTCAGACCTGCCTCAACGTGCGCCAAACGGATGCCCGCCTTCGCCGCGGCGATTGCTCCGGCCAGGGTCGTGGTGGTGTCGCCGGAAACCAGAACGACGTCGGGGCCTTCGCTCGCCAGAATGGGTTCGAGTCCAACAAGGATGCGGGCCAGTTGCTCAACTTGCGAGCCCGCCCCCACGCCGAGATGGTGATCCGGTTCCGGGATACCCAGTTCGTCAAAGAAGAGGTCGGCCAGGGCGGGGTCGTAGTGCTGACCGGTGTGGACCAGCACTTCCGTCGCTCGGGCACGCAACGCGCGCGACAACGGCGCCGCCTTGACGAACTGGGGGCGGTTGCCGACAATCGAGCAAATCTTCAAATCCCTTTGAATCCGATCCCTGAGAGTTTTGTGGAGATGATTTCGAGTCGCTGGGTAGCCATCAGGATGCCGACGACGATTGTCAGGACGGCAGCAACGGTATTGACCGCCTGCCAATGCGCTCGCACCCAGGTGAACGCGGACAATGCCCGCGAGAAGAAGAGTCCCGAAAGGAGGAACGGAACCCCAAGCCCGATTGCGTAGGTGAAGAGCAGGCTTGCTCCAATTCCCGGCGAACCGATCGCTGCGCGCGTCAGGATTACGCCCAGGATGGGGCCGATACACGGTGTCCAGCCCGCCGCAAACGCGGAACCGACGAGCGTCGCCCCGACGAGCGTCGTGGGACGTCTGGTCACATGGACGCGATGCTCTCTCTGCAGCCAGCGGAGGCGCGGGAGAGCGATCAGCGCGATGCCCATCAGGATGAGGAGCGCCCCACCGATTTGGTTGATGAGGTGGCGGTGGCCATTCAGGTTGACCCCGATCAGCCCGGCGCTTGCCCCCATCAGAGTGAAGATGAACGTGAAGCCGGCGACGAAGGCCGCGACCGGCCAGATGATGTTCCGGGCCCGGGCTCCAAGTTCGTCATAGGAGACACCGGAGACGAACGACAGGTACCCGGGTACCAGACCCAGTACACACGGCGATCCGAATGAGACAAGTCCGGCCGCGAACGCAACGGGATAGTCGAGGGGGGAAATACCGGCCACGCGCCCATGGTAGTCATTCTTTGCCCGGACCCCCATGACGACCGTCCAGACCGGTGCTAAGGTACCCCTAGGGGTATATCGAACGGCGGAGGATTCGGGATGGGCGAGATGCACAAGATTGTGATTATCGGCGGAGGACCTGCGGGCTATACGGCGGCCATCTACGCCGCGCGTGCGGACTTGAGTCCCGTTGAGGTCGAGGGCTTCGGTGCGGGCGGCCAGTTGATGATCACAACCGATGTGGAGAACTACCCTGGCTTTCCTGACGGCGTGCAGGGGCCAGAGCTGATGGGTCACTTCCGCGGTCAGGCAGAACGCTTCGGTACCGAGCTCATCACTGAAGACGTGAGCCGCGTTGATTTCTCATCCCGGCCGTTCGGCGTTTGGGTTGGCGACCGCGAACTGCGCGCTGAGTCCGTCGTCGTGGCGACGGGTGCTTCGGCCCGCTGGCTTGGAATTGAGAGTGAAACCAAGCTCCGCGGATACGGCGTGAGTTCCTGCGCCACCTGCGACGGTTTCTTTTTCAAGGACAAGGCGATGGTGGTTGTTGGTGGCGGGGACACCGCGATGGAAGAAGCGCTCTACCTGGCGCGAATCGCCTCGCATGTCACCGTCGTCCACCGCCGTGACGCGTTCCGGGCGTCCAAGATCATGGCCGACCGCGTGATGGCCCACCCGAAAATCACGATCGTTTGGAACGCTGCGGTCGACGAAATTCTCGGCGACGGCAAGGTCACAGGGGTGCGTGTCTCAGACACCCAGACGGGAGCGATCAACGAAATCGCGACCGATGCGGTCTTCGTCGCGATCGGCCACACACCGAACAGCGAACTCTTCGCCGGTCAGCTGGACCTCGATGAGGATGGCTACATCCTGGCCGACGGGACTCAGACCAGCGTCGACGGCGTCTTCGCCGCGGGTGACATCCAGGACCGCACCTACCGGCAGGCCGTCACGGCGGCCGCAAGCGGGTGCATGGCGGCGATCGACGCCGAGCGGTGGTTGGAACACAACGCCACCCAACACCAAACACTCACCAGCTAAAGGAGCCCGCAATGGCATCAGCAGCCGTACAGGAATTCACCGTCGACAACTTCCAGGCCCTCGTCCTTGAGAGCGAGAAGCCCGTGGTAGTTGACTTTTGGGCCGAGTGGTGTGGCCCGTGCAAGCAGCTTGGACCGGTAATCGACCAGATTGCCGACGAACGCTCCGACATCGTCGTGGGAAAGGTCGATGTGGACTCCAACCAGGAACTCGCGATGCGCTACGGGGTTCAGGGAATCCCGTTCATTGCGCGCTTTGAAAATGGTCAACTGGTGAAGCAAGCCGTTGGGCTGCAGCCGAAGGCATCCCTCGAGCGCGCCCTCGGCCTTTCCGAATAGACACCGTGACTGAAGCGACGCTCGCCACGGAAGAACTCCTTGTACGTCTGCGCCGGGCCGAGGGGCAACTCCGTGGCGTCCAGCGGATGCTGGACGAAGGCGCCCAGGGTGCCGCCGTCCTCACTCAACTCGCTGCCGTCAAGGCCGCGCTGGATCAGGTGGGTCTCAAGCTCATCAGCCAAGAGCTGCGCCGTTGCCGCCTCGCCGGGGAGGATGCCTGCGAAGAGGACTTTGAGGCGGCGCTGACGACCCTACTTCGCTACACCACGATGGCCCGGTAGCTCGCCGGAGCGCTCACGAGACCCACTGCCAATTCGCCCATTGGGCGGTGAATAGGCCGAGTGTCAGCGCAAAGGCAACGACGATCGCGGTGTGTCGGGTCGGCTTCGTGATCGCCCACGAGGCGAGTGCGAGGAAGACTGGAAACAGGACCAGCCCGAAGCGCGGCAGCGAAAGCAGCGGAAGGTCGCGGGCGGGCGATGCGAGCGGCAGCGCGAGCGCAGCGCTGGCGTACCACGCGTAGCCTCGCGGCAGGCGTCGCGCGACGAGCACCAGCCCCGCAATCAGTAGGACCAGTGCGACGAACATCTCGATGTTGAGCGCCGCCGTATTGATTGGCGGCCGCAGGCTCCGAGGCCAATACACGGGGGTGTCGCCCCCCGCGGCAACTTGCCGAACACCCGCGACAGCGGCAGAGGCGCCGTCCCAGATTCCCTGAACGGGTGTCACGAGTCGCCGGTGCCAGATTGCTTGCGATCCGCGAAAGGCGAACGGATCGCCGAAGCGTGCCCAGAGGTAGCCCATGTAGCCCAACAGTCCGCTGGGTGCGAGCAGCAGCCTGGTCGCTGCAGGACGAAGCAGGCTCCGCCAGCCGCCATGCGCGTCCGCCCAGAAGACCGCGAGCGCAATGACTAACAGCACACCACTCACGCGAGTCGCAGATGCGAGTGCCGCCCAAACCGCGGCCTCAAGAAAACGTCCGCGGCGGGCAGCCCAGAGACACGCGAGCGAAAGTGCAAGGAACAGCGCCTCCGAGTACGCAGCGGCCAGAAACACTGCCATCGGGGAGATCGCGAGGTACAAGACGGCGCGCGGTGCAATGGTCGCCCCGCACTCGTGGCGAGCGAGCCGGTGGAGCAGGTAGAAGGCCGAAAAGGACGAAAGCAGACTGATGACCACGCCTGCGACGAGCGCACTGCCAACAAGGGGAGCAACGACGCGCATGGCCATCGGATACAACGGAAAGAAGGCGGCCGCACCGTCACGGAATCCGTATCCCCCTTCCGCAATCCCCACGAACCAGTAGCCGTCCCAATGACCCCACACACCAAACACGGAATTCCACGGCTCACCGAGCCCTGCCGAGGGCGACGGCGCGCTGATCTGCGGAGCGTTTGGGCGGACGGAGGGGCCAGTGGTTGCCTCGGTGAAGAGCGCCAGTACCCAAATCGCAAGGCGCGTGGCCACGAGAACAACCGCTGCGTATTTCAGCGCCGAGCGATCGAGCCCGCGCGCACGACCGATGAGGGAGACCACGGGCGGCAGGGTACAACGATCGACAGCGGCCGACCTATACTCGGTAGCGCGCCCGCCACCGGAGGAGTTGACGTGGACCGCCGAGCCCGCCGCATCGTTATCGGCACCTGCATCGCCCCGGTGGCGATCTGGTCGCCCTCCTTGGCCGCCAGCCACTACGGCGACCGGTCGTTCGGCGGCATGCTCGCGCGCCCCGATCGCGGCTGGCACTTCATCTTCGATGCCGTGGCGCAGTCGCGTGGAGCGCGCCTTGGTTGGGGCGGAGACGCGCTCAGCAAGGCAAAGCGGCGGTGGGTATCAAACCCGCGCGCGGACGCAGTTCACCTGCGGTGGTCCAACGACCCAATCGCGGTCACAACGCGGACCCGCGGTGGTCAAACGGTGACCCGTCAGGTTCGCCCCCGCTCCTCCTTGACGTGGATTGTCACCTCCCCTCCTCGCCCGGGCGCCCCAGCGCGAACGATCGGGCTCATGGACTACCGCTCTGGCCAAATTTTGTGGTCCACCGCACGGCGGGTGCCGCGTTGACCTCCCCTCGTCGTCGGGCGGCACGCCGCTCATCCAGTGGTTTCTCGCGGGTTCTGCTCGCCGCCGGGGCCACCGGAACACTCGCTGTCGGTGCCGCCGGGGTCGGAGGCTGGGCGTACGTCAGTCAGTACTTCCAGGACATCGGCGCGCAGGTTCGAACTGGCCAAAACAGTCGAATCTACGACCGCAACGGAAAACTGCTCGCGATCATCCCATCCGTCGAAAACCGCACCGTGGTGCGCCTCGGCCAGATTCCAAAGTCGCTCGCGGATGCGACGGTTGCGATTGAAGACAAGCGCTTCTACACGCACGGCGGAATTGACTACTCCCGCCTGGCATCCGCGGCGTGGCACGATCTCCGGACCCGCAGCGCATCGCAGGGTGGCAGCACGATCACCATGCAGGTCGCGAAGAACGTTTATTTTGGCGAGAAAGCCCTGACCCAGCGCGGATTCGTCCAGAAAGCAGTTGAGGCCGACATGGCTCGCCAACTGGAGGACAAGTTCAGCAAGCGGGAAATTTTGGCGCTGTACATGAATGGGGTTTCGTACGGCGCAAACTCCGTGGGCGTTGAGGCGGCGTCATTGACGTACTTCGACAAGCACGTTCAGCAGCTAACGCTGCCGCAGGCGGCACTGCTGGCCGGACTGCCGCAGGCGCCGTCCACCTACAACCCGTTTCGCAACTTCAAGGGCGCTCAAGCGCGGCGAAACGAAGTCCTGAAAAAGATGGCGGAGCTGAAGTACATCACCCCTCACCAGGCGGCCAGTGCGCAACACGCTGGCCTCCAACTCAAGCGCGGGACCGCCTACGTCAGCAAACGTCAGCCCTACTTCGTCGACTACGTCAGCCGTCAACTGAAGGAGAAGCTCGGGAGGCTTCGGACACAACGGGCAGGGCTTACGGTCAAGACGACGATCGACCCGCGAATGCAAAAGTGGGCGTTCGATGCGATGAACCGCAATCTCAACCAGCCCGATGACCCCGAGGCAGCGATCGTCTTGATCGACTCGAGGACTGGCTACATCCGTGCGATGGCGTCGAAGAAGCCGTACGGCAAACGGAGCCAGTACAACTTCGCGGCGGACGCAAAGCGCCAGCCGGGGTCCACCTTCAAGACGTTCGTGCTGACCGAGGCAATTCGCGAAGGCATCAATCCGAACACCACGTTCTACGAGTCGAAGCGGCTCCTGTTTACGGATCCGCGGTACGGGTTGATTGACGTCCAGACCTATAGCGAGAAGTACGACGGCGTCAAGTCGCTCTTCCAGGCAACCCTCAGTTCCGATAACTCGGTCTACACCCAGCTCGGACTTGACGTGACCCCCGAGAAGGTGGCAGAGCTCGCGAACCGGATGGGCATCAGCGAAAAGTTGAAGGCGTACCCTTCGATCGCGCTTGGCGGCCAGGAAGTCACCCCGCTCGATATGGCCGTCGCGTACGCGCCACTTTCGAACGGGGGTTATCAGGTCATCCCGACAGCGATCCGCGACCTCTCAGGCAAAGGGGTAAGCAAGAACCCCTTCATCCGGAAGCCGCGGAAAATTCTCTCCGACGGTGTGACCTACGAGGTCACGAAGGTCCTCCGAGCAAACGTCCTTGGCGGCACGGGAACGCACGCGAACATCGGCGTTCCGCAAGCCGGGAAGACTGGCACGACCGACAAGTTCACGGATGCGTGGTTTGTCGGTTACACCCCGCACTACGTTGCAGCAGTATGGGTTGGCTATCCAAACAACGCCGGGTACAAGCGGACGCTGTCCGGGCTGCGCGGTGGCGGCCAGGGTGGAAACTTCCCCGCAGGTATTTGGCATGACTTCATGCAGAAGGTTGTGACGACCGAGAAGAACGGTCAGCCAGACTTCCCGTATCCCTCCGATCCGGTCCAGTGGGACAACACATTCTCCAGCGACTTCACGAAGTCGGCGGCATCGGCAAAGACCACCAGCACCGGGACCACCACGAACACGACCAGCACATCCACAGATGCCACGGCGGCGGGAACGACCACCAAGGCACCGGGCCCCGGAACCAAGACGACCACTCCCACGCCGACTCCTGCAACCGCTCCATCCCCATCTCCCGCCCCAGCGCCAGCGCCCGCTCCAGCTCCAGTTCAGCCAGCACCCTCGCCTGCCCCGGCCCCCGCGCCGCCCCCTCCGCCAGCCCCAGCCCCAGCGCCTGCCCCCGCACCAGCGCCCGCTCCGACACCCGTGCCGTAGACAGATACCGCGGTTCCGGGGTACCATCGCTTGCTTGGCAACGATGGTCCAGTTGGCGGACACCGTGATTAAAAGTCGCATCCATCCGCTTGTGGCGGCCATTGCCCGCCCTCGGTACGCCGCCCTGACGGCAGCGCTACTCGCGACTGCATGGCTGCTGTTCGGCCCATCCGGCGGTGACGCGGCAGCGCACCTTTATGGCGCCCAGGTGTGGCGCGAACACGGCTGGCGATTCTGGGACAACTTTTGGTACGCCGGGCGCTATAGCCAGGTCAACTACTCGCTGATCTACTACCCACTCGCGGCGGTACTCACTCGCGGGGTGGTCGTTGTCTCATCAGTCGCTCTCGCCGCTGGGACATTCGCGAGGGTCATCGGCCGCCAGTGGCCCGCACTTGCGAAGTGGCCGTGCTTTGCCTTCGCCATGCTCGCTCCGCTCGCCGTTCCGGCTGGCACTGACCCCTTCACATTGGGCCTCGCGTTCGCGCTGTTGACGGTCGCTGCACTGCAGGCGCGGCGCGCATTTCTTGCCGTCGGATTGATCGCGCTGACGGCGCTGGCCCATCCGTTGGCGCTGGCGTTCACGGTGGTGGCGCTGGCTGGTTGGGCGTCCGCGGACCGGCAGTGGTTTGCTGATCGTCGCCTCCGCGTCCTGGCGGGAGGTGCGGTCGTCGTCTTGATTGCCCAATTCGTACTTCTGCGTGCCTTCTCGGACCAGGGTGGCCGCTACTCGTTCGACCCGAAAGACGCGATGGCTGTGGCGTTTTTCTGCGTCGCTGGACTCGCATTGACCTATGGCGTTCGAGACCTTGCACCACTGCGCGGCCTGTTCACCGCCTATGCGGTGGTGGCCACGTTCACATTTGTGGCGACGACACCCCTTGGCGGCAACATCGGCAGGCTGGTGCTTGTGATGGGGGCTCCGCTCCTTCTGGTTCCACTTGCGGCCCGTCGCTTTCAACCCCGTTGGGCCGCACCCGCACTCGTCGGTGCGATGGTGTTCTGGCAGACCCTTCCGGCCGTCGCGGGCTGGAACACGGTCCATGCTGCTCGCGCCCAACACGAAAGCTTCTGGTACCCCGCGCTCGCCTTTCTCGAGACCCACAACACGCCAGGTCACCGGGTTGAGGTCGTCGCGACAGCGGATAATTGGGAGGCGTACTATCTCGCGCGTACCGGTGTACCGCTGGCGCGGGGGTGGTACCGCCAGGATGACTGGCCAGCGAACGGTGTCTTGTACGGCCAGGTGACGCCACCAAAGTACCGCCACTGGCTGCGTCTCATGGGGATCCGCTACGTCCTGTTGCCAAGTGACCCGCTGGACCCGAGCGCCTCGGCCGAAGCGACGATGCTTCGGGCAGGTCACTCTGGGCTAACGGTCGCGCGGCGTATCGGTTCATGGACGATCTATGAGCTACCGAACGCAACACCGATCGCGACACCGAGAACGGGAATCGAGGTGCTCTCGCTTCGCGCCGAAGCCCTGACGCTGCGCGTGAGGCGGCCCGGCCGCTACCGCATCAGCGTTCGGTATACGCCCTATTGGAACGTGACGACGAACAACGGGTGTGTCCGCCCGGCACTGCCCTGGGGGACCGAACTCGACGCGTTTCGCGCTGGGATTGTCCGTATGCGGTTCCGTGTTCAGGCGGGATCAGTCGTCGACACCGTCCTTGGGCAGCCCGAGACATGCACGGCTAGGGCGAACGAATCCTCAGTTGCAGGACGAGTAGCGCCGTAATGCCGAGGGCGGCGCCAGCCAACACCCGCTGACGACGTTGATCGGCCCCGACCCAGTCCGCAAGCGGCCAGACCAGCGGAAAGGCCATCAACGAGAACCGCGCAAGCGAGGTGGGTGAGCCGCTGGAGAAGGGAAGTGCAACTGAGAGCAGCGAGTAGACCGTCCATGGGGAACGCCACCCCACCCGGCGAGCAAGCCGGGTGACCAGAACGGTCGCGAACACAAGCGCAGAAACGTCGCGCACGAATGAGGTCCAGTCCGCCGTCACATGTCCGTGGATGACCTGATCTATCGCATGAGCGACGAATCCGGGAAGTGATGTCCAGAGGCCCGTGATCAATTGCCCGCGACCCCACGCCCGCTGCGCATCGAGTGGAAGCGACCACGAGCCGCGCGCGCGTTCCATCCACACCAGAATGGCACCGAGGGAGGCAACCGCCGGACCAGCACCCCAGGCGAGCACACGAAGGCGCGAAACATCGCCTCGACGCCAGGCGATTAACACCACGAGCACGGCGACCAGGATTCCGGGCGGGCGGGCGAGCGCCGCAAGGGCCGCGACCAGTCCCGCCCCCGCCATCAGGCCGCGAGTCGCAAGAACTGCCGCCAAGACCGCGAACGCGAGGACCAGGCCCTCGGTATAGGGCAACGCGGAAAAGAGGCCGGTTGGCAGGAAGGCAGACACCCACACCGAGCGCCCTGCGAGTTCCGGCCCGAACTCCCGGCGCGTCAGCCAATCAATCCCCATGAGTGCAACGAGTACCCCGAGGTTTGCAGCCAACACTGCAGTCCAAAATGGATTGATTCCGACGAAACCACCCGCGGCCATGATCCCAGGAAGCAGCGGGAAGAAGGCGAAATTTGTGAACGAGTGACCGACGGCAGCGACATCAGTTGCGTACCCGTTCCTTGCGATGTCGAGATACCAAGTGGTGTCCCAGCCTCCAAACAGAGCGATCCACCTGGGGACGACGGGATCTACACCGCGTTCGGGCGCGCCGACGATCGCGGTGGCGAGTGCCCCAAGCACGAAGAGAACCAACCGCGAGACGGCCCATGGAACGACGGAACGCCGCAAATACTGCGTCACGCTCGAGCCAGACGGATGATCGCAGCCAGCGCGGCGAGTGCCCCAGCCGATGCAGCCAGGTAGGCGTACATCACGATGTGAACGGGCGCCATGCTGGCCGGTAGCACAACGGTGCGATCGGCTCCAAGGCGGTCAACGATGACATGCACCGAGGGATTCATGATCGCGTGGAGCGACCACAGGGTCGCCATCGCCCCCCCGGCAAGCGCCGTCCAGCTGACGGCGGCGCCGGTCGCGATATTGAAGGCAATCAGCAGCCCACACACGACCAGCAACGTTCCCAGCAACGGAAGGCTCCACAGTTCGCTTGCACCGCCCACCCCGGACAGCGTTGACGCTGCCAAGCCTGGCCCACCAGCAAACCAGGGTGCAAACGCGAGGGCGCCGAACGCCGTACCGAAGACAACAAACGCCAGTGGGATCACGGGACGCCCGCCAATCGCTTGAAGAGGCGGACTCCCTGTTCGTCGCTCACGGTGACGAAGGACGTATCCGCCTCCAGGCGGCCTAGCTCGAATGCAAATCGCACGGGATTTGTACGGAACCCAATCGTCGGTCGGAGCCGGTCGACGACAACATATGTTGCCCCCCCAAGGACCGGAAAGCTCAGTACCCTCCGGCGCGCCGAGAGGTGGCCCCCCAGGTTATTCGTCGCAGAAACCACCGCAGCCGCCGGAATCCGCGCGACGGCCCGATCGAGTGCATCCGCATTGGCCACCCGGTCGTATTGGACAAGACGCGACGCGCTCGCAAAGCTCAACCCGCCAAACCAGGGCAGTGGGCCACGGACAATCATCGCGACGATGGCCGCAAGGACCAGGACCCCGGGCAGGAGGTGGATACGCTCACGGACCCAAGGCCGGTCCCCCCAGCGGTGACGAAGATTTGCCGCCCCGAGGATTGATGCAGGAAGAAGAATTCCGGCGGGGACGCTGACGTAGTGAAACTCGATCGAATGCTGCGGCTGCCAGTCGGCGAGACCGTTCAGGACAATTTCCGGAGCCGCAGCGAGCGCCAAAAGCGGTGCATTGAACGGGAGGAGCAAGAGCGGCAGCGCAAGGAGTGCAAGGAGTGCCAACCGGTCGGATGCCAAGCCCACCGTCACGACCTCCCACGGGTGGGTGATGACGTGGCGAACGACCTCGCCAGCGGTCGCTCCAAGATCCCCGTATCGGGCAACGAATTTACTGCCCTTGCCATCATTGAAGTGCGGAATGATCAGTCGGACGCAAATCGCTACCCACGCGAGGCTGGACAACGACAAGAGTGCTCCGGCCCGGGGTCGATGGTGACGAATCGCCATCCAGACGCCCAGCACGGCGAGCGCGAGGCCGACCTCTTCCTTGGAGAGCAACGCCAGGACCGTGAACAGGGCGAGAAGACGATCGTGGTGTGTCTCGATCGACCAGATCGCTGCGACAAGGAGTGGGGCTGCAAACGCGACCGGATGGAACTCGTCGAGCACAGTCCAGGCGAGGGGAAGTGATAAGAGATAGGCGGCAGCTGCGGCCAGTGGCCAGGCCCCGGCACCGTGCCACCGTCGTGCGAGGGCGTACATCGGGATGGCCCCAAGGCTGACTCCGACCACCTGAACCGCCAAGAGTGGCGCCGGGCTAGTTGTGAACCACGCGAGCGGCGTGAACAGCAGCAGGAGTGGGTCGACATGTCCTGCGAGCCGAGAGACCTGATGTCCATCCGGATCGGTCGACAGGAGCGTGTCGCCATGAGCGCTATTCCAGACGGCCTGCCACATGTTCCCCACGTCAAATCGCGCGGTCCAGAATGCGTCGTGACGACGAAGTGCGAGCCAAATCAGTACCCCGGTGACAACCACCATCATCGCCGCGAGGCAGTGGGGGCCTGCCGTGAACGGCCTCGGCGCCGGTCGCTCAGCTGGAATCGGCTGGCGGCTCACCGTCGGGCGACCACGAGTGCAACCACCCCCACGAAGAGGACCTCAAGGGCCGTCAGCACGACGCGCAGCGCGAGCGCAACAACCGCGGCGACATCGGCACCGAGTCGCGATGTGAGTGCAACCGCGAGGGCAACCTCCCGCACGCCGATACCCGCCGGAACGACGATTGCGAGCGTTCCAAGCACGACCGACAGTTGATAGGCACCGCCCACGACGAGCAGCGATCCACTGGTCGGCGCAGCCGAGTGCACCAGTGCCCAGACACCTGCACTCATCAGAAGTGTTGTGCCTGCGTACCATCCAATAAAGCCGGTCACAGCACGCTCACTGAGAAGTGCGTCGAGTGGATCGCGTTTGATCTTCGCGAGCCCCCAAGAACTCGCTGGTCCGAAGACGCGCGGGTGAAGCAGTGCCAAGAGTAACGGCGCGAGCAGCGCGACCCATGCGCCGTTTGCGCGACCACCACCGCTGGCCAAGAAGACGGCTCCGCCGACACCCGCCAAGGCGAAACCGAAGATCTGCTCGTAGAGGCTCGCTGCAAGGCTCGTTCGGCGAGAAATTCCCAAGCGCAGACCAAGCTCCAACCGTCCGACCACCATGAGGATGCTTCCCGGAACGTAGCGAGCGAGCATGGACCGAGCCCAAATTGAAACCGCGGCGAGGGCCGGTAGCGCGGCCGTCGGCTGCAATCGGCAGACGAGTGCGTGATACCCCAAGCCCGTGCAGGCAAACGCCGCCAAGACGAGAAAAACGCCCAAGGCAAGCCACCCTGCGGAGAGATTCCAGTCATATGCGGCGATCCGCTGCCAACCATGAATCAGCGCCCAGCTCGTGAAGGCGACAACCAACAGGATGCCGATGCTCCAACCCAGACGTCGTCGGTGGGAGGCGCGGGACACCTGCCCAGTCTGAATCAGTCGTCACCTCCGACGACCCGCTCGATTCGCATCTCGGTCTCGTCGATTGCACGGCGAAGATGATTTCGCTGCAGAAGCTCGCTGAGAAGCCCAACCGTCACCAGCTGAACGCCGACAACAATGAGCAGGACGCCGAGGAGGAGGAGCGGCCGACTCCCGATCGCCCGTCCCATGAACTTGAGTACCGCCAGATAGGCGGAGATGAGCGAACCAACGAAAACAAAAAGCAGACCCATGCCGCCGAATAGGTGCATCGGACGGTTGCGAAAGCGCCCGATGAACGAGATCGTAAGGAGGTCGAGGAGCCCCCGAACGTAGCGTTCCAGGCCGTATTTGCTCTTGCCGAATTGGCGCTCGCGGTGGTTGACCGGCAACTCTTGGACCCGGAACCCCTCACTGGCGGCAAGCACGGGGATGTAGCGGTACAGGTCTCCGGTCAGTGCCAAGGATCCAACGACGGCGCGACGGTACGCCTTGAGTCCGCAATTAAGGTCGTTCAGCGGCAAACCGCTGACCCGGCGGGTGACACCGTTGAAAACCTTCGAGGCGGCGCGCTTCGTCCATGGATCGCGACGGTTTGCCTTCCAACCACTGACAAGGTCAGCGCCCTCGTCAAGTGCCGCGAGGAGACGCGGGATCTCGTTGGGATCGTCTTGGAGATCTCCATCCATCGTGACCACCGCGTCTCCGGTGGATTCCCGGAATCCAGCCATGAGGGCAGCGCCCTTGCCGAAATTTCGGCGGAGAAATACGACCCGTACCTGCGGGAACTCCTCGGCGAGCGTGATGAGCACCTCGCGCGAACCGTCGTTCGAGCCGTCATCGACGAACACGATGTCCCCTTCGATGCCCAGACCTGCGAGCACGGGAAGCGTCTCGGAGACCAGGGGGCGAAGGGACTCGCGCTCGTTGTAGACCGGCACGACAACGGACACCGATTGGATCACGGCCACGACTGGCGATGCTAGCAGTGCGGCGACCGGCGTAGCATGCGGGTTCCGTGCGTACCGACCCACCGTTACGACCACCGCGCATCGCCTTGATTGGCCCGACCCACCCCGCTCCTGGGGGCATCGTTCATTTCACGGCCGGTCTTGCCGAGGCGCTCAGGTGCCAGGGTTTGGTGCTGACGGTGGGATGGCGGCGGGGCTATCCCGAGCGTCTTCACCCCGGGAGCGTTCGCGACACCGCATCGCAGCGCGCGGTCTCCGCACCAGATGCCGAGCCGATCCTCGATCTTCTTCGCCCGGCGACCTGGCGCCGCGCCGCCCGGCGGATCACAGACGCAGGCGCCGAGGTGGCGGTCGTGCAGTGGGTCCACCCGATCCACGCTCCGGCCATTGCGGTGATCACACGGATGCTGCGTCGCCGTGGCATTGGAACGGTGCTCGTGTGTCACAACATCGAGCCCCACGAATCGAACGCCGTCTGGCGTATCGCAACGCGGGTGGTGTTGCGCCAAGCCGGAGCACTCATCGTTCATGCGGCGTCACTCCGCGACGACGCTCACAAACTTGCGCCCCAGGTTCCGATCGTTCAGGCGTTCATGCCCGCGTTTACGAACGTCGCTGACGAGCTCGGAACCGCCGGTGCAGAAGCCATTGCGTCCGTGCGCCGCTCGCTCGGGGTCGGGGACCGGAAGGTTCTCTTGGTCTTTGGTTATCTCCGACCGTACAAAGGTGCCGAGGACGCAGTGGCCGCGATGGCCCACGTCCATTCCGACGCGCTGCTCGTCGTCGCCGGGGAGTGTTGGGGCGACCCAGGACGATTCGACCGGGCAGCAGCGGCCGCGGGAGTTGGCCAACGGGTGGTATTCGACCTGAAGTACCAGGCCAACGAGTCAATCCCGGGATTGTTTGGAGCGGCTGACGTGGTTGTGCTCCCGTACCGCAGCGCGACCCAGTCGGCCGTCGCGACCCTCGCGTTTGCGTATGGGCGACCGGTTGTCGCCACCGATGTCGGCGGTCTCTCGGAGCTCGTCCAGGAGGGCGTCACTGGCGCATTGGCGCGGCCAAACGACCCTGGCAGCCTGGCGGCCGCGATCGAACGGGTGCTGGCCACGGAGCGACCGTGGGGACCGGCCCTTGCCGCGACCGGACATCAACTTTCGTTCAGCCGCTACGCAACATTGGTGCACGAGGCCGCTCGCCTTGCGGTTCCGGGGCCGAGACGCCGTAGGCTCGGCCGATGAGCAGCGAACTCAGCTACGACGCGGCGCTTGAACTGGTGCTCGCCGCCTGCCCACCCTTACCCGTCGAGGTTGTCGATCTGCGGAGCGCGCGCGGACGGATTCTTGCCGCGGACGTCATCGCTCCCGAGTCCCTTCCTCGCGCTGCGAACAGCGCCATGGATGGCTTCGCGGTCTCTTCATCGCAGATTATCGGGTCGGTCCGACTGCCAACGACGCCGCTGATAGCCGCAGGAACGCCTCCCCTGCAACTCCCTGCGGGATGGGCTGCACCCATCGCGACGGGGGCACTTGTTCCTGACGGAGCCGACGCAATTGTTCCGATTGAGGATGCCACCGCGACTGACCACGACGTTGTGCTCTCCGGCCCGATCCCGGTTGGCGCTCACGTCCGCGTCGCTGGCAGTGACGTTGCGGCGGGAATGCTGGTCGCGACGTCTGGGTCGCGTCTTGGAACCGGTGAGGCCGCAATGTTCGCTGCCCTCGGCATCGCGAACGTGCAGGTACACCGCCGACCTCGGGTTGCGATCTTGGCCACCGGCAGTGAGTTGGTTCCACTTGAGTCAACGCCGGGCGTCGCCCAGATTCGCGAATCGAACTCGATTGCCTTGGCCTGGGCGATCGAGCGCGCTGGCGCGGAGGCCAACGTACTTCCAATCGCCCGTGACGATCCGGACGCGCTGCGCGCGCTGCTCGCCGAAGGTCTCACCTACGACCTCCTAGTGACCTCGGGCGGAGTATCGGTCGGTCACCTCGATCTCGTTCGCGCGACGCTCTCGGATCTGGGCGCGGTGGAGCGTTTCTGGCGTGTCGCACTGAAACCGGGCAAGCCGTGTGTCCTTGCAACGACAACGACCTGCACGGTGCTCGGGCTCCCAGGCAACCCTGCATCTGCCCTGGTCGGGATGGCACTGTTCGTCCGCCCGGCAATACTCGCAATGAGCGGGGCTTCCAGAACGCGCCCCGTCGTTGAGATGGCGACAGCCGTCGGGGCATGGCCGGGCGCAGTGGGGCGCCTCCACGCCGTTCGCTGTCGGACGGAGCGCGACGAGTCTGGAACGCGTGCGACTCCGACCGGCGACCAGGGGTCACATCGGATTGGTTCCCTTATCGCCTCGGATGCACTGGCATTGATTGCGCCTGGTCAACAGATCCATGAGGGCGACCAGGTCGTCGTGACCGGGACCGACTGGGTCGCGTAGCTGGCCCCGTCGCGATTCTTCGCGTCGGCGGCGGCGATCGGCGAGCGAGGGCCGGAACGATCAGCGTCCAAATGCAGACCCCAATTGCGAGACCAAGTCCTGGGCCAAGGATTCCGCGGGTGCCAGCGACGGTGGTTACCGCGAGATACCACAATGCCGGGATCGTGGAGCGATCCGCCAGTCCACCGATGACGCCGACGAGCAGCAGCACCGGAAGGATGGCGAGCCCCGCAAGCAAAACAATCTTCCAGCGATCCCGGTCCACCGTCGCGAGGATTGCAGCGTGGGCAGCGGGAAGAGCGAGCACCAGCACGAACGGGTGAACGGTCCACGTCGCTACCAGTGAGATAGCGAGCACGATGAGGGCGGCAGCTGCGTCCGTTGGGGGAAGCGCATGTGCCGCTTCGACACGCGGGCGGGAAAACCGCCAGGCAGCAGCAGCAGCTCCGGCCACGATCAGGAGCGCGAGGACACTCGTGCCGGTGAACCCGGCGGTATCGGCGAGTGGTGGGCGCCCGGCCGCCCCCTCTGGAAGGAGGCCAACGATCGTCAGGATGTTGCCAGCGAGGAGTGCGACAGCGGGTGCCAAAAATCGCCAACGGAGCGCCCGAAGTCCACGCCCCAGGAATATCCGGCCGCGGCGAAGTCGAATGGCAAGGTCACCGGCGACGACCAGAATCGGCATGAGCGCGATCAGCAACGCCAGCCGAAGCACTGAGGGGCGCATGATCCGCCCCGTAACAAGGATACTCGCCCCCGGGCGAGGGAGGCGGGTGGATGCATCAATCGTGCTGATGATGTTCTGAGCAGCAGCAGCGACGAGTCCGAGGCGTTCGGGCGTAAAGGCCTGATCGGTCAGTTGAACGCGATCGGCTTGAAGCGGCGACTCCGGGCGAGCAGAAAGCGTTACCGCCGGAATGCTCTCCGTGACAATGGCGCCTTGGTCGCCGATCGTTTGGGGTACAGCCAACCGAAGGAGTTGTGCCCAAAAGGAGTCCTCGGGCGCGACGCGCATTCCAGCGGCCCGCGCCTCTGCGGCAGCGATTTGACGAAAACCCGGCGCCGCACTCGACCCACTTCCGCCCATCCAGAGCGAAATGCCATTCCCCGCCGCCTCAGCGGGGGCATCCAACACCACCGCACCGGCGAATGGGACGTTTCGGTTTTGTGCCAGGAACCACCTGATCCCCGCATTTCCGAGCGTACTTCCGTCAGTGGAGACGAAAAAGATCGGCCGGTTGTGCGTGGTTGTCCGGGCAAGGCGGGCCAGCGCGATGAGCAGTGCGCTCCCCGAATACCCTCCAACGACACCAGCTGCAGCATCTCGAGGTGCCACCACGAGGATCGGCGCGCGACTTTGCCCAACGCCGGAACCGCGTTCCACGACGTAGACATTTTCGAGTTCTACCTCCCCGAGCGGCGTCCGCGCCGAGAACCGCTGAGAGGTGGCTTGGCGCCCAAACTCCTGACGCAGATAGTTGGCCGCCGCGCGGTCGCCTTCTGATCCGGGTACTCGACCTCCAGCGGCAAGCAGCTGGAGTGCGTCCTGCGCATTCTGGGCGGGTTTGATGTCGACGCTCGGAGGGTTGTCAACGCGCCCGAGCGACGGCGCCGATCGCAACGTCAGCGGCAGGATGATCAACGCGACGGCCGCAATCAACCAGCTGGTTCGGTAGCGGATGAGGTTCAACATGGCGGGCGAGTGCGTGGGCGGGTACGGTCCATTCCGGCGCGTTTGGTATCACACCATGACCCCGTCGCGGGGCCGCGCGCCGCCCGAAGCAACTTTCCGGCTACCCATTGGACCCTCGGAGCGCGCCATCACAGAGACCCTCGTCCTGGTGTCAAATCGTGGTCCAGTGACCTTCGAGCGAAGCCGTGCGGGAGCCAGGCGAACGATCAGTGGCGGCGGCGGACTGGTCACAGCACTGACGGGGTTGATCGAGGAACACGAGGCAGTCTGGGTCTCGGCGGCGATCAGCAAGGAAGACCGTGCGGTCGCCGCCGAGTCGGGCACAACCGATTTCGCAATCGAGGCGACCAAGGCCCGGGGACGCTTCGTTGTGATCGACCCGACGACCTACCACATGTACTACAACGTCATCGCAAACCCCATGCTTTGGTTCATCCAGCACTACCTCTGGGACCTCTCAAATGCCCCCGAGATCCGCAAGGAGGAGCTGACCGCCTGGACGAGTGGCTACCTGGCGGCCAACGTCGCGTTCGCGGAGGAAGTTTCGGTGGTTCTCGACCGGACACCGCGTGCGACGGTGATGCTGCACGACTATCACCTCTACACGGCGCCACTCGCGATTCGCGAGACACACCCACAGGCCTTCCTCCACCATTTCGTCCACATCCCCTGGCCGCAGCCTGACTATTGGCGAATCCTCCCTCCAGTGATCCGTGAAGCGATCCTTGGGGGGCTCCTGGCCAACGACATCGTGGCGTTCCACACGCAGAGCTACGCACGGAACTTCATGCTGTGCTGCGAAGATCTCCTTGGGGCTCCGGTCGATTACGCGCGCCGAGTGATTCACTGGCGCGGGCGGGAAGTTTGGGTGCGTGGGTACCCAATCTCGATCAATGCGCCAGCGTTCGAGGCCCTCGCCCAAACACGCGCCGTCGCGAACGAGGAAGCGGCGATCGTGCGGCGACGACGACGCCAGCTCATCGTCAGGATTGATCGGGCCGACCTATCAAAGAATGTGCTCCGCGGATTTCGTGCCTTCGACCGGTTTCTGGAGCGCTATCCCGAGTACTTGGAAGAGGTCACCTTCCTGGCACAGCTCCAGCCGACACGCCAGGATGTCGAGCAGTACGTCGAGTATCGTCAAAAGATCGAGGATCTCGTCAGCCACATCAACACGAAGTACGGCAACACCGACTGGATGCCGATCGATCTGCGAATCGAACAGAACATGGATCGCACGTTGGCCCTTTACAAGCACTACGACGTGCTTCTTGTGAACTCCATCTTTGACGGAATGAACCTGGTCGCCAAGGAAGCGGCACTCGTCAACGAGCGCGACGGAGTACTGATCCTGTCGGAAAACACTGGGGCCCACGAGGAGCTGGGCGCATTCGCCTTGACGGTGAACCCGTTCGATATCGAGGCGCAGGCCGAGGCGCTCCACACGGCGCTATCGATGCCAACCGAAGCGCGCGCGATGCGCGGACAAGCGATCAAGGACATCGTGCGCAACAACAACATTGGGAAGTGGCTCGACGCGCAGCAGGCCGACATTCGGGCCAAACGTGATGCTGATGAATTGCGCGGAGATCGCCCTCCGGTACCGCAATGAGCCGAGACACGCTCACCCACCTGGACGGCGACGGAAACGCACACATGGTGGATGTCGGCGGGAAGGTCCCGATGCGTCGCCGGGCAACCGCCGAGGCCCAACTACGGATGAGCAAGCGCGCTGCAGAACTGCTGACCAGCGGGGGGGTCCCAAAGGGCGATGCCGGTGCCGTCGCACGAATCGCGGGGATCATGGCCGCGAAGCGCACCCCTGATCTCCTCCCGTTGTGCCACCCGCTGCCCATCGACCGGGTCTCTGTCGAGATAGCGCTTGAGGGTCAGGTGGCGACGCTGACGGCGACGGTCGAGACCAGTGCCCGCACCGGGGTGGAGATGGAAGCGCTCACCGCGGCAAGCGTTGCCGCCCTCGCCTTGTGGGACATGCTGAAAAGCGTAGACGCAGACCTGGAGGTATCGTCGGTTCGCCTTGTCGAAAAGGTCAAAGACCCGATCGCTAATCGTCTGCCTGATCCGTCGGAGGACGCATAACCACGCAGTTGCGCCCTGCGCGTTTTGCCTCATACAGGGCACTGTCAGCTGATTCCAGGAGGAGAACCGTTTCGGAAGGCCGGGCGGGGCCAGCAATTCCGATACTGAGTGTCACCCGCAGTCCGGCATGCACGGTGCCCCAGTCGCGTTCATCCACCGCCGTGCGGAAGCGCTCGCAGGCCAGCAGTACGGCATTTGAATCGGTCGATTCGAACAGCAGCACGAATTCGTCCCCACCAAAACGGGCAGCAATGTCGGTGTCTCGAAACTGACGCTTCATCAGGTCCCCGAGCGTTTCAAGGACATGGTCGCCGACGGTGTGTCCGAAGCCGTCGTTGATTTGCTTGAAGCCGTCCACGTCGATCATGGCGACCCACAAAATTGGGCGGTCAAGCTCCGGGCGCGCGGCACGCTCGGCAACCCGCTGGTCAAGCGAACGCCGATTGGGAAGGCCCGTAAGGGGATCGGTCAGTGACTCGCGAACGACATCCCGGCCGCGCTGGTACATGTCGCCCACCAGCTCGGCTAGCTCCCCGATTCGACGCTCCATGCGTCGGCTGGCGCCACTACCCTCAGAGAGGCCCGACTGAAGATCCATCACAGAGCGCTGCGGACGGGTGGCGTGACGACGAAGCCCAGCGGACAGACGGTGAAATAGGCGGAATTCGTCCAGCGCCCGGTCCGGGTGACCGGACGCCTCGAACATCAGCGAGCGTTCAAAGTGGGCATCTGCCTCCAGTCGGACGGCCCCCGCCTTTCGGGCGACGCCCAGTCCACTCTCCAGGGCAGCACTCGCCTCAGCCTCGTGGTTGCGCTGCCGAAGTGCAATGCCGGTTGCGATGTGCACTCGGGCAACGAGACGGCGATCCGTTCGGAGGGCTGGCTGATCGAGCAGGCCGTCGAGGTGCTGCAGCGACGCTGACGGCCGTCCCATCTCTGCGAGCAGTTCCGCCAAGTGGACGCGCAAGACGGCAGCCTGGCGATCCTCGCCCTGCACGCGTGCGTCGCTCAAGGCGTCCTCGGCGACCTGGATGCCGCCAGTGGCGATGGCACGCGCCTCAGAACCGTGTTCGGCCTGACGCTCCTGGCGGGCGGCGCCTGCGCTCGCGGCGACCAGGTGGGCTTGGTAGACCAATGCAATCCGCTGCGCTCCGAGCTCTCGCACAATGTCGAGTGCGCGTCCTGCGTGGTCGACGGCGGCCCCGTCATCGCCCAGGGCGCTGAAAAATGCCCCGAGATCACCATGCGCTGCCGCCAGGTCCAGACTTGGAAATCGAATCCGTCCGATCACGCTCATGGCTTCGGCGGCGGCGGCGAAACCGGTTGGAACTTCGTCGCCGCGAACCGCGGCGAGCGCGGTCAAACTGAGACTTCGAGCGATCCCCAATGGTTCGTCCGAGCGCGTAAACCGGCCAGTCGCCTCGGTGCTAGCGTCACCGGCATCGCCCGGACGATCAAGTTCCACAAGGGCAGCGGCCCGCCGAACGAGTGCCCATGCCGCGCTGCGCTCGTCAGCACGTTCCGCAGCAAGTGCGAACGCCATGTCAGCTTGACCCAAGCCTTCTGAGGGGTCGCCGCGTTCGGTCGACTCCTGTGAAGCTACATTGAGTGCCGCGATCCGAGCGAGTACCGGATCAGCAGCCACTGGGCGAAATGATTCGTCCGTTTCGTCGCTCCCAGCGGGGGGTGTCAGATAACCGTGGAACGGTAGCCTATATTCCTAAGTATGCAGGTCGAATTCTCCGCGATGGGGGTAGTCAGGCCGCCAGCCAGCGTCGCCATCGAAGCTGCCCGCCGACGAGAAGCGCAGGGATTCGACGCCGTGTGGTGGGCAGACCACTTCCTGCACTGGTTCCCGAACGACATCTGGACACCTGATCTGGTGCCGCAGGCAGCCGGTCAACCAAGCCCTCACGTCTGGTTCGACCCAATCCCGGTGATTGCCGCGGCAGCAACCGCTACCGAGCGAATTTCTCTGGGTACCGGGGTCACCGATGTCGTCCGGCGCCATCCCGCAAGCGTCGCCCAGACTGCCCTGACGCTCGACCACATCTCCGGTGGACGGTTTCTGTTGGGCGTTGGCACGGGTGAGGCGCTCAATCTCGAACCCTTTGGTATGACGAATACCCGCCCGTTGGCGCGTCTTGCCGAGGCGCTCACGATCATCCGACACTTCATGTCGTCGCCGGAGCCCCTTGAATTCGCAGGGGATTTTTTCACCCTGCGAGGTGCTCAAATTGGCCTGCAGCCCTTGAACGACCGCCCTCCGCCAATCTGGATGGCAGCGCACCGGCCGCGCGGACTCGCCCTTACCGGTCAAATGGCCGATGGATGGTTCCCCCTCGCAACCGAACCCAATCAGTATGCCCAAATGCTTGGCGCGGTCCGCCGGGCTGCGCAGACCGCGAAACGCCTTGAAACCAGTGTGACGGCGGGCCTCTACGCCCGGGTCGTCGTTGCTCAAACCGCTGAGCGCGCGCGGGAGATCGTTGACCAGTCACTCTTGATGCGATTCATCGCGCTGACACGTCCCGCAGAGGCGTTCGAGCGCCACGGCGTTCAGCATCCGCTCGGCGAGGGAGCGTTTGGACTCACGACATTCCTGCCAAATCGCTACTCCCGAGACAGTGCCCTGGCCTTGGCCACCGCGGTCCCTGCTGAGGTCGTTCGTGAAAGCGTGATCCTTGGAACACCCGACGACATCGCCACACAAATCCGCGGCTTTATTGCCGTCGGTGCTCGCCATATCCAGCTGACGAACATGACACCCATGGCCTCACCGTCAGATGCTGGCCTCAGTGATGAGCTGATGGGTAACCTCATCAGCGAGCTGCGCCGGTGAGGGCCACCGGGTCCCTCGTCGCTGTACTCGCCACAATCTGCACGCAGGCCGTCGCGGCGACGCTTCCCGGCGCACCGACCCCCGGGGCGGCATTCGCCGGGCCGTCGCTGATCGTCAGCCAGACCGGACCAGTCGCCAGTGGAGCGCTCCACTACGACCGCACAGACGTCTGGCGCGTAAGGCTGACTCTAGGTGGCTCAGCGGGGCCTGCCGAGCGGCTGGTCACCGTACGGACAAGCGCCGGGCGACTATCCACTCCGGCCCTCGCCACTCGCCCAGATGGAGCGTTTGCTCTCATCGCGCGCGGACCGGGGGTTGCGCCGTCCGTGATCTGGTGCTGCGACCATACGACCGGCTTGCAGGAGGTTGTCGAGAGTGACGGCCGACCTGGCTCCCGCATCCCACAGGCCCTCTGGGTGGGTGATCACCGCGTCCGCTACGTCACCCTCCAGGGCGACGAGGCGCGTCTGGTGGATACGACCGCGAACCAAGCTGGCGCACCGCCCGGAAGCCCGTTGCCGAGTCTCCCGCGGCCAGGACTCAGCGCCATCTCAGCGCGTGCAGTGTGGTGGGTGGAGGCACCCGCCTACGGCGACTCCGGGGTTGTCGTTGAGGGGAACGAGGTCAGCGGCGAGCTCCGCGTCACGCGCCGCCTCCCGCAACCGGGAGTCGTTCAAGCGCTTGTCGCGGACGACGAGCAAGTCGTAGTCCTTGTACGCCGCGCCGGTGGCTTCGACGTCCGCAGGGCGACCGGGGCGACCCTCTGGACGGGACCTCGCAGGCCACTGGTTGCGGCCGGGGGTGGTCGCGTGGCGATCGCGACCGGGCGCACCATCGTGGTCCGATCCGGCGCGGTCGTCCGCATGATCCAGACCCGTGAGACCGTTCGTGCGCTGGCGGTAGCGACCGGACGGGTTGCCTGGGTGGGTTTCATTGGACACGGAGTCCATCGGCGCACAACGATCCATTGGATGGCACGATGATGCCTCGAGGACTCGCGTGGACCGTCGCTGCTCTTCTCGTCGCACCCTTGGCGATTGCCGGGCCCGTGGTGTCCGTCCAGGACGACCAACTGGCCTCAGGCCCGGAAGCCGATGTGGACCACCGCCTCGACCTTCTCGCAGCGACGGGCACTCGAACGACGCGAGTTGATGTCCTGTGGCACGACCTCGCCCCTGAACGGCCGAGCGCGCCACGTAACCCGAACGACCCTGCATATCGGTGGAATCGCCTGGATGCGATCATGCGCGGCCTATCGAAACGCGGAATTGCCACCGTAATTGGTGACATCTTCCAGACACCGACATGGGCATCGGCGTCTGGGGCACTCAACGCCGCGCCAGGTGCCGGTGATCTCGCGGACTTCGCGGGGGCACTTGCGGCCCGCTACCGGGGAGACTGGCCAGACCCGAACGGTGGCATCCTCCCCGAGCTGCGCTTCATCGAGCCCTGGAACGAGCCGAATATCGGCCGTTATCTCATGCCTCAGTGCCGGATGGTGGGTACGAAGCTGCGCCCGGCGAGCCCCGCCATCTATGCGGAACTCCTTCGTCAGGCAGGGGCGGCGATCCACGCCGCGAACCCAAATGCACAGGTTGTCGCCGGTTCAGCCGGACCGCAAGGGGGTCACGCCGCCACGTGTCGATCGGCGGGCGATAGCCAAGGCGTTCAACTATTGATCGACGAAATCCGTGCGCGCCGGGTGCCATTTGAGTTTTGGAGTCAGCACATCTATCCGATCGGATCGCCGGATACCGCACCGTTCTTCCCATCCTGGAACACCTTGGGAGCGTTGGAACGCAGACTGGCCACAGTGCGGCCAAACATTCCGATCCTTGTGGACGAAACCGGCTACCATACGTCCTACAATCGCTCGCACCGCTACTTCGTGAGTGAAGCGCAGCAGGCAGCGTGGGTGACGACCACCTGGCGGGCCGCTGCCCGGCACCCGCAGGTCGCGCTCGTGACCTGGTTCAACCTCTCGGACAACCCCGACTGGACCGGCGGGCTTCTCCGTGGTGACGGCACCCCAAAGCCGAGTCTCGCCGCATTTCGCGCGCTTGCGGTTGCAAATCCCGCGACGCTGGCGCTTGCGCCATGAGACGCGGACCCACCATCGCGGCCGCCACGGGCGTGTTCGTGATCTTCTGCGGTGCCATCGTGATCTTTGTGCTTCCCTTTGCCTTCCCAACGCCCCCGCCGCTGGTCCAGCAGTTTTTCGTAACTCGGCGGTTCAGCCCGAACGCCGACGGCACAAAAGACATCGCGCGAGTGGCGGTCCGTTTGAATGAGCCCGCGGTGGTCCGTCTCAGCGTGCTCGACGCAGATCACCGGTTGGTTCGCGTCCTCATTCCCGACGAGTCGCTCCTTCGCTCCACCCGCACCACTCCGGTGCTCGCGCCGTGGGGAGGACGCGCCGACTCGGGACGTCTCCTGCCGGACGGCGACTACACGCTGGAACTCCTTGCCCGGGGAGCCCGGGGAAAGCGCTGGAATCGCCCGAACCGGATCACGATCGACACGGTCCCACCGGCCCTCGGGGGTCTCGCGGTGCAGTCGGCGGCGATGGATGGAATACGGCCCGGCGAGTGCCGGACGAGGGTGTCCGTCGAAGCGCATGCCAACGTGGTGCTCTCGGTGATGCGGGCAGGCAAAACCGTCGACAAGCGCGGCCCGTTCGCGGGCGAACGTGTTCGCTGGAGTTGGGATGCCCGCCCGAATGGGCGACCGGTTCCTCCCGGCATCTACCGCGTCGTCGCAACTGCGACAGATCAGGCTGGCAACCGGCGAGGCGACTCTCGTACCTGTTGGGTCGGCCACGTGGTGGGCCGCGCCGTTCCGGCGGGTGCGCGCCCCGGGGGACTCATCCGGGTCGCGCTTTCGTCGACGACGGGCGCTGGTCTTGCAGGCTCCGTGCCCGTGACCCTCCAGTTTTTCCGACGGACTGGCACCCCGGGCGACCGGCGGGTCACCCCGATTGGACGCGCCGTCGGGCGCCCGGTTCGCGGCCCGGCTGGTCGGACTCGTATCCGGCTTCCGCGGACCATCCGACCAGGCGCCCTCTGGGTACTTGCGACAACAGCGACCGGCCAGGCCCTCGTGCCGCTCGGACGATGACACTCACCCGCGAAATCGCCGCGGTGGTGGGTGCCCTGGGTGTCCTTCTCCTGCTGATCCCGATCAGATGGGCACCGCGACGGCTGACTGGTTTGACCCTCGCGAACGGCGCCTGGATCGCCATGGGTGTCAGCGTTGCCTTCGACGGCAGCCTGGGGACGCGAGTCAAACGTCCCACCGTTGCCGTCATCGCGGCGGTCGGGCTGCTAGCTGGCCTAGGCGTACTCGTACTGGTGGCACGCTTCGTCAACAACCGTCCTGGGTACTGGTTTGCGGCGTTGGCCGCGGCGCTTCCGTTCCGCGTTCCCTTTTCGTTGGGCGATAGCGACAACCACAACCTGCTGTTACCGCTGTACTGCGTCATCGCCGTAGGCGTGATGGCATGGCTCTTCGAGGGGCGGGACGAGGCGGACGAGAAGACGAAGCGAACGGCTGTCGACATCCCACTGGGGCTTTTCGTTGCGTTCACGCTCGTTTCGATGCTCTGGACGAGTGCGGGCAAGGAAGCGGCCGTCAAGATCGCGTTCTTCTATCTCCCGTTCACCTTGCTGTACCTCCTCGTCCTTCGGATGTGGCCGCGCGCCCGGTCGCTGCGAATCTTGGCGTGGGGCACCGGCCTGGTATCGGTGATCGTCACGGTCATCGCGCTCGTGCAGTACGAGACCCGCACGGTGTTTTGGAATGACACCCTCAAACAAGGCCACATCTACAGCCGCTTCTTCCGGGTCAACAGCACGTTCTACGACCCCAACATCCTCGGTCGCTTTCTCGTGATTGGAATTCTTGGCGCCGTGGCGGCCGGACTCTGGTGGCGCACCCCACGAGTCTTGATCTGGGCGGGGATCTTCTGCGTCCTGCAGATGTTGGCGCTCGCAGTTAGCGTTTCTCGGTCGAGTGCGCTCGCGCTGATGCTTGGCCTGACGCTGCTCTCGGCCCGAGCCTTCCGCCCTCGGCGTGTGATGGCGCTGCTCGCGGCACTCCTCCTTATCGGCGGGGGCGTTGCAGCCGCTGGAAGCAAGAACGTCCGGCGCGTGATGACCGACGCTCAGTACCTCTCGCACGTCAGTGAGGGGCGATTTGCCCTCATCAAGGGTGGACTTCAGATCTGGCGAACCGCGCCGATACTCGGTGTCGGGGTGGGCAGTTTTGAAAAGGAGTACACCGCCAGCTTTACGAAAGCCGAGAAGAAGCGGACGCGTGTGTTCATCTCGCACAACACTCCGGTGACGGTCCTCAGCGAATTGGGCGTAGTCGGTGCTGGGGGCCTGGCCGCGCTGCTCGTTTGGGGCGCCAGCGCCATACGCAAGCGTTCCCGGCTCGCCGGAGGGCCGGGTTGGGCTGCATGGACTGGGCTCGCGATGATGGCCGGGATCTTCCTCCACAGCACCCTCTACGCAGCCTTCTTCGAAGACCCCTATCTCTGGGTGATCGCCGCGGGGACGATGGCGCTGCTTGCGAGCGGTCGGCCCGGAAAGGTTGGTGACGCTCCGGGCGTCTGGGCCCTCGGAGGGGGGCAAGAGGTCTGATGGGCGACTCCGGACCAGCCCAATAGTGCGCGTCCTCGTCGCGAGCAACATGTACCCGGGGCCGGATGACCCGGACTACGGTGCCTTCATACAGACGATGTGCGACGCGCTGGGCCGCCGGGGTGCCCACGTGGACCGCCGGGTGATCGCGACCCGCTCACGCGGCCTGTTGGCGACCCCTGCGAAGTACGGACGCCTGGCCGCCCAGACACTCGCCGCGGCGAAGGCCTGTGACGTGATCTACGCGCATTACCTCTTTCCCACCGGGGCGATCGCCGCCACGGCTGGGCGTATCGCGCGCCGTCCATGGGTGGTCACGGCGCATGGACGCGATGTCCGGAACCTCACTCGGCCGACACTCCGCGCCGCGACCCAACGCGGCCTTGCTGGCGCATCGGAGGTCATCGCCGTCAGTCGCTATCTGGCAGATGAACTCACGGCGAGCGGCCTTGCCCTCCCTCCCATCACTGTCGCCCATATGGGTGTCGACCTCGACCGGTTTGCGCCGCGCGACAAGGCCGTTGCGCGGGCTCGCCTTGGCCTCGCACCAGATGGGCCGATCGTGCTGGCCGTCGGGGGTTTGACGGAACGGAAAAATCCCGTCGGTCTCCTCCAGGCTGTCGCGCTGGCGCGGGCGTCGCATCCTGACGTGCGGGTTGCGTTGGTCGGCGATGGTCCCCTCGTTGGCGCCGTGGAGGCTGGGGCGAGACGACTTGGGCTTTCAGCGGCGCTCATCCGCCCTGGGGTTGTGACGCATGATGCGGTGGCCGCTTGGATGTGTGCGGCCGATGTCCTCGCGGTCGCGAGCCTCGTCGAGCCACTCGGGGTCGTGGCCCTCGAGGCCCTTGCCAGCGGACGACCGGTCGTCGCAACACGCGTTGGTGGAACGGCTGAGGTGGTGCCGCGCACCCGGGTTGGCGCCATCGTTGACCCAAGCGATCCGAACGACATCGCAGGCGCAATTGCGGGACTTCTTTCGGATCCTCCAAGCCCAGAGGAGTGTCGGGAAGCCGCGCTGCCACATGGCGTGGACCAGCAAGCCATGATCGTGATGGACGTCCTCGCCAGGGCGGCACGGTGAGCAGCGACCTGGAGAGGGATCTATCCTCGGCGGCGGTGTCCGTGCGATCCATTCCGCCCGTGGTTTTCGTCTGGCTGCTGGGGCTCGCAACCCTGGCAGGCGCTGCTGCCGTTGTCCAACCACTCGCGGGTATTGCCCTCGCGCTGATCGCACTTGCGGCGGCGCTCCTTCGCAACACTCCCGTCCGGCGGCTCGGCTGGGCCGCGGTCCCGTTGACGGCCGTGGCGGCCATTGTCGGTCCAAACCTTGCGGTCCCCGGCGTTCCGTGGCTGTTCGCCTTTCGCATCTTGATTGTCGGCCTCGGCCTCGGGCTCGTCGGCTACATCCTGATCGGCGGTCGCCTTCCGGTTGTGGCAGGACTTGGACGACCAGTCCTGCTGATCAGTGTCTGGGTGCTCTGGTCTGCACTCTCGATCCTCTGGGCGCGCGACACGGTGGCAGCCGCCCGTTGGACCCTCTTTCTGGCCATGATGGCGGGAATGGCCTGCGCAATCGGCATCGCGGGGCGCTCGTCGCACGGGTTGACGCGGATTTTCAAGGTACTCGGGGCCACCTTCTGCCTTGCCATCGCGATTGCCATGGCAGAGTTGGTGTTGGGCGTCAGGCTGCCGACCTCAGCACTTCTCGGACAAGATCGCCAGGTGGCCTTTGGAGCCACCTCCCTGTTTGGCAACCAGAACAACTTCGCGACGTTCCTGACGCTCTCGCTGCCGTACTTCTTGCTGCTTCCCGTTGTTAGCCGCGACATTCGCCTGCGGATTCTGGGTGTCGGTGGCACGCTTGCGGCGCTCGGGGCACTGCTCTACACCGGAAGCAAGAGCAACCTCCTGGCGCTTGGGATTGTTCTCCTCGGGTTGGTCGCGCTGACCGCCGGGGACCGCCGGGGACGCGGACGGGTTATCGGCGCAGTGGCGGTCGCTGTCGTGTCGCTGGTGGTCGTTGTCCCGGCGGTCACCGGAGGCGGCGGGCTCATCAAACTGCCAACGCGAGCACTCGACAAATTCAGCTTCAGCACACTCTCCGGGCAGGTCAATAGCGACACCGGAAGCGGCGGCGTCCGCAGTTCACTCCAACTGGACGGCCTGAATCTGTTCGTGGAGAGTGGTGGGCTTGGAGTTGGCGCAGGGAATGCCGAGAGCGAAGTTGCGGCACTGCCGAACGCCCCGCCGGTGCCGAACCTCCACAACTGGTGGCTTGAGGTCTTGGTCAACGGTGGTGTCATTGGATTCGCGTGCTGGTTCGCGCTCTACCTGTATCTCGTCAGCCGCTGCCTACGGGTTGGCTGGCGCGCGCGCGACCCGTTCGTGAAGTACCTCGGGTTCGCCGGTGCCCTTTCGTTGCTGGGGTTCATTGCCGGTGGCCTCGCCCCATCTACATCCATCCATTTTGGTCCCCTCTGGATTGCCGTTGGCCTCGCCATGGCTGCCGTCGCCGTCGGCCACCGAACGCTGGGCAGCCGGTGAGGGTCCTGATGCTCAGCCACATGTATCCAAGCGCCGTGGACGAAGCGGCGGGAACGTTCGTAGCGGAGCAGGTCCGAGCCCTGGTTGAGCATGGCGTCGACGTCCGCGTGTGCTCGCCGAAGGCGTTCGCTCCGCCGCTGCCGCGCTTTCGGGCCTACCGCGACACACCCCGCACGACCGTTCGAGACGGCGTCCACGTCGACTACACCAGACAGCTTGTGCTCCCGCGAGGACTGCTCGGTCACCGGGCGCCACGCGTGATGCGCCGGGCAGTCAGCGGGAGCATATTTCGGGTTCACCGCGCGTGGCCCATCGACGTGATCCATGCGCACACTGCGGCGCCCGATGGCTGGGCCGCAGTCCAGATCGGACGTGCCCTGGACGTTCCGGTTGTCGTGACCGCGCATGGTGCCGATGTACGCGAACTCCCCGCCCGCAGCGCGGCGCTGCACGGTGTGGTGCGTGAGGCGATTGAGGGTGCAGACCAGTTCATCGCGGTCAGCCAGGCGCTGCGCGATCTGGCAGAAGCCATCGGGAAACCGGGCCGACCAACCAGAATTGTCCCGAACGGAGCCGACACCGAACGGTTTTCCCCTCGCGACGCCCTCGCCGCTCGGCGCAAGTTGGGGCTCCCCGAACTCGGTCCACTGATCGTCTACGTAGGGCAGCTGAAGCGTGTGAAGGGTGTCGACGTGCTGGTCGAGGCGATGGGCGCGCTTGCCAGGCGCGAGCAGGCCCCCCGGCTCGCAATCGTTGGGGCGGGGCCGCTGCGCACCACGCTTGCCGCGCGGATCGCCGAGCTTGGCCTCACCGGGCGGGTGACCTGGCCTGGGCAGGTCTCGCACGATGAGGTGGCCTGGTGGTTTGCGGCCGCGGATGTCGTTGTCTTGCCGAGTCGCTCAGAAGGACTGCCGACGGCAGCCTGTGAGGCAATGGCATGCCAACGCCCTGTAGTCGCGACGCGGGTCGGGGGGACACCCGAGGCAGTCATCGACGGAGAAACCGGCCTCTTGGTGCCCTCGGAACGTCCGGAGCTTCTGGCGGACGCACTGGCGACACTGATCACGGACCCGAATCGGGCCGCCCAGATGGGTATCGCGGGGCGCGCCCGAGTGCTCGACCGATTCACCTGGGCAACGAATGCCGCGACCATGGCTGGGATCTACCGCGACCTCGCCCATGACTGATCTGACGATCCGCGTTGATGCCTGCCCTCCCGGCGACCTCAATGCCGCCCAAGCCACACTTTCCATGTTCGCGGAAGCACTCGGCCGGTCGCCGCGTTTCGTGGCCACCGGCGGCGCGGACCTCGTCTACTCCCCGACACAACCTGGCACGGGGATTTGGATACCAATGCTGGGCGGTCCGCCGCCTACACAGCCGATCACTCGTCAGACGGTCGCAGGCCTGACATTCGCAGAGGCGCCAGTCGCGTCCGGCGGGCCCATTCCTGGCGACATCGTCCGAAGCGCACAGGCGCTCCTCAGCGATTCACTGTGTTCACCTCACAACCAGCCCGCGGTCGAGGGGTACGTCGACGTCCTGCGAACGTTGCTCCGCGGACGGCCCCCGACACAGTGGGGCCTCACACTTATCTTCGATGCGACCACGGCCGGTCCATCCGAACTGCTCGCGGCAATTGAGGCGGCGGCGATGCGCGGACTCGCGCTGACCGCCGTCTTCGGGGTCTCGGGCCGCAAGCGGTCGCGTCAGGCGCGGGCGGTAATCGCGAGCGGCGGAGAGGTCGCGCTTGACCTACCGGGGATTCACGACGCGACCCTCGCTGCAGCATTCGACGATCTCAGCGAGGAGGCAGGGGCTGATGTTCGGGTGGGGCGCGGGCATTTCGACCCGGCACGCCTCGCGGTAGTTGGCATCGAGCGGTTGATCTGCGGCCGACCTGGCCTTGGATTCGCAATGGCTCGCCCATTTCCGCTCGCGAGCGGAGGTGCGATCCGCGTCGTCCCAAACCTTCCGGCCACCGCCGAGGCCATCGAGAGTGTCCGGCGGGCGGGCGGACACGCAGCGCTCAGGCTGACGGGAACAACGTGGCCGCTGGTCGATGAGGCGATCGCTCGCGGTGCCCGCGTTGGACCACTTCTCCCTGGCGTGCCCGAACCAGCAGGGCGCCTCGACGGCACGTCGGTGCTGCACCTCACGAGTGTCCACCGGCCGCGCGACGTCCGGATCTTCCACAAAGAGGTGACGGCGCTTCGCTCCGCCGGGGCAGATGCGCGGGTGCTCGCCCTCGCCGAGCCGCAGCGTCGTTTGGCGCGAATTGCCGCAGGCTGGCGGCTGGTGGAGTCTGCCCGCCGCGCGGGTGCCGACATTTACCACGTGCACGACCCCGAACTTCTCCCCGCGGCGGTGCTACTGGCCTGGCGGACCCGGCGCCCCGTGATCTATGACGCACATGAGTACCTCGGGGAGACCACGAAGACCAAGCGCTGGCTGCCCACTCGACTGCGCGCACCTCTCGCCGTTGTTGCTGAGCGCGCCGAGCAAATTCTCGCCGGACGCCTGCGCGCCACGGTGACAGCGAACGAAGACCTGGCCGCCAGATTTGCCGCCTCCGGGTCTCGGGCGGTCAGTGTGAACAACTCCCCGCTCGCCTCGTCATTTGCCGAGCCCACTCCGCCGACCGGGCAGACGGTTCTCTACGTCGGTGGGCTGGGGCCCCTACGTGGCCTCCCACTGATGAAGCGCGCATTCCCCCTGGTTCAGGTCGAGGGAGGGCAGCTGGTGCTGGTCGGTCCGGGCGATCCCGGCGAGCTACCGGACGGTGTTCGGCACCTCGGCGTTGTTGATCACGCCGAGATTGCCGCGCTCCTCGCAGGGGCGGCCGTTGCGTGGATCCCGCTGCAGCGTCACGGCAACTACGACCGCGCTGTGCCAACCAAGCTCATTGAGGCGATGGCCGCGGGGCGACCCGTCGTCGTCAGTGATCTCCCGCGGATGGCCGCCATCGTTCGATCGGCACGCTGCGGCATTGTCGTCACCCCAGACGATCCTGAGGCCCACGCCGCTGCCATCCGGCAACTTCTGGAGCACCCCGACCAGGCAGCACAGATGGGAGCGGCAGGGCGCCGGGCCTTCCTCGATCACTTTGCCTTTGAGGGGCAGGCCGCCAAGCTGGTCGGGCTCTACCGCGAGGTGCTTCGCTGAGCTCCGCGAACATCGCCCGGGCCGCGGTCATCGTCGCCGCCTTCGGAATCGTCTCCCGGCTCCTCGGATTTGTCCGCGAGCAGGTCCTCGTCGGCGTTTACGGCACGACGATCGAAACCGATGCCTATGTCAACGGCCTGTTCGTCGTGAACACCTTTGCAGCGGTTGCGCTGTATGTCCTCGTCACGCTCGTGATTCCGGTCTTTCAGGATGAAGAAGCACATGCCGGGGAAGCCAGTGCATGGCGGCTCGTTGGAGCAATCTTGACGTGGGTCGGCCTTGCGCTCATCCTGCTGACGGCGATTGCTGCGATCTGGCCGGGCGCGATCGCGTGGTGCTTCAGGCTGAATCCGAAGAGCGCGAACCTCACCGCCGATCTCATCCGCGTCATGTCGCCAGCGCTTGCACTGCAAGGAATCACGGCCGTGTTGACCGCGCTTTTGCAGGTGCGCGGCCGCTTCGCGAGACCCGCTGCGATCGGCGTTGCCTTTAACGCTGGAATCCTGGTTGGCATTGTGGTCCTTCACAACCGGCTGGGCATTCGCGCGGCAGCCTGGGGGGTCGTGCTGGGCGCGGTACTGCAGATCGCGCTCCAACTGCCGCAGTTCGTCCGATTCTGGCGAACCGGCGGAGGACGACTCGCAGTCACCCATCCCCGACTGATCGGCACCGGCGTGCTTGCGTTGCCAGTCCTCGCAGGATCGGTCTCCCAGCAGATCAATAGCCTGACCGACAAGATCTTTGCGTCGACCGTCGGTAACGGAAAGAACGCGGCGTTGAACTTCGCGAACGCGCTCGGTTCCGCTCCGCGGACTGCACTCTTGTTCCCGCTCCTCATCCCGCTCTTTCCCCACATCGCGCGTCTGATGAATGAGGGGCGTCACCTGGAGATGACGGCAGCGTTCCGGCGGGCGGCTGGCCTACTCGCCATGGTCGCCATGCCGCTTTCCGCGTTCATGGCCATTGAGGCGCACGGTCTCACGCAGGTTGCGTTCGAGCGAAAGAGATGCCAGCACCAGTGTCGCGTCGACATCGCGAGCGCCGTCCATTGGTACGGCCTCGCAATCTGGGCGGCCTTCATGGTCTATCTCCTCAATCGCGCCCTCTCCGCGGCGCGCGCGCCGAAGGACATCATGGTCGCAACGTTGACGACGGTCGTCGTCGTGATCGGCCTGGACCTCGCGCTGCTTGGCCCGATGGGAATCGCGGGACTCGCGCTCGCAACCCTGATCGGTAGCGTCGTAAACGCCGGGATCATGCTGTGGCAGCTTCGCCGACGGCTCCCGGGTTTTGGCGCCCGCGCCGTCCTGATCCAGCAGGGACGAATTGCCATCGCAACCGTGCCTGCGGCGGTCGTCCTTGTCGCGCTATCGGACGTTGTTTCGAGCGTTGGCCACCACTGGACCGTGGGAGCGCTGATCCTGGCCGGGAAGGGACTCCTCGCCGCGGCGGTCTTCCTGGCTGCAACACGGGTCATTGCACCTGCCGAGCTTCGTTCGTCAACCGACGCGCTGCGTTCTGTTGTGCGCCGACGTCGACCGGCCGAGGGATAATCACGGCCCGATGCGCATCCTCTACGTCTCCCAATACTTCGTCAGCGGCGACCAACCCGGCGGTGTCCGCCATTGGCAGCACACCAAGGCCCTCGCCCGCGCTGGCCACGACGTCACTGTCGTCACCTCGTACGTGCAGCACAAGGCCCGCGAGATTCCGGAGCAGTACCGCGGCAAGAAGATGGTCCGCGAGCGCGAAGGCGACATCGACATCTGGCGAACCTACTCGACCCCCGGCTATGGGCGAGACCTGCGCTCGCGCCTTTCGAACTACACGACGTTCGCCTGGTGGAGCGCCATTGCCTCTGCTCGTGTGCCGAAGCCCGATGTCGTCATCGCGTCCTCACCGTCGCTCCCCGCAGCCGCCGGTGCAGCAACCGTTGCCCGCGCCAAGCGCGCGAAGTTTCTGTTGGAAGTTCGGGACCTTTGGCCGGATTCCGCGGAGGCGATGGGGCTTGTCACCGACCAGCGAATGCTCGCGGTTGCGCGTCGGCTTGAGAGCTTCTGTTATGCCCGCGCCGACCATATCGTCGCCTTGACCGAAGGCATCCGTGACGGCGTGATCGACCACGGGGTTCCCGTGGAAAACATCACCCTCATTACGAATGGGGTGGATCTCGATATGGCAGCCCGAGGCCCTGTCCACGTGCCGGTTCCGGGTGACGCGTTCGTCGCCATGTACGTCGGCGCCCACGGCACCTACAGCAGCCTCGGAACCGTCCTTCAGGCCGCCGATCGGCTGCGAGGACGCACCGACATTCGGTTCGTATTCGTTGGCGGCGGCGATCAGAAACCGGCGCTCGTGGAACAGGCGAAGGCGCTCGATCTCAACAACGTGACCTTCATCGACCCGGTGGCCAAACAGGACGTCCCGGGTTGGCTCGCGCGCGCGGACGTGGCCCTTTTGCCGTACCAGGACATTCCGCTGTTCGCAGGCGCCCTGCCAAACAAGGTCTTTGACTATCTCGGGGGGGGCCGCCCGATCATTGCCGCGGCACCTGAGGGTGAGCTCTCGAAGCTAGTGCGAGCAGCAGCCTGCGGGATCGCGATTCGACCGGAGGATCCCGCACAGATGGCCGCGGCAATCGCCAAACTGGCCGACAACCGCCCACTCGCCAGGGAGCTGGGGGAGGCAGGGCGCGCGTATGTCGTCGCGAACTACAACCGTGAAGAGCTCGCCCGCCGCTTCGTCGCAGCGGTCGAGGCCCTCGCGTAGGGTGAAGGTTCGTGTAGCCGTGCAAGGAGACCGCTCGATCCGCTCCACCATGGATCCTCCCGCCGTTGGGGGCCGCGCCAAGCGTGGTCTCGACCTCGCAATCGCCGTCCCACTGTTGGTGGGCACCTCCCCAGCGTTCGTGGCCATCGCCGCTTGGGTGCGCCTGACATCTCGCGGACCAGCCATCTTCCGCCAGGAGCGCGTTGGCCTGCACGGACACCGGTTCAACCTCCTGAAGTTCCGCACGATGGTTGTCGGGGCCGAGGCAATGGGGGCGGGGCTTGCGGTGAGTGACGGCGATTCGCGGATCACGAAGGCTGGCGCGATTCTGCGGCGACTGTCGCTGGATGAGCTTCCCCAGCTGGCTAACGTGGTTCGCGGCGACATGAGCATTGTGGGGCCACGTCCCACAGTCGCGAGCCAGGTGGAGCACTACGACGACCGCCAGCGCCAACGTCTGCTCGCGCGCCCGGGCGTCACCGGCTGGGCCCAGGTCAACGGCCGCAACGAGATCCCCTGGTCAACGCGGATTGAGCTTGACCTGGAGTACATCGACCGGTGGAGTCTCGCGCGCGATCTGTGGATCCTTGTGCGCACCGCTGGCGTCGTTCTTGGACGGCGGGGGACCTACCGTGGCGAGGCGGGTGGGTTCGACCTTCCCAAGCGGACAAGCGACGCACCGACGACGGGGAACCCACTTGGCTGAAATCAGCGTCCTTCTCACCTGCGCGGGCCAGCGAGTGGACATCGTGAGGGCCTTTCAGCGCGAACTGTCCGAAGGGCCGCACCGCGGGAAGGTCATCGTCAGCGACCTGGATCCGCTTTCGCCGTCGCTTCAGGCCGCCGATCTTGTCGTCACGCTGCCAGCGGTGACCGATCCTGGCTATGGAGCCGGGGTCGCCCGCGTGTGTGGCGAGCATGGCGCTCGCGTTGTGCTTCCACTCACGGATCTCGATCCTGTGGTTCTGGCGACGGCATCCGACGAGATCGCCGCGGCCGGTGCGCTAACGCTGCTCCCCACCCCGGAGGTCGCCCTTGGTTGCCAGGACAAATGGCTCTGCCACGAGCTCCTAGCGGCCCACGGACTCCCATCGCCGCCAACCTGGCTGCCTGGAACCGTCGATCCGGCAGCGCTGCCATATCCGGTCCTCTTGAAGCCGCGGATGGGCTTCGCGGGCCGCGACATCCACCACTGCGCAAACCCGCAGGAGCTTGCCTTCTTCCTCGGCTACACGAAGGCGGCGGCAAGCGTTATTCAGCAGTGCCTCCCGGGCCTTGAATTCTCCATCGACTGCCTGGCGACCCTCGACAGCGAACCGCTCGGCGCGGTGCCACGCCGCATGATCCAAAGCAAGGGTGGCGAGCAGATCAAAGGCGAGACCTTGGACGACCCTCAGCTTGTTGACCTCGCGGTCCGGACCATCCGTGGCATTGGCCTTCGAGGTCCCGCGACGATTCAATGCTTCCGCGACGATGGCGAGATCCTTGGGATCACGGATATCAACACCCGCTTCGGCGGCGCATTTCCACTGCCTCAAGCCGCCGGAGCGGACTACCCCGGATTGATCGTCGCGATGGCGGCTGGCGAAACGCCCCACTCGCGAGTTGGAACGCACCGCGTCGGTGTCGCCATGACCCGCTACCTCGACCAGTTCATCGTGACACACACAGGCGACGGGTACGCCCTCGTGGCGTCGTAGGATCGCTCACAATGGATCGTGAAATTACGCTCCGCGACTACGGTCGCGTTCTTTGGCAGGGCCGCTGGCTGATCCTCGCGACGACGCTCCTGGCTGGGCTCATCGGCCTCCTGCTCAGCTTCGGGAAGCAAACGACCTACACGTCAACGGCATCGGTCTTTATGGGACAGGCGACGAGCCAAAGTGGCGTTCCCGTCGTCACACTGCGGACAAACCCGGCCACCGCCGCCCAGGGACTGAAGAGCGACGACATTATCCAGAGGGTTGCTGGAGCAACCGGGATCTCCGCTGACCGCGTTCGGGACGATGTGACGCTCTCGGCCGCGCGGACGGCAGGAAGTGGAAACGTCAACCAGCCGACGATCGTGTCCGTGTCCGTTACCGACCGGGAACGGTCGATTGCGCGACGCGTGACCGAGGCCTACGCAGCCGAAGTCTTCAAGGTCGCGAACGATTCCTACGCCCCGCAAATCGAGACCTATACGGCGAGAATCAACAACCTTGTGGTGCGCGAGAACAATTTGATCAGGGAAGCGAAGAGCTACCGGGCGCAACTGGCCCGGGCGACTGGCGAACGCGGAACGTTCCTGCTCTCAAACCTGAACAACATCGCGGGTGAGATGGCGCTGGTCCGAAATGACATCGATCAACAGCAACTCGACCTTCAAAAGAGCAAGCAGATCGAGGCGCCAGCCCTGGTGTCTGGCGCGAGCACCGCGAAGTCGTCCGGTGGAGCGAAGAGCCGACTGAGTAGCGCGATCTTCGCCGCCATCATCGGCGCGATCCTCGGGATCATCGCCACGCTCGTGTGGAAGGGCGGTCCCACCGATCGCCGTCCGGCGGACGCGACCTGACCGAGGCCTCCAGACCGGTTTCCGCGCCGGTCGCGATTGTCATCCCAAATTTGGACGGCGCGCATTGGCTGACGGGGTGCCTTCGCTCCCTCACCGCCCAGACCCTCCCGGCCGCCGAGATCATCGTCGCCGACGATGGCTCGATTGACGACAGCGCCGCGGTGTGCGCCGCATTCGGCGCGCACTTCCTTCCCGGCGACGGGCCGCCGAGAAGTGGGTTTGCCGCTACGGTCAGCCGTGGGATTGCCGCCACGAATGCTGACGTCGAGTGGATCATGCTGTTGAACAATGACGTCGAGGCGCATCCGGACTTCCTCGCGGCCCTGATCGCCGGAGCACTACGCCATCCGAATTGCGGAGTGTTGGCGCCCCTCGTGCGATCACTTCGAGACCGTTCACGGATCGACTCGGCTGGCCTCCTGCTCTATCCGGATGGTGTGGCGCGCCCCCGCTGGCATGGCGAACGGGTCGATGCGCACCGGATGCGTGAAGAACAGATCCTCCTGCCAAGCGGTACCGCGGTGATGATCCGGCGCGCGACCTTCGAGCGAGTCGGCCCGCTGGATCTCAGCCTCGGCTCGTATCTTGAAGACGTGGACTGGGGACTTCGCGCGGCACGAAGCGGCGTGGTGACAATGTTCATCCCGGACGCTGTGGTCGACCATCACTTCTCCGGAACGTTTGGCGAGACATCGCCTGCGAAGGCAACGCTGGTTGAACGCAACCGAATTGTCGTGGCGGCCCGCCATCTGCCGCTCACGATGCTGCTGACATCCCCGTGGTGGACGTTGAGGCGGTGGCGGGCACTCAGTTCAGCGGATGCGGGGAGCACTCCTGGAGTGCGGCGCGCGGCCCTTGGTGGGGTCGTCCGGGGCCTGACGGCGCTGCCGAAAAGTTCCCGGGAGCGTCGCTCCCTGCATCACCAGGGTCTGACCCTGGACAGGGACTGGCGAGCACATCTGAGACAGCACGCCTGCGGACCGGAGGCCTTCTCCCATTTCGGCGGGCAGTGAGCGTCAGCCCAGTCGGTACGCTGCCTCAGGTGTCCGAGCAACCCCGAACACACCCCCGGGTCCTCGTGGTGGTGCCCGCACTGAACGAGGCGACGAGCGTCGGCGCGGTAGTCACAGAGCTTCGCGCCCTGGTTGACCCTCAGGTGGAGGTTGTCGTCGTCGATGACGGCTCGCGTGATGACACCGCCGCTGTCGCCGCCGCCGCGGGAGCCAGGGTGCTCAAAATGCCCTTCAACCTCGGTATCGGGGGTGCGGTCCAGGCGGGCTATCAACTGGCGCAGGCGGAAGGATATGACGTTCTCGTGCAGGTTGATGGTGACGGACAGCACCCCGCCGACCAGGTTCCACTGCTCCTTCGGGAGCTGGCGGCAGGCACCGCGAACTACGTCATTGGATCACGCTTCATCGCAGGCGGCTATCGCCCCTCCTGGGCGAGGCAGGGCGGGATCACACTCCTTTCCAAGCTGATCTCAGCGCTCGTGGGTTACCGAGTGACCGATACAACCTCCGGCCTCCGCGCCGCCGACCGCGCCGCCATTGCGGTCTTTGCGCGCGAATATCCGTCCGACTACCCGGAGGCCGAGGCAATCGTCCTTGCGGACCGCAGTGGCCTGCGTGTGACGGAGGTCCCTGTCCAGATGCGCCAACGCGAGGCCGGGCAATCGTCGATTACACCGATTCGCTCCGTCTACTACATCGTCAAAGTCAGCCTCGCCGTCCTGATCCGCTGCCTGGGACGAAACCCTTCACGACACGTGGGCACGCCGTGAGGTGGCTCGCAGTCACCGGGCCCTCCGCGGCTGACGACGTTCAGAGCCGACTCCTCATCGTCGGCGTTATCGCAGCTGCGCTCGTCATCATTGCGATCCTCGCGTTGATTCGTTCCCGACGCCTCCAGGAGCGCTACGCGATCGGTTGGCTCGCCGGGGCCCTCGGGGTCGGCATCCTTGGCGCCTGGAAGGGCGGCCTCGCGGCGTTTTCTGACCTGATCGGAGTGTCCTACCCCCCGTCAGCGCTCTTCTTGGTCATCTTCATCTTCCTTGCACTCGTCCTCTTGGATACCGTAATCGTCCTGTCACGCTCGGTCCAGCGAACGCGAGCACTTGCTCAGCGGGTCGCCATCCTGGAGGAGCGCCTTGCACGACTGGAATCGGCGGACAATCCCAGCGGCCCACCGTGATCCACATCCTGCGGGGTCGTAACCCCGGAACCGTCGGAGCTGCGCTGACCGTTGCGATTGGCGCAATCGCGATTCGTCTCTGGGCCTTCGGCGGTGTCACATTCGGGATTGGCTACGACGACGGCCGCTACGTACAGGTGGCACGAAACCTCGCAAACGGCTTCTTGCCGACCGGACCAGGGGAGTGGTTCGGCACGAGAATCGTTTTGCTGTGGCCAATCGCCACACTCTTTCGACTCGTTGGTGCGAGCGACTACACCGCAGTCGCGTGGCCCTTCGTCGGCTCGCTTGTCGGGGTCATCGCGGCATTCCTGGTCGGACGAGAGCTTGCCGGGGCAAGAGTTGGGCTGCTGGCGTCCGCCCTCATGGCGGCCGCGCCACTTGAGGTCGAGTTCGCCACGCGCCTTCGCCCAGACTCATGGATGCCCGCCCTGATTGGACTCTCGGTTTGGGCAGCGCTCCGGGGGCGACGCGGCGACCACGCAATCCGGTGGGCACTGGCTGCGGGCGCGCTCCTCGGTTGTGCCTGGTCAGTGCGTGAGAGCGCTCCGATCATGTTTCCGGTCTTGGCCGTTGTGCTGTGGCCCATCCGCTGGCGCGCACTCCTGGCGGCTGTGGCCGGTGCCAGTGCGATCCCACTCCTCAGCGCAGCAGCCTTTGCCGCGATCGGCGGTCCGTTCAGGCAGCCACTGACGAGTAGCGCCGGATCAGCCGTGTGGCGAAATC